>URLR01000063.1 GCA_900548815.1 uncultured Collinsella sp.
TCTCGTGGGCTCGGAGATGTGTATAAGAGACAGGTGGTGAGCGTACTGCTTGCTGTGTCGATCGTGCTGGTTCCCTTTTCGCTCGTGGGACCGTTGCGGGCTTGGGCGCTCGTTGTGCCCATGATTGCCGCCCGTTGCGCGCTGTTCTTCGAGCAGCTGTTTGCCGCCGTGCCGGGTGCATCCGTGAGCGTGCCGCCCGATAGCGTGTGGATTTACCTAGTGCCGTGTTTGCTGGCGGCCCTGCTGGTCTGGTGGCCGCGTCCCCGTGCACTCCCTATGGCGGTGGGGCTTGCATGTCTGGTGCTCTTGGCTGCGATTCCGTACGTCTTTTGGGATCGATTCGCTCCGCCTTCGGTGACGGTACTCGATGTGGGCCAGGCCGATGCGATTCTTATCCGCGAGGGCGGTGCAGTAGCGCTCGTCGACTGCGGGCTCGACGAGCGCGTGGTGGCGGCGTTGGTTCGCAATAACGTGCACCATATCGATGCCGTCTTTGTGACGCATTGGGATGAGGACCACTGGGGTGGTCTGCCTGCCGTGCTCGAACAGTTTTCGGTCGGAACGATTGCCGTGGCGGCGGATGCGCTGGAGGATGCTCCTGCCGAGGTATTGAACCGACCTGGCGTGGAGTATCGGCAGGTGCGCCATGGGGATACGGTCGACATCGGCTCATTTTGCGCCCGCGTGATGTGGCCATTCGAGTCCGTGGATGGCGAGGGCAATGAGGACTCGCTTGTCCTGCTGCTCTCTTATGTTCAGGAAGACAAGGGCCTGCGCATGCTCCTCACCGGTGATGCTGAGCTCGACCAAGAACGGGAATTCGTGCAGGAGGTGGGGGATATCGATGTACTTAAACTTGGGCATCACGGCTCTAAGGTTTCGGTCGATGGTGAGTTGCTGGACGTCTTGAAGCCTGAGCTTTCCCTCGCGAGCGCGGGCGAGGGGAATCGATACGGCCATCCGTCCGATGCCTGCATCGATGCCGTTAAGGAAGCGGGCGGTGTGTTCGCGTGCACTATCGAACACGGCGATATCACCATCACGCCGACCGCGAAGGGCTTTACGATGCGATGCCAGCGACCGTGACGACGTCGTTGGCGTGTGGTGGGCCCCTGGGCTAGAATGGCACGGAACGAATACGAAGGCCTGCGGGAGGGGAGCGCAATGTCCGAAATCGGTCTGCTGCCGGCATATCTGATCGTCGGTACCGACGGCGTCAAGCGCGATCACGCCGTCTCGCGTATGAAAGCGCGTCTGGAAAAGACGGGCATGGTCGAGTTCAACCTCGACGAGCGCGATATGACCAAAGACCCCGATATCGAGTCGATTATCGGATCGCTTAACACCTTTCCGATGGGCAGCGAGTTTCGCCTGGTAATCCTTGACGGCTGTTCAAAGCTCGCCAAGGCGGTCTCGGAGCCGCTTGTCGAGTATTTGGCGAGTCCCAGCCCCACAACGGTCTGCCTCGTCATTGCCGACTCGCTTGCCAAGAACACACGCCTGTATAAGGCGATCGCCAAGATCGATAAGAAGGCCGTGATCGATTGCTCCGGTACCAAGCGCTGGGAGCTTCCGCGCCGTGTGCAGCAGATGGCGACGCAGCACGGCAAGTCGATCTCGACGGCGGCCGCCGAGGAGCTCGTCTCGCGTTCGGGTGAAAACACTCGCATGCTCGATAACGACTTGGCTAAGCTTGCCCAGATGGTCGAGGCGCCCCAGATTGAGCTTGCCGACGTTGAGCGCTGGATTGTACGTACGGCCGAGGTTCAACCCTGGGACTTTCTCAATGCGGTCTCGGCCCGTGACATGCGCCGTTCGCTCGAGCTCTTCAATCTAATGCCCGCCAAGAGCTACGTGTGGACGTACACATTGCTGTGCGGCCGCATTCGCGAGCTTATCGTTGCCAAGGCGCTCGATGCGCGCGGACAGGGTCGTGAGCTGGCCGCAACGCTCAAACTCCAGTCCTGGCAGGTCAAGAATCACCTGACCTGGGCACGTCGCTTTTCGATGGCAGAGCTCGTCGCAGCGCTCGAGGGTGCCGTTGATGTGGAGCTCGCGCTCAAGGGTTCGGCCGATTCCCAGACCGCGCTTTTGCTCTGGATTACGAACATCTTGAGAAAATCGTGATGATACCTGCCTATTTGACAAATTCGTTCTATCCCTTTGAGGGGGAGCGTGCTATAGTAGGCGCTTGCATGACCTCACCGTGTCTCAGAGGTGTCATACATTTTTTGCAAGGAACTCGAAAGGAACTCCAGAAGTGGCAAACATCAAGTCTCAGAAGAAGCGTATCCGCACCAATGAGGCAGCTCGCATGCGTAACAAGGCTGTCAAGTCCGAGCTCAAGACGCTGACCAAGCACGTCCAGTCCGCCGTCGCCGAGGGCGATGCCGAGAAGGCCCAGGCTGCCCTCAAGACCGTCACCAAGCGTCTTGACATGGCTGCCGCCAAGCATGTCATCCACAAGAACCAGGCTTCCAACCGCAAGTCCGGTCTTGCCAAGCTCGTGAACAGCATCAACGCCTAAGTTGTAAATTTCACACCACACAGATTACGCGCATAAATGGAGCCTGTTTTATGGAACAGGCTCCATTTTTTGTACCGCTCGGGTAAGATAGTCCGCATGAATACTTCAATTGACATTTCCCACATCCGCAACTTCTCTATCGTTGCGCACATCGACCATGGCAAGTCCACGATCAGTGACCGTATCCTCGAGCTCACCCATACCGTCGACGAGCGCGACATGGAGTCGCAGCTGCTCGACACCATGGATATCGAGCGCGAGCGCGGCATCACGATCAAGTCCAATGCCGTTCGCGTTTCCTATGACGCCGACGATGGCGAGACGTATCAGTTCAACCTGATCGATACACCGGGCCACGTGGACTTTACCTATGAGGTCTCGCGTTCGCTGGCCGCCTGCGAGGGCGCGGTACTCGTCGTCGACGCGACGCAGGGTGTCGAGGCGCAGACCGTCTCTAACGCGACGCTCGCCATGAACGCCAACCTGGATATCGTGCCCGCCATCAACAAGATTGACCTTCCCTCTGCACACCCCGACGAGGTCAAGACCGAGATCGAGGATGACCTGGCGATTCCTGCCGACGATGCCGTATGCGTATCGGGCAAGACCGGCGAGGGCATTCACGATTTGCTGGAGTCTATCGTCTTCTTGATCTCACCGCCCAAGGGCGATGCGAACGCGCCGCTCAAGGCGCTCATCCTGGACTCGTATTTTGATGAGTACCGCGGCGTCGTTGCCACGGTCCGTGTTTTTGACGGCTCCATTAAAAAGGGCGATACCCTTCGTATGATGCAGGCAGAAGGTGACTTTTTGGTCGACGGCGTGGGCGTCAAGCGTCCTGCCGAGACGCCGGTCGACGCGCTGACGGTCGGCGAGGTGGGCTACGTGGTCACGGGCCTGAAGGACCCCGAGGCCGTTCGCGTGGGCGACACCCTTACCTGGGCGTCGAATCCTTGTCCCGAGCCGCTTCCCGGCTACCGCGAGGCCAAGCCCATGGTCTACACGGGCCTGTTCCCAATTGACAACAAGGATTACGAGAATCTGCGCGACGCTCTCGATAAGCTGCATGTCAACGACCCGTCGTTGGTGTGGGAGCCCGAGACCTCGGTGGCGCTCGGCTTTGGCTTCCGCGTGGGCTTCTTAGGCCTGCTGCATATGGAAGTCGTCAAGGAGCGCCTGGAGCGCGAGTTCAACCTTGACCTCATTGCTACGAGCCCTTCGGTGGACTATCACGTCTATAAGACCGACGGCGAGATGATTGATGTCCGCAGCCCGCAGGATCTGCCCGAGGCTACGCGCATCGAGCGCATCGAGGAGCCCTACCTCAAGGCCAAGATTATCTGCCCGCCCGAGTATACGGGCGCCGTCATGCAGCTCGCTATCGAGCACCGCGGCATTACGACCGACATGATCCATCTCACGAGCAAATCGGTCGAGATGCGCTTTGACATGCCGCTCGCCGAGCTCATCCTGGACTTCTTTGACCAGCTCAAGAGCCGCACCAAGGGCTATGCCTCGCTCGATTATGAGTTCAACGAGTATCGTCCCTCCGAGCTCGTCAAGCTCGATATCCTGCTTTCGGGTGATGAGGTGGATGCGCTTTCGTTTATCGTGCACAAGGACAAGGCCTATGGCCTGGCCCGCGGTCTGTGCGACAAGCTCAAGGAAATCATTCCGCGTCAGCTGTTCGAGGTGCCTATTCAGGGCGCCATCGGTAACAAGATTATCGCCCGCTCTACCGTCAAGGCGCGCCGCAAGGACGTTTTGGCCAAGTGCTATGGCGGCGATATCTCGCGTAAGCGCAAGCTGCTCGAGAAGCAGAAAGAGGGCAAGAAGCGCATGAAGGCCATCGGTTCGGTCGAGGTCCCGCAGGAGGCCTTTATGGCTATTCTCAAGGTGGACGAGTAGCTCCATGGCGCTTTCTGAATACAGTACGCGGCTGCTGGGTGCCTATGCCGAGCAGCCGTTCCTTATGGCTCCCATGGCCGGCGTGACCGATCCCGCCTATCGCATCATGTGCCGCCGCCGCGGTGCCCATCTTGCCTACAGCGAGATGGTGAGCGTGGCGGGCCTTGCCTATGCCAGCAATAAGACGTGGCGTCTGGTTCTACCTGCCGATGAGGAACAGCAGATCTGCGTGCAGCTCTTTGGCTCCAAGCCCGATCAGTTTGCGAGCGCCGTCGCCGCCGTCGAGGAGCGCGTTGGCGATCGCCTGACGCTGATCGATATCAATATGGCATGCCCCGCTCGAAAGGTCGTCACCAAGGGCGAGGGCTCGGCGCTTATGCGCACACCCGAGCTGGCCGAGCAGATCGTCGAGGCGGCGGTCGGCGCGGCGCACGTGCCCGTGACCGTCAAGATTCGCAAAGGCTTTTATGCCGAGGATCGCAATGCCGCGACATTCGCCCAGATGCTTGAGGGTGCAGGGGCTGCCGCAGTCGCCGTGCATGGTCGCTGTGCCACGCAGCTCTATACGGGCCAGGCCGATTGGTCGGTCGTCGATGAGGTGGCCGACGCCGTCGAGATTCCCGTGATCGGTTCGGGCGATGTGTTCTCGGCCGAGGATGCCGCGGAGCATCTGCAAAGCTCGGGTGCCAGCGCGGTGTTCATCGCGCGCGGTATCTATGGTAACCCCTGGGTGTTCGGCGATGCCCGCGCCCTTGCGCTCGATGGCACGCCGGTACCGGTGCGTAGCTCGGTCGAGCGACTGGGCGCCCTGCGCGAGCACCTGACGCTCACGCACGAGCTGTTGCCGCTCATGTCGCGTGCTCGTACGTACGCGAGTTGGTATTTAAAGGGCATGCCCCATGCTGCGGCCTGGCGCGCCCAGGTGGTGCGCTGCTCCACGTACGAGGAGTTCATGGTATTGGTCGATGATATCGAGCGTGATGTGGTGGCCTGCGAAGCCGCACTTGCCGCCGGCGAGTCGGTGCCCGCTCATCCGCTGGAGGCCTAACGGTGGCCGTTACCGCGCTGTACGTGCATGTGCCGTTTTGCGCCCAAAAGTGCCGGTACTGCGACTTTGACTCTCGCAGTTTTGCTCCGTGCGACCTGAGCGCTGCACTCGATGCCTATTTTGAGCAGTTGCATGCGCGCCTCGATGCCTTTGGCGACGCAGGCGTGCTTGCACAGATCCGCACCGTCTATGTTGGCGGCGGCACTCCGTCGCTGGCGGGAGAGCGTCTGGTAGAACTCGCCCGGCGTATCTCTGCGTGGTGCAAGCCCGTTGAGTTCACCTGCGAGGCCAATCCTGAGTCGTTGACTTCGCAGCTTGCCGCGGCGCTTGCCGGGGTGGGCGTTACGCGCATTTCTCTGGGAGTTCAGACCCTCGACAACGCCGAGCTTGCCGCGATTGGCCGTATCCACGATTCGCACCGCGCCCTTGCAGCTATCACGACGGTCAAGGACGCTGGGCTCGATGTGTCCTGCGACCTGATGTGCGGACTTCCCGGGCAGACTGCCGTAAGCTGGCAGCGCACGCTCGATGGCGTGTTGGCGGCGGCGCCGCATCATGTATCGGTGTACCCCCTCACGCTCGAGGAGGGCACGCCGCTCTACCGCATGGCGTGTCGCGACGAGTCGCTCGAGCCCGACGAGGATTTTCAGGCTGCATGCATGGACGCGGCGCGTGAACGCCTGGGTGCGGCCGGCTATCACCCGTATGAGGTGGCAAGCTACGCGCTCGACGGCCATGAGTGCGCCCACAACATTGCCTATTGGACCGGACAGGGCTATCTGGGCTTGGGTCGCTCTGCCGCCGGTATGCTCGACGCCGAGGATTTCGATCGCTTGGCTGGGATGTTTCCCGACGTGCCCGCTCGCGGCGATGCGTATCGCGTGCGTCTGGTGCAACGCGACGATGCCGCGACGACGTTTGATGCCGAGTATTTGTCGCAGCGCGAGGCCACGGCCGAGGATTTGATGCTCGCCTGCCGCATGACGCGTGGCATTGGGCCCGATCTGTTGGTTCGCTCGGCAAGCGTGATCGCTGCAGACGAGCTGGCGGCGGCCTGTGACCGTGCGCTCGAGTTGGGTCTTGCCACTTGGGTGCCCGATTATGTCGAGGGGCATGCGGAGTGCGTCGCCTCGAAAGACGTTATCGCAGGTCGTGCCCACGCCCGTTTAGCGCCCACCCACTTGGGCTGGCTCGATGGAAATGTGCTGTTCGAGCTGTTTTGGGGTCTAGCTTAGGCCGCTCGGGTAGAATTACCGCAATATATACGCTGCTGTGAGCAGGAGGTTGCCGCGCATGGCGACGATGAACGAAAAAGATTACTACGAGATTTTGGGTGTCTCCAAGGACGCCACCTCGCGTGATATACAGAAGGCCTTCCAGCAAAAGGCCCGCAAGCTCCATCCGGACGTCAACAAAGAACCTGATGCCGAGGAAAAGTTTAAAGAGGTTTCCGAGGCCTACGCCGTGCTTTCGGACGAGCAGAAGCGTGCGCGCTACGACGCCATGCGCTCGGGCAACCCCTTCGCCGGCGCTCCTACGGCTTCGCCCTATGGCGGCGGCTACGCCGGGAGCGCAGGCTATGGCAATCCCTTTGAGGGCGGCTTTCCCTTTGGTGGCGCCTGGGGCCAGCCGCGTCGCGGGCAGGCTGCCTATAATCCCGAGAACGGCGCCAACGTGGTCGTCGATATCAAGCTCGACGCCAAGGAGGCCAAGGGCGGTGCCCGCAAGACCGTCCGCTATACGCGCTTCGATACCTGTGGCCACTGTGGCGGCTCGGGTTCTGTTTCGTCCGAGCATGCACATACCTGTCCGAGCTGCGGTGGTCGCGGCCACATCGATGTCGACCTGTCCTTCCTGTTCGGTGCCGGCACGTTTCAGTCGGTCTGCCCCGAGTGCGGCGGTTCCGGTAAGGTCGTCGCCGACCCCTGCCCCGATTGCGGCGGCAGCGGCCGTGTCCGTGTGACCTCCGAGCAGACGATTGAGTTTCCTGCCGGTACGCACGATGGCGACGAGGTCCGTATTGGCGGTATGGGTCACGCCGGCACCAACGGTGCCTCGGGCGGCGATTTGGTCGGTCGCGCCCATGTTGAGGCCGAGCGTCTGGAAGGCAAGGCTCGTACCGGTTTTTACCTGATGGGCATCGTGGCGCCATTTTTGGTGCTGTCGGCCATCTCGGGTGTGTTCTCGGCCTTTGCCGTGATGTGTTTTATTCCGTTTGCCATGGGCCTGTTTATGGTGGTCTCGGACGGCGTGCTTCACCGCAGCCTGCTGTGGTGGAAGCGCGGCGCGATGCAGTTTGCCAACGGTTTCGCCAACGGATTTATGTTTGCGCTCGTGTCGGTTTGGTTTGCGAGCTGCTCGCAGCGTGCCATGCTTTCGCCTTACGGAATGCAATAACATCAACCCCTCTGTTTGCGGCCGGCCCAGCTTGGGTATAGGACGCACTGTGACAATAATGAAAGTCGGAAGGATTCGGTCGTGTCGGAAAATAGGGATTACTACGAGGTACTTGGCGTCGACAAGGATGCCGACGCGCGGACGATTAAGCGCGCGTTTCTAAAGAAGGCCCGTACCGTACACCCGGACGTTTCGGACGACCCCGAGGCCGAGGCCAAGTTCAAAGAGCTCAACGAGGCTTATTCCGTTCTTTCCGACGAGCAGAAGCGTGCTAACTACGACCGTTACGGCACCGCGGACGGCCCTGGTGGTTCGGGCTACGTCGATATCAACGATATCTTTGGCGGCATGGGCATGGACGACCTCTTCTCCTCGTTCTTTGGCGGCGGTGCCGGCGGTGGCGCCCGAAATCGCCGTGAGCGTCGTCGCGGTCGCGATATGGCCATCTCCCTTTCGGTTACGCTCGAGGAAGCGGCGCTCGGTTGCAAAAAGACGATCAGCTATGACCGCCTTGCCCCCTGCGAGGATTGTAACGGCACCGGCAGGGCCGAGGGTGCACAGGAAAAGCAGTGCAGCCGCTGCCACGGCACGGGCTATGTCACGACGGTCCAGCGCTCGTTCCTGGGCCAGGTTCAGTCCTCTTCGCCTTGTCCCGACTGCCATGGCGAGGGCACGGTCATCGACCATCCCTGCGAGACCTGCGACGGTCAGGGCCGCACGCCTTCGCACGAAAAGATCGACATCGATATTCCCGCCGGTGTTTCGACCGGTCGCCAGCTGCGCGTGAGCGGCTTTGGCGAGGCGGGCCTTCGCGGTGAGCCCTCGGGCGACCTGATCGTCAACGTGCGCGTCGCCGACCACGAGCGTTTTAAGCGTAATGGTGATGATCTTTACTTGGTGAGCGATATCTCGATTGCGCAGGCCGCGCTCGGTTGCGAGATCGAGGTCGAGGGCATTATGCCCGACGAGGTCGTCAAGCTGTGCGTCCCCGCCGGCGCACAGTACGGTGACACCGTGAGCGTCAACAATTACGGCATGCCGCGTATCGGCGGTGGCGGTTCGCGCGGTCGTCTGATCGTGCAGCTGCGCGTAGTCGTCCCCACCAATCTCTCCAACAAGCAGCGCGAGCTGCTTCGCGCCTTTGCCGACGAGATGGGCGATGACGTCGCATCCGGTAAGAAATCCGTGACCGATCGTATCAAGAGCGCCCTCGACGATATCCTCGATTAAGGAGCCCGCGTGCTCGCACCTCATATCTCTGTCGTCAACCTCGGCTGCCGTGTTAACCGGGTTGAGTCCGACCGTATCACTGCCGATCTAATGCGCCTGGGCTTTGCGATGGTGGAGCCTCAGGATGCTGAGCTGATCGTCATTAACACCTGTGCCGTTACGGGCGAGGCCGAGGCCAAGACCCGTAAGGCCGTTCGTCATGCGCTGGCCTATCCAAACGAGCCCTATGTGGTCGTGACCGGATGCGTGGTCAATCTGCATCCCGAGGAGCTGCTGGAGCTTTCGGACCGCGTGATCGCCGAGCCGTCCAAGATCGATGTCGCCGAACGCGTCTGTGAGGTGCTGGGCGTTGAGTCCGATGACGTTCCCGCCTGCAGCGACGGGGAGGTGGTCGACGCACTCGGTCGCTCGCGTCTGGGGGTGAAGATCCAGGACGGCTGCAACCATCGTTGCACCTATTGCATTGTGTGGAAGGCCCGCGGCCCCGAGCGCTCCGTGCCGGTCGAGTCCGTGCTCGAGCAGGTTCGCGAGGCCCAGGAGGCCGGCGTGCCCGAGGTGGTGCTGACGGGTGTGAACCTGGGCGCCTACGATGGCAAGAGCGCGACTGATGAACACGTCGAGATCGATGAGCTGCTCGAGGCGATCATGGAGCGCACGTCCATTCCGCATGTGCGCATTTCCTCGGTCGAGCCCATGGATATCTCCGAGTCCCTGCTTAAGGTCATGGCGCGCTATCCGAAGCGCATCGCCCCGTTTTTACACCTGCCCGTGCAGTCCGGCTGCACCAGGACACTGCATCGCATGGGCCGTCCCTATAGCGCCGAGGCCTTCGAGGAAACGGTGCGCATGATTCGCGCCAACTTGCCTCAGGTGTCCCTTTCGTGCGATGTCATCGTCGGTTTTCCCGGTGAGACGGACGAAGAGTTTGAGGAGTCGCTGGCTCTGTGCCGCCGCGTGGGCTTTTCGCGTATGCACGTGTTCCGCTACAGCAAGCGTCCCGGTACCCTTGCTGCCGATATGCCCGACCAGGTGCCGCCCGAGGTTATGGCCGAGCGCAGCCGTCGTATGCGAACCGCGGCGCAGGAGCTTGCCATTGCCGACGCTCGCCGTCGCTTGGGCACCGTCGAGCGTGCCGTGCTTGAGTATGGCGACAACCTGACGCTCGGTTCGTTCCATCATGCCCGTCTTGACGATACCTGTGGACTCACAGCCCCGTGCCTGCTCGATGTTGCTATCATCGGAGTCGATGATTCCGGCTTGGTCCATGCACGCAGGGAGGTTCATGGAAGCCTCGAAGATTAGACTTACCGTTCCCGAGGGAATTGATCCCTCGCGCGTTTTGGGTGCCGGCGACGGCGTTCTTCGTGCGCTGGAGAGCTTGGTTCGCGCCCACGTGGTCGCCCGTGGCGACAGCATCGCCGTGAGCGGTGACCCGGACGAGGTCGAGCTCGTGGCGCGCTTTTTCGAGCATGCTTTTCGTGAGGCGGCCGCCGGACGCACGCTGTCTGCCGACGATGTCTCTCCTGTCTCTTATACACATCTGACGCTGCCGACGATAA
>URLR01000064.1 GCA_900548815.1 uncultured Collinsella sp.
GCGCCCTTGAAGTTGAACGTCAGATTGTCCAAATGCGGCCCGCGCAGCGTCGGCCCGTTACGGCGTTTGGTAAAACGCCGTAACTAAAAACGGTTACCGCGGAAGCCGCCGCCGTTGCGGCCGCCACGGTCGCCACCACGACCGCCGCGGTCGTTACCACGGTTACCGCCGAAGCCACCACGGTTGCCGCCGCGATCGCCATAGCCACCACGGTTGCCGCCAAAGCCGCCGCGACCGCCACGGTCGCCGCCACGGCCGCCACGGTCGTCACGGCCGCCGCGAGGACCGCGGTCCTCGTCCAGGCCCATGGCGACGAGCGGAGCGATAACCTTATCGAGAGCGGCCATCAGCTCGGTGGCCTCCTCATAAGAAAGCTCGGGCAGGAGCTTCTCCTTCTTGTTGGCAAGCTCGACCAGGCCCTCAGCGGCATCCTCGGCGGCGAAGACAACAATCTTGCGCATATCGCCCTCGGCGTCGTCGATGCGGCCGACCAGATCGGCAGCCTCGGCCTCGGCCATCAGGCCATCGAGCTCACGGAGGCGCATGCCCAGCAGGTCGGACATTTCCTTCTGCTCCATCTTGGGCTTGAGGTCAAGAAGCTTGATGGCGCGCTCGATGTTCGCCATGCGCTCGGCCTTGGCCTCCTCCTCCTTGGAAATAGCAAAGCGACGGCTACGCAGCAGGCGGGCGGCCTTCTGCATCTTGTCCATCAGCTCTTCGTCATCGTAATCAACGGCGGCCTCGACAACCTCGGCCTCCTCCTCGGCGGAAACCTCGTCAGCAGCCTCAACCTCGGCAGCTTCGGTCTCCACGGTCTCGACTGCCTCAACCTCGGCAGCCATGGTCTCGTTCTCGGTCTCGTTCATGATCTCTTCGTTCTCGGACATGAGACTCCTTCTTAGCCCTCTCGGGCATCATCGCCCCATTCGCGGGGCCCGTCGCGCACTCTTTGCGCTTTAAACATTCATGCCTCTCGGCAAAACGTCCATTAGTTTATGGTGTTGCCATCCAATCTAGCTGCAGAATCTATGTGCACACATTAATGCGACATGTCGCGGTATCATGGCCTGAACCAAACGTATCCACCTTAAGGAGCCCGCCATGATTAAGCCCATCATGAAATCCGAGTTCTTTTTACGCCTGCCTTCCGAAGACGCGGAGCCCGACGACGCCGTGATCGGGCAAGACCTCCTGGATACGCTCCATGAGCATGAACACGAGTGCGTGGGCCTCGCCGCCAATATGATCGGCGTGCGCAAACGCATCATCTGCGTAAAAGACGGCAGCAAGTCGCTGCTCATGTACAACCCGCAAATTCTTGAGCAGGTCAACGCTTATCAGACGAGCGAAGGATGCCTCTCGCTGATCGGCGAGCGTCCCTGTACCCGCTATCGCCGCATTAAGGTTGAGTATCTGGACGAGAACTTCGTCCACCGCATCAAGAACTTCTCGGGCTACACCGCCGAGATCATCCAACACGAAATCGATCATTGCAACGGCGTCGTTATATAGTTCCGCGAGTCAAGGAAAATGATCTGTTTTCCTCCGTCCCTAATGGACCATGATAACGACGCAGGCTGAGTATACGACAGCGAGCGAGCCGCATTTGCACCAAGGTGACGTGAAACGAAAGGGCGCTGACCTTCTGGTCGCGCCCTTGAAGTTGAACGTCAGATTGGCGTGAATGCGGCTCGCGCAGCGTCAAGCGGTCCGCCGTTCGGTAGAACGGCGGAACTAGTTACGCTTGGCGGTAATGATCGAAGAAGTCGGCGAGGTCTTCGAGGGACTCTTTGAGTACTTCCATGCGCGGCAGGTACACGATGCGGAAGTGATCGGGCTCGGCCCAGTTAAAGCCGCCGCCGCGCGTGATCAGAATCTTCTTCTCGTGCAGCAGGTCGAGGGCAAACTGCTCGTCATCGGTGATGTTGAACTTCTTAACATCCATCTTGGGGAAGATGTAGAACGCCGCACGCGGCTTAACCACCGAGATGCCGTCAATCTTGCTGAGTGCCTCATACACAAAGTTGCGCTGCTCGTAGACACGGCCGCCGGGACGGATGTAGTCGTTAACGGACTGATGGCCACCGAGTGCCGTCTGAACGATCGACTGAGCCGGCACGTTGGAGCACAGGCGCATGTTGGAGAGCATGTTGATGCCCATGATGAAGTCGCTCATGCAGCGCTGGTTGCCCGAAAGCACCATCCAGCCAATACGATAGCCCGCGATCATGTGCGACTTGGAAAGGCCGCTAAAGGTAACGCAGGGCAGGTCGGGAGCGAGCGAGGCAATCGAGACGTGCTCGTAGCCGTCCATGCACAGGCGGTCGTAGATCTCATCGGCAAAGATCATCAGCTGATGCCTGCGTGCAATCTCGACGATGCCCTCGAGCACCTCGCGCGGATAGACAGAACCCGTGGGGTTGTTGGGGTTGATGATGACGAGGGCTTTGGTCGCGCTCGTAATCTTGGACTCCATATCCTCCAGGTCGGGATACCAATCCGCCTGCTCATCGCACAGATAATGTACGGGATGACCGCCAGCAAGGGTAGCGCACGCCGTCCAGAGCGGATAGTCGGGGCTGGGGATCAGAATCTCGTCGCCATTGTCGAGCAGCGCGTTCATCGAAAGCTGAATGAGCTCGGACACGCCGTTGCCCGTGTAGATATGCTCCATCTGAACGTTGGGCAGGCCTTTGATCTGCGAATACTGCATGATCGCCTTGCGCGCGGAGAACAGGCCACGCGAGTTGGAATAGCCTTCGCAGTCGGGCAGCTGCTGGCGCATGTCCTTGATGACCTCATCGGGCGTGCGGAAACCGAAGGGCGCCGGGTTGCCGATATTGAGCTTGAGGATGCGCTCGCCCTCGTCCTCCATACGGGCGGCCTCGTCGACGACGGGACCGCGCACGTCATACAGGACGTTATCGAGCTTGGTGGATTTAGAAAAAGTACGCATGGTGGTGCTCCTTGCAATTTGAGCTGAGGGATGGGGTTCGGGTTTGGAATCGTTGCGGGGTGATGATGCCTCGCCTTGATCGGCGTCGCCGGCAAGCAGCCAGGTAACATCGACCTCCAAAATACGGGCGAGCAGCTCAGCCACATCGCGCCGCGGGATCGTCTTGCCGCTCACATATTGGCTCATCTGACTCTTGCCGAGTTTTTTGCCGAGCATCTCCGATGCGCGGATCACGTCCGACTGGCGAACGTCGCGATCGGACATAGCCTGTCGCAGGCGATCGCTAAACGTCTCTTGGGCCACTAGAACCTCCTTGCTGGCAAAGTTCAATTTATAGAACACGAATTGAACCATGGTTCAATTTAGCAAGCAGTATAACGCCGTACCTCATTCGTAAGTTCAATTTCATAAGAAAACGTACCGAACTCCGAGATTTGCCCAAAGCGGACAATGACGTGCACACGTTTAGAGGTATTCAAGGAATCGAGCAGCGGCAAGAGAAACGTCAGCCGTGCGATATATCGCATTGATCTGCCGATGGGGATGTCCCTCGAGTGGTCGCACGGCAACATCGAACTGACAGCGGCGCAAGATGAGCGCGGGAAGAATGCTCACGCCCAAGCCGTCCTCGACCATAGCCATAATCGCATAGTCATCCCAAGTCGACAGTTTTGAGCGCACCGCCAGTCCCGCTCGACGAAACAACGGCGTAATCTCGTCATCGGTGCCGCGTTCTAGCAGAATAAACTGCTCGTTGGCTAAATCGGCAAGAGAAACGACCTCCGCCGTGGCAAGCAAAGAGTCTGCCGGCACTACTGCCATCAACTCGTCGCGCACCAAAGACCGCGATGCCATGCCGTTTTCTCGGGGCTCACGCGGGATAAAGCCCAGGTCGCAGCGGCCTTCCGCCACCCATTGCTCAATCTCGGAGTAATCACCCATCAGCAGCTCGTAATCGACATCCGGATGATCGGCGCGAAAGCGCGCAATCACCGGCGGCAGCACGTGGGTCGCCACGCTCGAAAACGTACCGATGCAGATTTTGCCGCGCATGAGCCCGCGCATCTCATCCACGCGTCGCTGCAGGCGGCCAAACTCCTCGCATAACGCCTCAACCGCAGGCATAACTTGCCGTCCATCGGCAGAAAGTACTACGCCCTCGCGACTGCGGTCGAGCACCTTAAAGCCCCAGTCGGCCTCGAGATCGGCCACCATGCGGCTCACGCCCGACTGCGAATAGCTCAGGCGCTCGGCGGCGCGCGTAAAACTGCCGGCGCGCACGGTCTCGAGCAGCACCTGCATCTTTTGAATATTCGTTTCCACGGCACCCCTCCACCTTTGCATGAGTTTTTGTCATGTTATCCATGCATTATATTCGCTTTTCTTCTAAAGCCAGTTCACCCATAGTGAACATGCTCGGATATAGAAGGGACGGAAGCGCATGAACAACGGACTGTTTACGTACTTAGCAGCATTGCTATTGTTTGGCTCCAACGGCATCATCGCCGCCGCCATCGCGCTGCCGAGCTCGGATATCGTGCTACTACGCACGTTTTTGGGCGCACTCTCGCTTGTCACCATTCTCGCCATCACCCAACGCCATAAGTTGCAGGCGCCATCTCGCCCCCGCGAAGCCGCAGCCCTCCTCCTCTCGGGAGCTGCGCTGGGCGCCAGCTGGATTTTTCTGTTCCGCGCCTACCAGACGGTCGGCGTCGGCGTATCCTCGCTGCTGTACTACTGCGGCCCCATCATTGTCATGGCACTCTCCCCGCTCATCTTTGGCGAAAAGCTGACCGGCGGCAAAATCGCCGGCTTTATCGCCGTTGCTTGCGGTGCTTTTCTCATTGCAGCGCAAGGTCTAGGCGGCAATATGCCCATTGCAGGTATCGCCTGCGGCATCGCCTCGGCATTTTGCTATGCGCTGATGGTCATCGCTAGCAAGGGCGCGCCACACATCGAAGGCCTCGAGAACTCCACGCTCCAGGTGAGTGCCGCCTTTGTGACCGCGCTGGTCCTCACGCTCATCACGCAGGGTGCACCCTCATTCCTGTCCGCCGGCGTCGCCGCAGGCATCGATTGGCGCGCCGTCGTCATGCTCGGCGTCGTCAACACCGGCATTGGTTGCCTGCTCTACTTTAGCGCCGTCGCCAAACTGCCTGTGCAGACCGTCGCCGTTGTCGGCTACCTCGAGCCGCTTTCGGCGGTCGTGTTCTCCGCCGTCCTTTTGGGCGAAGCCATAACACCGGTCCGTCTGATGGGTGCCGCGCTTATCATCGGCGGCGCGATTTTTTGCGAACTCGCCGGCAAACGCGCAAGCGCCAAGGCTGGCATAGCCCAGACAGCACGTGCTTAAAAGCCCCTGTTTTGAAATGCTACCTACGTACATAAATAATCCCCAGCTGGGGATTATTGTCTAATATAACCTGATGTGCCAAACTGCTCTTGTATGTATAAAGACGGCATAAAGATTGTCTGTCCTAGACAGACAACCGGATGTCTAAGGGAGTCCACGTGGCACACAACAAACTGGAGGCAAACCCCCAAGACCAGCGTGGTCAAGGCGGGCACGGAGCCATCCCCCTCTCCGCTGGCATGCTGCTCGTAACGCTCGGCGTCGTCTATGGCGACATCGGCACGAGCCCCATGTACACCATGAAATCAATCGTCGCCAACAACGGCGGCATCGGTACCGTCAGCGAGGACATGATCCTGGGCGCGCTTTCGCTCGTCATCTGGACCATGACGCTCGTGACCACGGTCAAGTACGTGGTAATCGCCATGAAGGCCGACAACCACAACGAAGGCGGCATCTTCGCCCTGTTTAGCCTGGTACGCAAGGTGGCACCGTGGCTGATTCTCCCCGCCATGATCGGCGGTGCGGCGCTGCTCGCCGACGGCATCCTCACCCCCGCCGTCACGGTTACCACGGCCATCGAGGGTCTGCGCACCATCGAGTGGGGCCACGCGCTGTTGGGTGACGGGCAAACTAACGTCATCATTATTACCATCATCATTATCTGTGGCCTGTTTGCCATGCAGCGCGCTGGCACCTCGTCAATCGGCAAGCTGTTCGGTCCGCTCATGACGCTGTGGTTCCTGTTCCTGGCAGGCGCCGGTCTATTCAACATGCTCGGCAACCTGTCCATCTTGCGCGCGCTTAACCCCATCCGCGGCGTCATGTTCCTGTTCTCGCCCATCAACCACTCGGGCATCATGGTGCTCGGCTTCGTCTTCCTGTCGACGACCGGCGCCGAGGCGCTCTATTCAGACATGGGCCACGTGGGCAAGGCCAACATCTACGCATCCTGGCCGTTTGTTAAAGCGGCGCTTATCCTTAACTACCTGGGTCAGGGCGCTTGGCTGCTCGCCAACAATTCCAATCCCCAGTTGCTCGCGATGGATATCGTCAACCCGTTCTATATGATGCTCCCCGAGCCCCTGCGCCCCTTTGCCATCGTGCTTTCGGCCGTGGCGGCCATCATTGCCTCGCAGGCGCTCATCACCGGCTCGTTCTCGCTGGTATCCGAGGCAACGCGTCTCAACCTTATGCCGCATCTGCGCATCCACTACCCCAGCGACACCAAGGGCCAGCTCTATATTCCGCTCGTCAATAACATCATGTGGGTCGGCTGCATCTTCATCGTGCTGCTGTTCCAAAACTCCGAGCGCATGGAGAGCGCCTACGGCCTCGCCATTACCGTGACCATGCTCATGACCACGACGCTTTTGACGAGCTACATCGCCGGCATCCTCAAGCACAGGCTGGGTGCCTGCGTCTTCGCCCTGCTCTTTGGTGCCATTGAGCTGTGCTTCTTCGCCTCGTGCCTCACCATGTTCTTTGACGGCGGCTACGTCATGATCTTCCTGGCCGCACTGCTGTTTGGCCTTATGTACGTGTGGCGCCGCGGCACCGCCATCGAGCGCACGCAGACGATTTTGCTGCCCGTCTCCAAGTACATCGACCAGCTCAACCGCCTGCGCAACGACGAGACCTATCCCGTGCTCGCCGACAATCTGGTATTTCTCACCAACAGCCCCGACCCGCTCACACTCGACCGCGACGTGCTCTATTCCATCCTGGATAAGCATCCCAAGCGCGCCAAGGCATATTGGTTCATTAACGTGCACGTTACCGACGAACCCTATACGCACGAGTATTCCGTCGAGACCTTTGGCACGGACTTCCTCTTCCGCGTTCGCCTGGACCTGGGCTTTAAAGTCAACCAGCGCGTCAACGCTTATCTGCGTCAGATCGTCGGCGACTTGATGGCATCGGGCGAGCTGCCGCCGCAACATCACACCTACTCCATCTACGAGACACGCGGCAACGTGGGTGACTTCCGCTTTTGTATGCTGCGCAAGATGCTTGCCCCCGAAACGGACATCAACCGCAATGACCACCGCGTGATGGCCATCAAGTACGCCGTCCGCCGCGCCTGCGGAAGCCCGGCACGCTGGTACGGTCTTGAGAACTCGGCCATCATCATCGAGTACGTGCCGCTGTTTGCCCGCATGCGCCCGGCCGTTAAGCTCGTGCGCACCCAGGTGCCGCTCGAGGTTCAGATCGAAGAGGCCGAGGAAATGGAAGTCGACATCTTCTCGGACGACTTGGTCAACGGCAACGAAGCCGGTAAGGACATGAACGTCGATCCCACCGAGTTGCTCGAGAGCGTCGCCGATACGCCCGAACAGCAACAGCTCGACGGCCTCGAGAACGAACAACTCAACGACGCCAACTTCTAGCGGCGCCATAAATCAACGACAGCGGCCCTGCGCCTCACGAGAGACGCAGGGCCGCTTTGCATTGCGGTAAAGCTATCGGCTACGAACGACGCGGCTCGGGAACCACGAGCCTATCGGGGCTCGCGCCCTCGGCATCCATCAGGCTCACGTAGCGAATCGACGGATCCCCATACATCGCGTAGTAATAATTGCCCGTGCGCGCGCTAAAGCATCCGGTGTAGATAGTCTTCTCGAACTTGCCATCGCCCATCCTGGACGCTCCCTCGATCATCACCACGCCCTCGAGCGAGCGGAACATGCGAACGACGTTTTCGGTCTCGCTCTCCTTTTGCGGGTAATTGGCATTGAGGTACGCCGCCTTTACAAAACGGCTCGGCGAATAGCAATCGCCCGGAATGCCGCGCATGCCGGCACCGGCTCCATAGGGCTTGAGCTCGGCGCCACGCCATGTCGCCGTCTGCGGAAAATCGCTTGTGGCGGTGATATAGGTGCGTAGGTTTTCCATATGCCACGGGAAGGTCGGCTGATTGGCAAGGGTGTCGACCGGATCGTCGTATACATGCAGGCCGTCAGCCATCATCTCGACCACGATGCTGCGCTGTCTGTCGCCGATAATCCAATGGAGCAGTGACACGCCCAGCCCCTCTCCGGCAGATTTGGCGACAATCACCGTGTCGCACAGCGCGGCCTCGACCTCATCGACCGTCGAGAACGTCGCTGCCACCCACAGGGGAAACTCATAGGCCGCGATATTGGTCTTTCCATCAACCGGCCCCTCGGCATACTCGGCATAACCCGGGAAATTGAGGCCCGCTACGGCGAGGCCCGCATCGTTGCCGCAATCGAAGAACATAGGGTAGTTCTTGTAATCGATGCACATACCGATCACCGCGTGTGCCGCTGTCGCGTCGTCGATAAACGAATACGGAATGTGGAACCCGCGCGGCATCACGCGAACCTGTTGGCCGTAGTCAAAGCTCCAGTCGAGGTTGCGGCCTAGATACATGTGGCCAGAATTATCGGTAAATCGAATACTCGTGCACATAGCGCCTCCTAGCTTTACGTTCTTGCTAATTTCATTGTCTCCAAACAAAAAGGCGCTAAACACAAAAGCCCGGACATGACAACAATGTCACGCCCGGACTATTCAAGCTGGATAAACTCAACCAAGTTAACCCCGCAGGTCGTCTAAGGGGTCAAAGTGCCGCAGATTGCCACGAAAGAGGAGCGCCGCGTACTAACGGTACGCAAGCGACGATTGAGCGGCAAGGTGCGGTGCTTTGATCCCCTTAGACCAACTTTCCTAGACAGTGGTCGATCATATGCTGGACCATTTGTGCCTCAAAGCCCGCGTAGTCGCGGCGGCACTCCTTCATCTTGCCGTCGACGATCTGGTCAAAGGCAACCTTGCACTTGATATAGCGCGTGGACTTGGTGACCTCCTCGTGCGTCAGGCAGCTCTCCTCCATCTTGCTGGCACCCAGGCCAAACACCAGACGGGGGTTGTAGAGCACATGGGGCTCGCCGGCGTCGTCCAGATAGACGCAGACCTTCTTGGTGACGCCGATCTGGTTGGCGGCAAGGCAGCCGGCATCGTCGAGCGACTTGATGGTATCGATCAGGTCCTGTGCCACCGACTCGTCCTCGACGGTCGCAACCTCGCAACGCTGGGACAGAATAGCCTCGTCGTGGCAGAGCTCTTTAATCATACGTTCCTCCATAGGGGTCGTTGTAACTGCTTAAGTATACGGTACCCACACATTTTCATGCGAAAAATACCGTCTGTCTGCTACAAAGCGCCGAACATCAACATGCGAGGAACATCAGCCTTTCAAAGGCGATATAGTAGTTGAGTTCGTGTCAATCGGCCTAAACTCGGGGCCGAGCAAGGAAAGGGTATGCATGGACGAACTATTTCACGTCAGCGAGCGCAAGTCCACAATCGGGACCGAACTCCGCGCTGGACTGACAACATTCCTGGCGATGGCCTACATCATCGCCGTCAACCCCGCGGTGCTCTCGGGCGCTGGCATCGATGCGGGAGCGCTCGCCTGCGCCACCTGCCTGGGCGCCGGCATCATGACCATCTGCATGGGCATCTTCGCCAACCGCCCGCTCGCCTGCGCGTCGGGCTTAGGCGTCAACGCGATGATCGCTGGAATCACCACCACCGTCTGCGGCGGTGACTGGCACGTGGCCATGAGCGTCATCTTCCTCGAGGGTATCGTCATCTTGCTGCTCGTGCTTTGTGGCCTGCGCGAGGCCATCATGGACGCCATCCCGGTTGTCCTGCGTCACGCCATCTCGGTGGGTCTGGGCCTGTTCATCGCCATGATTGGCCTGTGCGATGCCGGCATTATCACCGCTGGCGCCGGTACACTCGTCGGTCTGGGCGACATCACCTCCCCCACCTTCATCGTCGGCATCATCTCCATCCTGGTGACAGTCGCCCTCGCCTGCCGCAACGTCCCCGGCTCGCTGCTCATCGGCATCGTCGTCGCCGTCATCGCCGGTATCCCCCTAGGTGTGACCCATGCTCCGACCGGTATCATCGCCCCGCTCGACTTCTCGAGCATCGGTGGCCCCATCGCCGACGCCGGCGGCGTGCCCGCCATCGTCAAGGTCCTTACCGACCCCACGCTCCTCGTCATCTCGTTCTCGCTGCTCATGAGTGACTTCTTCGACACCATGGGCACCGCGATGGCCGTGGCCAAGCAGGGCGAGTTCCTCACCGACGACGGCAACGTCGAGAATATCAAGGAGATCCTGATCGTCGACTCCGCCGCCGCTGCTGTGGGCGGTTTCATGGGCGTCTCCTCCATCACCACCTTCGTCGAGTCCACTTCCGGCGCCGCCGACGGTGGCCGCACGGGCCTCACCCTGTCTCTTATACACATCTGACGCTGCCGACGATAAGGCTCGTGTAGA
>URLR01000065.1 GCA_900548815.1 uncultured Collinsella sp.
AGTCCGTCTCGTGGGCTCGGAGATGTGTATAAGAGACAGGACCTGTGTCGAGTACTCCGGCGCCGGCAACGTCTGGCCCGAAGGCGCACTCGATGAGATCGTTGCCGCCGAGGCCGACCTCGAGGCCCGCTGCGGCAAGAAGCTCGGCGACGCCTCCGACCCGCTGCTCGTGTCGGTTCGCTCGGGCGCTCCGTTCTCCATGCCCGGCATGATGGACACGGTCCTCAACTTGGGCCTCAACGACGACTCCGTTCAGGGTCTCATCGCCCAGACGCAAAACCCGCGTTTTGCCTGGGATAGCTACCGCCGCTTTATCCAGATGTTCTCCAACGTCGTTATGGGTGTTGATGCCGACCTGTTCGAGAACGCGCTGACCCAGGCACGCCTGGTCGCAGGCGCTCGCGTCGATTCCGAGCTTTCGGCCGAAGACCTGCAGGAGCTCGTCGATACCTTTAAGGGCATCTTCTCCGACAACGTCGAGGCCGCCCTGTATCCCGAGCTCGACGTTGCCGACGGCAAGCCCGTCTTCCCGCATGATCCGGAGCTCCAGCTGCGCCTTGCCATCCAGGCCGTCTTTGACAGCTGGATGAATGAGCGCGCCTGCATCTACCGCAAGCAGCATGGCATTTCTGACGAGCTCGGCACCGCCGTCAACGTGCAGGCTATGGCCTTTGGCAACAAGGGGGAGACCTCTGCGACCGGCGTCGCTTTTACGCGCAACCCGGCCGACGGCACCAAGGAGTTCTATGGTGACTTTTTGGTTAATGCCCAGGGCGAGGATGTCGTCGCCGGCATCCGCAACACCGAGCCCATCGCCGACCTCAAGGCCACTCCGGGTCTCGAGTCTGCAGGTGAGGAACTCGAGCGCGTGTTCCTGACACTCGAGGATCATTACCGCGATATGTGCGATATCGAGTTCACCATCGAGCAGGGTAAGCTCTGGATGCTCCAGACCCGCGTGGGCAAGCGCACTGCTACCGCCGCCCTGCGCATCGCCATCGAAATGGTCGAGGAGGGTCTCATCACCCGCGAGGAGGCCGTGAGCCGCATCGATCCCGCGCAGCTCGACCAGCTCCTGCATCCGCAGTTCGATGCCTCCAAGAAGTACGAGGCTCTGGCTTGCGGCCTCAACGCCAGCCCTGGTGCCGCCGTGGGCGAGGTCGTGTTCTCGAGCGACGATGCCGTCGCGCGCGCCAACGAGGGCCACAAGGTCATTCTGGTTCGCTGGGAGACCAACCCCGATGACCTGAAGGGCATGGTCGCCGCCGAGGGTATCCTTACCAGCCACGGTGGCAAGACGAGCCATGCCGCCGTTATCGCTCGCGGTATGGGTACGCCCTGCGTCTGCGGCGTTGAGCGCTTCCACATCGACGCCGCCGAGAAGGTCGTGCGCATCGAGGATAGCGATCGTGTGCTGCACGAAGGCGATGTCATTTCCATCGACGGCACCCAGGGCATCGTCGTCGATGGCGCTGTCGATTTGGTCTCCGCCGAGCTCACCGGCGACCTGGACACCATCCTGTCCTGGGCCGACGAGATCCGTCTGGACGAGACCTGTGGCCACGCCAACCATGTGCGCGTCAACGCCGACAATCCCGAGGACGCAGAGCTCGCGCTCGAGTTTGGCGCCGAGGCCATCGGCCTATGCCGCACCGAGCACATGTTTCTGGGCGATCGCAAGAACATCATCCAGAGCTTCATCCTGTCCGACGATGAGGCCGTGAAGCAGCAGGCCCTCGCCGACCTGCTCAAGGTTCAGACCGAGGACTTCCTGGCGATGTTCAAGACCATGTCCGGTCGCGATGTGGTCGTTCGCTTGCTCGATCCGCCGCTTCATGAGTTCCTGGATAATCCACGCGAGCTCGAGGTCGCCATCACCAAGAAGGAAGCCGCTGGCGCCAGCGAGGAAGAGCTCGCCGCCCTGCGTGCCCGCCTGCGCCGTATCGACGGCATGGTCGAGTCCAACCCGATGCTCGGCCTACGCGGCGTGCGCTTGTCTGTCGTTTTTAGCGATCTGCCGCTCATGCAGGTTCGCGCTGTGGCCACGGCTGCCGCTCGCCTCATCAAGGAGGGCGTCGACCCGCGTCCCGAGATCATGGTTCCGCTCGTCTCCATCACGGCGGAGCATGTCCAGACCAGCGAGGTCATCGAGCGCGTGATCGCAGAGGTTTCCGCCGAGGAGGGCGTCGAGCTCAATATTCCCGTGGGCACGATGCTCGAGCTGCCGCGCGCCTGTATGGTCGCCGACGAGATCGCGCAGCACGCCGACTTCTTCTGCTTTGGCACCAACGACCTCACCCAGACGACTTTCGGCTTCTCTCGTGACGATGCCGAGGCCAAGTTCATCCCGCTGTACATGCATAAGAAGATTCTGAAGGACAACCCCTTCGAGACCATTGATACGGCAGTACTCGAGCTGGTGCGCATAGCTGTCGAGAAGGGCCGCGCCACCAATCCCGGCATGCACTTTGGCGTGTGTGGCGAGCACGGCGGCGACCCCAAGTCCATCAAGGGCCTGTTTAACGTGGCCGATGTGGACTACGTGTCCTGCTCGCCCTATCGCGTGCCTCTCGCGCGCCTGGCTGCCGCCCAGGCCAAGCTCGAGGCCAAGCGTTTCGCCTGACGTTTTGGGCTTAGGCGCCTAGCGTAGCCCCCCTTCATGCCGCCCGTCTCATTCGTGAGGCGGGCGGTTGTCGTGTGCGGGTTTTGTCTTTTTGTCTGCGTAAAAAATTGTTCTTGCAGCGGAAACCCGCGCGTGTATACTCGAATGCGTTTGTTCAACTACGTGCCGGCCAAGGTGGTACGGCACCTCTAGAAGAGTAAGGAATTGCACATGGATTACATCCGCGCAATCGAGCGTCAGCAGATCCGCGAGGACATCCCGCAGGTCCGCGTTGCCGACAACGTCAAGGTTCACTACCGCATTAAGGAAGGCGACCGCGAGCGCATCCAGGTCTTCCAGGGCGACGTCATCCGCATGGCCGGCGCCGGTGCCCGCGAGACCTTCACCGTCCGCAAGATTTCCTTCGGTGTCGGTGTTGAGCGTACCTTCCCGCTTCACAGCCCCAAGATCGCCAAGCTCGAGGTCGTTCGTCATGGTCGCGTCCGTCGCGCCAAGCTGTACTACCTCCGCGACAAGGTGGGCAAGGCTGCTCGCATCCCCGAGAAGCGCTAAGAAGATCGCAGCGTCTGTCCACTCGTTTGGACAAAAGGGTCACCTTCGGGTGGCCCTTCTTTTTATCTGATTTGCATGCAAGGAGGGCCTGGTATGGCCAATATGACGAGCTCGGTTTCGGCATCGCAGGTTGCCGGCGAGCTGGCGAGCGCCACGTTCGAGGAGATTCCCGCCCTCGTGGAGCATTATCGCGAGGATCCGCGCCAGCAGGTGATCAAGGCTTGCGAACGTGCCCTTAAGCGCCATGCCAAGGAACTTTCCGAACGCGAGCGCGTCAACGGCATGTACGAGCTTATGCATGAGCTCGGCGGTGATGGCGTGGTCGTGGGCGTCGACGAGGTGGGCCGTGGCTCGGTAGCGGGTCCCTTGACCGTGTGTGCCGTGTGTCTTCCGATGGAGCCGCGCATCTGGGGCATCAATGATTCCAAAAAGCTCACGCCGGCGCGCCGCGAGCTGCTCTCGGTGAAGATTGCCGAGGTGGCGACTGCTATCGGCTTTTGCCATATCGCTCCTGCGGATATCGATGAGATGGGCATGGCCCGCGCCATTCGAGCCGCTGTCGCGGGTGCGGTGGCCGATACGGGGCTTGAGCCCGATTGTGTGCTTATGGACGGCAACCCCCTGGGCGCCGTGCCCCATGAGCGCGACGTGGTCAAGGGCGATGCCAAGATCGCCTGTATCGCCGCGGCATCCATCATGGCAAAGGTCACGCGTGACGAGATGATGGTCGAGTACGATGCCGAGTATCCCGAGTACCATTTGGCCGAATCGAAAGGCTATGCGAGTCCCGAGCACATCGAGGCCATTCGCAAACACGGTCTTTCTCCGCTGCATCGTGTGAGCTTTTGCGGAAACTTTCTGCAGACTGAGCGCCTTTTTTAGGCCAATTGTGGAGACAGGGACCTTAAGGGTTCTATAAATCTGCTGGTAGGGGCCGTGTGCAACGCTATTGTTGCGCGCGGCCTCTCATTTGTCGGCATTTGGTTGGTTTTTGGTTTGCTTCCGGTACTTACCCGCATGAAACCTGCCCTCATTATCGAGGCAATGCAGGGAGTGGGAAAGGAGACCTCATGTGTGCCGCAGCCAAAATGAGCAAGACGCAGCAGCTCAAGGAACGTTGGGAAGAGGGGGAGCTCGATTGCGGGTCGATCACGCCTGAGTTTATCAAGGGGCTCAGTCCTCGCGAGCTCGGTATGCTGGGCGAGCTTATCGCAATCGATTACTTTAACGAGCGCGGCTATGCATTGCTGGAACAAGGCTATCGATGCTCGGAGGGCGAGGCCGACCTGGTGCTGCTTGACGAGCTCGACGATGTGGTGGTGATGGCCGAGGTCAAGACCAGGCGTGTTGCGCTGGATTGCGATACGCGGGTGTTTCCCGAGGAAGCGGTGAACGCCCAAAAGCAGCGGCGCTATCGTCGCATCGCGAGTTGTTATCTCATGGAGCATTATCCGCTCAAGGCGATCCGCTTCGATGCCGTGGGCGTCACCATTCGCGGCGGGCATATCGCCGAGATCGAGCACCAGTACAACGCGTTCGATTGGCAGGTGTCGTAATGGCGTTCGAAACTTTTGCCGTTCACGCAGCCTGTATCCGCGGCGTCGAGGCGATTCCCGTTACGGTCGAGGTTTCGCTCGCGGGCGGCATCCCGGGCATCCAGATGCTCGGCATCCCGAGTATGGAGGTCATGGAGTCTCGCGGGCGCATTCGCTGTGCGATGCGCTCTGCCGGATTCGAGATCCCGCGCTCGGGCATTACGGTCAATCTGGCACCGGGCGATATCCGAAAGACCGGTAGCGGCTTTGACCTGCCGATAGCCATTGCGGTGCTTGCGGCCGATGGGCAGATTCCCCGCGACAATCTCGACCGCCTCATTGCCGGCGAGCTCGGCTTGGATGGCACGGTGCTTCCCGTCAAGGGCGAAGTAGCGTTTCAGCTGCTGGCTCGCGACATGGGGCTGTCTTTTATCGCCGGTAGGTCCGACCAGCATGTTCCGCTTTCGGGGGTCGACTGCGGTTTTATCGACCATCTGTCGCAGCTTGCCCACGGAATGGGCGAGGCAGCTCGGCATTATCTGGATTCTGAGGGCGGGGAGGCCACCTTTGAGCCCGAGCTCGATTATGCCGACGTGTTGGGGCAGGAGGTCGCCAAGCGCGGCATAGCGCTTGCGGCGGCAGGGGAGCTGGGCTTGCTTATGATCGGGTCTCCGGGATCGGGCAAGACCATGCTTGCGCGCCGCATGACGGGTATCTTGCCCGAGCTTTCCGTCGAGGATCAGCAAGAGGCGCTGTGTATCCATTCGGTCTTGGGTGAGAATATCGATGGCCTGCTTGCGGGGCATCGGCCGTTTCGAAGCCCCCATCACAGCATTTCGACAGCGGGCCTTATTGGCGGGGGGGCGCCCGGTGCATCCGGGCGAGATCAGCCTTGCCCATGGCGGCGTGCTCTTTTTGGACGAGCTTGCCGAGTTTCCCACCGGTGTGCTGCAGACGCTTCGTCAGCCAATCGAGCGCGGCTATGTCAGGATCGTGCGCGTCGATGGCGCCTTTACGTTTCCCTCGCGCTTTCAGCTGCTTGCGGCGAGCAATCCCTGTCCCTGCGGCTTTTTGGGCGATCGCGAGGTCCCGTGTCGCTGTTCGGCATCGATGGTCGAGCGCTACCGGTCCAAGCTGCGCGGTCCCTTGGCCGACCGTATCGACCTGATGCTTGATGTGACCCGCCCCGATCCGCAGGTGATTATCGAGGGCGCCGAGGGCATGTCGTCGGCCGAGCTGCGCGACTACGTTGTCCGCGGTCGGGCTTTTCGTGCCTGGCGCGAGTCCCGTATGGATGATGCGGATGCCGAGGTTGAGGGTGCCGAGACCCGCTCTATCGATGGTGTTGTATCGACCTTTGCGCTTGATCAGGCGGCGGAAACGTGCGTGCTCGGCCTGTCGAAGCGCACGCATCTCACGGGGCGCGGCATCGTGCGCCTGGTTCGCATCGCGCGCACGATTGCCGATGTCGCCGAAAGCGAGCGGGTGACGCAAGACCACGTGCTCGAGGCGGCGATGTACCAGGGAAGGAGGGATCAGTAATGCCCGAGGAAACTTTTGAGCTGCATCCCGGTGACGCGTTGTATCCAGATGCCGTTTTGGAGCTCTCTGATGTTCCCCAGACGCTGTTCGTGCGTGGCGACCCGGAGGTGCTTTCGACGCCGGCGCTCTCCATCATCGGCGCTCGCAAGGCCTCGCCGTACGGTCTGGCCGTGGCAGAACTGGCCGCGAAAGTTGCGGTCGAGGCGGGGGTGACGGTGATCTCGGGCGGCGCGGTCGGCTGCGACCAGGCCTCGGGTTGGGCCGCGGTCAACGCCGGTGGCAGGCACGTCGTGGTGTTGGGTACGGGCGCCGACGTGGTCTACCCGCGCTCGAGTGCGGGGCTCATCGCGCGCACGATCGATACGGGCGGCGCGGTCGTGTCCATCTCGCCTTGGGGTATGGGGCCACGTAAGTTTGCCTTCCCGCGGCGTAACCGGGTGATTGCCGCGCTTTCGCAGGCGCTCTTCGTGTCGGAGGCTGGCATGCCTTCGGGCACGTTCTCGACGGCGGAGGCCGCCATGGACCTGGGGCGCGAGCTTCTTGCCGTGCCGGGTTCGATTTTGTCACCCGAGTCGCGCGGTACCAACTACCTCATTGCCAACGGGGCCTGCTGCATTATTGACGAGGAGTCAATCGAGATGGCCATCTCGCGAATCTACGGCACCCTGCGCTATTCGCGTCCTGATGCACCCGGTATCGCAGATCTGGACCCCACACAGCAGGCCGTGATGCATGCCCTCATCGCCTCGCCGCTCAAGGTTGAAGACATCGCCACACTCGTCTCGCTCGATGCCGTCGGTGTGCTCAAGCTCCTGGGCTCGCTCGAGCTCGAGGGCCTCATCGAGCGCATGATGGATGGAAGGTATGCGCCCTCCAAGTTTGCCCTTCACGCCCAGACGCCCTTCGGTCACAATGGAAAACGTGTCAATTAGAAAGGTGTTTGCAGATGCAGTTCGATCAGGTGACGGTTATCGGTGGCGGTCTGGCGGGTTCGGAGTGCGCGATCCAGCTGGCAGACCGCGGGTTTGCCGTAAAGCTGTGCGAGATGCGCCCCCAGGTGAGCTCCCCGGCCCACCATACCGATCACCTGGCAGAGCTCGTCTGCTCCAATTCGTTTAAGTCGACCCGTCCGGATTCTGCGGCTGGTTTGCTGAAGGCCGAGCTCGGGCGTATGGGCTCGGTGCTGCTCGACTGCGCTCATCGTGCCGCTGTTCCCGCCGGCGGCGCCCTGGCGGTCGACCGTGTCAAGTTTTCCGAGCTTGTCGAGGCCGAGGTTGCCGCTCGCCCCAATATCGAGGTTATCCACGGTGAGGTCACCCAGATCCCCGAGGGTCATGTGGTTATCGCCGCGGGCCCCTTGTGCTCGCCGGCATTGAGCGAGGAGGTCATGAAGCTCGTCGGCGGTGACGCCCTGGCGTTCTTTGACGCGGCCGCCCCGATCGTCGACGCCTCGACGCTCGATATGGACGTGCTGTTCTCGCAGTCGCGCTACGAGGAGCAGGGGAGTGGCGACTATCTCAATGCCCCGCTCAATAAGGAAGAGTACGAGGACTTTATCGAGGCGCTCACCACGGCCGATCGCGTGGTGCTCAAGGATTTTGAGGGCGGGGACCTGTTTCAGGCCTGCCAGCCTGCCGAGGAGGTTGCGCGCACGGGCAAGGATGCCATCCGTTTTGGTGCCATGAAGCCCGTCGGGCTCACCGACCCGCGCACCGGTCGCCGTCCCTGGGCGGCGATCCAGCTGCGCGCCGAGAACAAGGAGAAGACGGCCTATAACCTGGTTGGCTTCCAGACCAACCTGACCTTCGGCGAACAGAAGCGCGTCTTTCGTATGGTTCCCGGACTGGAGAACGCCGAGTTCTTCCGCTACGGCGTCATGCACCGCAACACCTTTGTCGATGCGCCGCACGTGCTCGATGGCACCTTTGCCGTGCCCGGCACGAGCGTGCGCCTTGCCGGCCAGATTACCGGCACCGAGGGGTACATGGAAGCCGTGGCGACGGGTCTGCTCGCTGCGCTCAACACCTATGCCGAGGCTATCGGTGCCGCGGGCGTCGAGCTGCCGCGCGTGGGCGCCCTGGGCGCGCTCGTGGGGTATGCGACCGACCCGGCTACGGTGGGCTACCAGCCCATGCACGTCAACTTTGGCCTCGTGCCGCCGCTCGAGGACGGTAAGCGTCGCAGCAAGCGCGATCGTTACCAGGCCTACGCGGACCGGGCCCTTAAGGCTCTGGATGCCTATCTGGAAACGCGCTCCGATCTGTTTGGAGGCGAGAGGTCATAGCCTTTGACCTGTACGATGCCGTCGACTCGTTCATCGCCTACATTGCACGCGTCGAAGGGCTCGCTCCCAATACGGTAACCGCCTACGCCTCGCGGCTCGAGCACTTCGCCGCGTGGTGCGACCGTGAGGGCATCGACGCTCGCGTCGCCGACGTACGGACCGTTCGCTCCTATTTGGCCGAGCTGTCGCGTGGCCAGGTGGCGGCTCGGACCCTTGCGGCGCATCTGTCTGCCATTCGCTCGCTCTATCGGTGGATGGCTGCCGAGGGAATCGTTGAGGGCGATGCGGTCTCGGCGATATCCTCGCCCAAACTGCCGCGCGATCTTCCCGGTGTGCTGACGACCCGGCAAGTCGAGGCGTTGCTCAAGGCCCCCGACACCTCGACGCCTTCGGGGCTGCGTGATGCAGCGATGCTCGAGCTGCTCTATGCCTCCGGCGCGCGAATCTCGGAGCTCGCGGCGCTCAACGTGGAGTCCATTGCTTGGTCAGAGCGAACGCTGCGACTTTGGGGCAAGGGGAGCAAGGAGCGTATCGTGCCCCTCTATCGGCGCGCTCTCGAGGCGACTCGCCGCTATATTGAGGAGGGGAGGCCACATCTCCTTGTGCAGGCAAAGCGTGTCGATAGTGCGAACGGCGTGCATCCGCTGTTTATCTCGGCGCGCGGAAACCGCATGAGTGCCGCCATGCTGAGGAGGCGTTTCCACATGCTTGCGGCACTTGCCGGCATTCCTGCCGACATCGCCCCGCATGCGATGCGCCACACCTTTGCGACCGACCTGCTCGAGGGCGGCGCGGATCTGCGCTCGGTTCAGGAGCTGCTGGGGCATGCGAGCTTGTCCACGACGCAGATCTATACGCACCTCACGCCCGACCGACTCAAGCGCGCCGTGAGACAGGCACACCCCCGCGGCGAGTAGCAGAAGAGCCTCCCGCGCCGCACCGAGGTGTGTGGTTTTGATTGCGGGTTGGCAGGAAGAAACAATCCTGCTATCATTCATCGGGTTGCTTCACGGCAACAGGTTTTTATCACGCACGCGCGGCTACTTCATACCGTGGTGCCCGGGCTTTGGTAGCACATGTTCGGGTTGGTTTTGGAGGATGACCCCGCGCGGAGGCAAACCACAGGAGGTTTAACATGGCTACCAAGATTAATATCCGCACCCTGCTCGAGGCCGGCTGCCACTTCGGTCACCAGACCCGTCGCTGGAACCCCAAGATGAAGCCGTTCATCTTCGGTGAGCGCAACGGCATCTACATCCTCGACCTCAAGCAGACCATCCTTGATGCCGATCAGGCCTACACCTTCGTCAAGAACGTCGCCAAGGGCGGCAACGTGCTGTTCGTCGGCACCAAGAAGCAGGCTCAGGAGGCCGTCAAGAACGCCGCTGAGCGCGCCAACATGCCTTACATCAACCAGCGTTGGCTCGGCGGCATGCTGACCAACTTCGTCACCATCCGCTCCCGCATCAACCGCATGGAGGAGCTCGAGGCCATGGTCGAGGACGGCCGCATGGCAGTGCTGCCCAAGAAGGAGCAGGCAGTGCTCGGCAAGGAGCTCGCTAAGCTCCAGACCAACCTCGGTGGCGCCCGCGACATGAAGGGTCTGCCCCAGGCTCTCTTCGTCATCGACACCAAGCGCGAGGAGAACGCCATCAAGGAGGCCCAGCGCCTGAACATCCCCGTCGTCGCCCTGATCGACACCAACTCCGATCCCGACGAGGTCGAGTACGGCATCCCCTGCAACGATGACGCCATCTCCGCTGTTACCCTTATGTGCGAGCTCATGGCCGACGCCTGCCTCGCTGGCTCCGGTAAGGAGCAGGTCTCCGAGGCCGAGATGGCCGCCGAGCCCAAGGCCGAGTAAATCCTGTCTCTTATACACATCTCCGAGCCCACGAGACGGACTCCTATCTCG
>URLR01000066.1 GCA_900548815.1 uncultured Collinsella sp.
GCCTTATCGTCGGCAGCGTCAGATGTGTATAAGAGACAGACCCTCACGCGCCGCATCGTCTATGCGCTCTCGCCCGAATCCGGTCCGTTCGTTGAGCATCTGGACCAGGTGCTCGCCATTACCTTTACCAAAGATGCCGCGGCCGAGATCCGCGACCGCGTGCGCCGTGCGCTTATCGACGAGGGTATGGACGAGGAAGCACTGACCGTCGACGACGCGTGGATTTCGACCATTCACGGCATGTGCTCGCGTATCCTGCGCGCGCACGCGCTGGAGCTGGGCATCGACCCCGAGTTCACGGTGCTCACCGATACCGACGAGCTCATGGATCAGGCTGTTGAGCATGTGCTGGGTCGCGCGACGGCACCCGATGCCGCCCCCGAGCTCGCGGCATCGCTCAAGGCCCTCTATGCCTGGTATCCCATGGCGGGCGAGGGCGGTTCCTTTGGCGGCGGTACGACCATCAAGGGTCTGGTGCGCGACCTGCTGGAGCTGTCGAGCCAGTTGCCGGGCGGTATGGACGACGTGCGCGTGGCGCGCGGCCAGGCCGATACCTCGGCACTCGCCGATGCCTATCGCGCGGCGCTGGGTGCGAGCAAGGCCTCGACCGAGAAGGCGCAGGCGGCGCTCGATGCCATCGACGCGTTCGAGGCGAGCGGCAAGACCATGGCCGATGCGGCGCGACTCATGATGTCGTGCACCATGCCGCGCGCGAGCAAGGCATTCCCTAAGGAGCAAGCCGAGCTGCTCAAGGCCGAGGCCGCCGATGCGTTTATCAATATCGTGCTTGCCTGCGGTGGCCCGGCGCTCGATGCGCTGGTGGGCCTGGCCCGTTCCGTGGAGGCGGAGTACCGTGCGCTCAAGGCCGACCAGTCCGCGCTCGACAATAACGATCTGCTGCGCGTGGCATATGAGGCGCTGCGCGATTATCCCGCCATCCGAGCCGCCTACGAGGGCCGCTTTAAGATGGTCATGATCGACGAGTTCCAGGATACCGACCAGATGCAGGTCGACCTGATCCGTTACCTGACCGGCGCGGGGGAGCGTGCGCTTTGTACCGTGGGCGATGCGCAGCAGTCGATCTACCGCTTCCGCGGCGCCGAGGTCGAGGTCTTCCGTCGCCAGGAGCGCAAGGTGGGCTCGTCTACCGCGCCCGAGGCGACTGCCGCGGCCGACGCCCCTGCTGGCGAGCTCGTTAAGCTCGTGCGCAACTTCCGCAGCCATGACGAGGTGCTGCGCTACGTGGCGCGCGTCTTTGATGGCGACGATGGCGGCCTGATGCAGGGCTTTTTGGATCTTGAGGCGAGCGACGGCCGCAAGGACACGCTGGTGGCGGACGCCTCGCGTCGCCAGGCCCTCTTTGTTGCCGGCGGCAGTACGCAGGAGCGCACGCAGGCCAAGGCCCGTGCGATCGCCGAACGCTTCCGCGCACTTGCCGATGCCGGCCAGCCCCAGGGCGGCATGGTGCTGCTGCTGGGCCGCATGACCAACGCAGATGTCTACGCGCAGGCTTTCCGCGATCAGGGGCTCGACTGCGTCATCGCGGGCGGCTCGGTCTTTGCCCAGGCTGCCGAGGTGCAGACGGTGCGTGCCCTGGTCTGCGCGCTCGCCAATCCGGCCGATACGGCGCAGGGCCTTATGCCGCTGCTCGCCTCGCCGATGTTTGCGCTCGGCGCCCAGGAGTTCCTGGCGCTGGCGACCAAGCTCGATAGCGAGACAGGGGAGACGTCGCGCCGCAACATCGATGCGGGCATCATGAGTGATTTCGACGTGCCGGGTTTGCAAGACTTGCCGCTGGTGACGCGCGCCCGCGAGGTGCTGCGGTATGCGCTTCGTCGCGTGGGCCGCGATTCGTTCGCCGCCATCGCGCGCGACGTGGTCAACGCCTCCGGCTGGTTTGTGCGTCTGACACAGCGCGGTCCCGAAGGCAAGGCCATTGCCGCCAACGTGCTCAAGGCGCTCGACGCCGTGGCCGAGGCGGAGGCCGAGTTCGGTAACTCGCCGCGTTCCATCGCGCTGGCCTTCGACCGCTTCTTGGCGGGCAAGGAAGCCCCGGGTGCCCTCAACGAGGAGGGCGACGGCGCGGTGCGCATCATGACGGTTCACGCCTCTAAGGGTCTGGAATATCCGGTCGTGGCGGTCGCCGAGTGCTTTGGCGTGCGTAAGCCCTCGGGTGCGGCACAGATGGGTCGCGTCGAGGGAGGAGCGCAGGTCGTGGCGCTGCCGGCACGCTTCGACGGCGTTAAGCTCACCGACGGAACCTTTGTGAAGGGCGACGACGTCAAAAAGCAGTTTGAGCACGCGTTTAAGGGCAAGGGCACGTCGCTGTGGCTACCGCCGGAGCTCATGGAGGATGTCTGCGCGACGGGTTCTCCCGCCGAGGCATTCGTTCGCCTGCGCAACGACGACCTGCAGCTTTCGCTCGAGGAGCGGGCTCGTCTGCTCTATGTCGCCATGACGCGTGCGCGCGAGCTGGTGATCTTGGCGATGGATGCCGGCGTGAGCCGCGGCAAGGTGGCGGCGCCGACCTTCGATGTCGAGACGGATCTGACCTACGACGTGCTGCGCCGTATTTTGCCGACCGACGCTCTGGACACGCCGCAGCTCGATAGCGACCGCCTGGTGTTCGACAACTCCCAGCCGGGCGACTACGAGCTCATTTCGCTCACGGACTTTACCTTTGGCGAGCAGGCGTTTGAGGCAAACGCTTCGCTGGATGCCGAGGGCAGGCTTGTCCGCGGCGATGCGGAGCCGGAGGGTGCCGGTGCAGATGCCCGCGCCGCCGTTCCCGGTCCTGCCGACCCCGAGCCCGATGCGTTTGAGCTCGTGTATCCCCAGGCGGTGGGCGTGCGCATGGGCACCTGCCCGTATCCGGAGCGCGATTCGTACGGCTACTCGTCAATTGCCGCGGCGCTGCATGCCGAGTCCGAGGACCGTGCCGCCGAGGCGCACGTGCCCATGGACGAGGCTGGCGATGATGCAGAGTCGGATGGCTCGGAGATGGCCGATGCGGACGTGGCCGTCGTTGAGCCCGCCGGCAACCCCATGGCGCTGGGCTCGGCGTTCCACGCCGCCTGCCAGTGGCTCATCGAGATGGGTGCCGACGCGTTGCCCGCTGCGCGCGCCGATGCACTGGCGCGTCTGTGGCGCCTGACGCCGGAGCAGCGCGAACGCTTCGACGTTGCCCTGAACCGCTGGCTCAAGTCGGCTGTTCGTGCCGACCTGCTCGCGTGGCCGTGCGTTCGCGCCGAGGTGCCGTTCTTTTCGCTGGGCTGCGAGGACGAGGACATCGCTCGCTACGGTGCCTATGCCGAGGGCGCCATCGATGCACTGGCCACCGACCCGGCCGATCCGTCGCGCGCCCTGGTCATTGATTACAAGACGGGTGGCACGCCGGATGAGACGCCGGAACAGCTGCTCGAGAAGCACGCCCTGCAGGCGCGCGTTTACGCTGATGTTCTGCACAAGGCGGGCTTTGAGGCCGTGACCGTCAAGTTCGTCCGCGTGGAGCAAGCGAACCCCGCCATCTTCGTCGGACCCGCCGAACCCCAAGTAGTCACCTACAACCTCTAGCCACCTCAGGCTTTACGGTGCTATTTGGTTGGTTTTGCGGCCGTAAAGCCCTCAATCGTCCAAATGGCACCGCAACGCATGGGAGAGCCTGAGGCGGTACAATGGCTCGAACGGTTCAAACGAATAAGGAGCCATCATGCAGCTCACCAAAACGCTTAAGGTGACGCCGGAGGAGCTTTTTGACGCTCTGGCGGGGTCCATCATGCAGGATATCGAGAACGCCACGGGCAAGCGTCCCAGCCGCAACAAGCTCAACGGCTATAAGTACGAGAAGCGCGCCCAGTCCGCAAAAGGCAAGGCCAAGGGCACGGCGATCAAGGTTAAGATCAAGCACTTTGACTACCCGTGCCTCTATGAGGTCCGTTTTCAGTATGCGGCGGGCATCAATACCATGCGCTATGAGGCTGCACCTGCTGGCGATGGTGCCTGCGAGCTCACCTATACCGAGGATTTTCAGGGTGTGGGTGGCAACACGTCTGGCACGCGCGGCAAGCTCGGCCTCTTCTTCTATGAGCGCAAGCTCAAGAGCCACGCCAACCAGACGATTGATCAAATCGTCAAATACATCGAGGGTGAGCGCCGTGTAAAGGCTAATCCCGCCTTCGCCGATGATGCTGCCGAAAACGCTTCGGATGTATTCCATTGATACCCTGTGCAAAAGCTTTACCGCTCTCCACTGCAACTGTGAACACTTCAGGCTTCGAGTCAGTAGCGAGTGGCCCGACATAATTAATTGATGGAAGTGCCAAATGAATAAGAATGCCACTACGCAACTGCGCATCTATTCCGTCTTTTTCGTTCTCGCGGGATTTGTTTTTAATCGGGGAGTGTTTCTACTTTTCCTTGCAGAGAAAGGAATGTCTGTCACGGAAATTGCGCTTTATCAAGCCCTGTTTAACATTGCAACAGTCGTCCTCGAGCTGCCAACAGGGCTGATAGGCGATTTCTTTGGAAAGAAGTTTTCGATTCAAGTGGGCGTGCTGCTGCTTTTTTTCCATACGGCTGGCATGCTGTTGCTCTCCGGTCCCTTTCTTGTCGTGCTTTCCCTTGTTGAGGCACTCGCCTACTCCCTTCAATCGGGATCCGAACAAGCTCTTTTATATGAAATTGCCCGAAATGCCGGTCAAGAAGAGCGCTTTCTCACCATCAACGCTCGGCTGCTTGCCGCGCAATCAATCGCTACGGGAATGGCGATTGTGCTCGGATCTTTCATTGCCCAAGTATCTTGGAGTGCCCTCTACGTATGCGTCTCCGTTTTCTATCTTCTGCAGCTTTCCCTTCTGTATCCCATTGAGAGGAAGGAATCGACCCGTTCTGAAAGCTCTGGGGAGGAAAGGTTTGACGTAGCCAAGATGTTCAGACGCGAAACCTGGCGTGTTGGAGAATCCGCTTTTGCGGTATTGCTTCTTCTAATCGGCACAAGCATGCTCGATGGATTCTATGGGAGTTATTACAACTTGAATCAGTTGGTATTCGACGCATTTGATGCTCCCGTCTCCATAATAGGAATCTTTTTCGGTGCATCCTATGCAGTAAATGCGACGGCCTACATTGCAGCAGATTTCTTCTCATCGCGTTTCGGGAAAAGAAATACCATGCTCGGCTCGATGCTAATCGAGGCCGGTCTTTTCATGATTCTTCCGTGGTTCGCTTCAAATCCGCTGTGTTTGTTTGGCCTTAGCATGGTGCTTTGTTTTCTCCCAGAAGTGGTGTACATCACTTCGGAAAACTTAATCCAAGACGCGATAGCGGACGATCTCCGCGCGACGATCCTTTCCGTCGCGTCTCTGGTAAGGGCTCTCTTTTCTGCAATGTTTTTCTCCATATTTGGATATGTGTTGGGGTTATATCCCATTCAGATAGCGCTCGGTGTTATTGGCGCAATCGCGATAGCAATTACCGCCGTTGTTTCTTTAAAAATGGTAGGAATACATGTCTCCAAGAATTGATATATCGATTGACGAGCTATCCGAAGCCTCGAGCTTTCTTGATGGACATGACTATTCGTCACAAATCATTCAGCGTATCGCCGGGGTTCCAGTGATACTCGATGTATCGGGATGCCCTCATTCCCCTTTTTGAAGGTCCCAAAAAGACTGCCCGTGTGGGTTTGGCTAGGTTCGGGTGCCGTCCGCGCCGTGCGGTAAAATCGTTCAGTCAGAACACGAACCCGCATCGGAGCTCATCACATGGCATTCGTCCATCTGCACAACCACACCGTTTTCTCCATGCTCGACGGCGCAACCCGTATCCAGGATATGGTCAACCGCGCCGTAGAGCTGGGCATGCCCGCCGTCGCCATTACCGACCACGGCTACATGTATGGCGTGCCCGACCTGGCACTGGCCTGCGACGCCGTTAACCACAACACGCCCGAGTACAAAACCTGGAGTCACGACAAGTCCTTCTTGGAAAAGGACCGCCGCGACGAGCTGGTGGAACCCGATCCCGAGTCCAGCCCGCGCGAGCATGCCCAGTATGTGAAGGACATGGCCATGTGGGACGAGAAGGGCAACATCGACGAGCTCAAGCCGCCGCTGGTCATCAAGCCCATCTTTGGCTGCGAGGTCTACTTTACGCCGGACGAGACGCTCGCCCGCGACCACAAGCCCGAGCTCTACCACATGATCCTTCTGGCCAAGGACCAGGAGGGCTACGTCAACCTGATGCAGACGGTTTCCGAGGCCGCCGTGCAGGGCTTTTACTACAAGCCGCGTGTGACGCTCGACAACCTGCGCCGCCACGCCAAGGGCATGATCTGCACGAGCGCCTGCATCGCGGGCATCATCCCCAAATACATCGACCGCGGTGACATGGAGGGCGCCATCAAGTGGGCCGAGACCTTCCGCGACACCTTTGACCCCGGCGACTTTTATATCGAGATCCAGGAACACGGCATTACCACCGATAACGGCCTGACCGACGAGCAGATGGACCGCACGCTTATCGACATCGCCAAGCAGGTGGGCGTCAAGGTCATCGCCACCAACGACTTCCACTATCTGCGCCGCGAGGATGCGCCCGTGCAGGACGTCATCATGTGCATTGGCATGAACGCAAAGGTCGATGACCCCAACCGCATGCGCATGACCGGCTCGGAGTTTTACATGAAGACCGAGGAGGAGATGCGGGCGATGTTCCCGTATTGCCCCGAGGCCTGCGACAACACGCTCGAGATCGCCGACAAGTGCTACGTTGAGCTGGACTGGGACTCCATCATCCTGCCGCGCTTCCCGTTGCTCGACCCCGGCGAGACGCACGAGAGCCAGTTCCGCCGCGAGTGCGAGAAGGGCCTGCGCCAGCACTACGGCGATGACTGGGCCACGCGCGAGATCGGTGGCGTTAACATCAAAGAACGCTTTGAGTACGAATACAAGGTCATTTGCGATAAGGGCTTTGCCGCCTACTTTTTGATCGTCGCCGAGTACGTGCAATGGGCCAAGGACAACGGCATCGGCGTCGGTCCCGGCCGTGGTTCGGCCGCCGGCGCTATCGTCGCCTACGCCATGAACATCACCGCGTTCGACCCGCTCGAGAACGGCCTGATGTTCGAGAGGTTCCTGTCCCCGCAGCGTACCGAGATGCCCGATATCGATATGGACTTCGACGATGAGCGGCGCCTCGAGGTCGTGGAGCACGTTCGCCAGCTCTACGGCCCCGAGAAGGTCACCCACGTCATCACCTACTCGACCATTAAGGCCAAGCAGGCCATCAACGACGCCGCGCGCGTCCTGGACTACCCGGTCTACATGGGCCAGCGCCTGTCCAAGATGGTCTCGAGCGACCCCAAGGTCAAGCTCAAGCAGGTGCTCGAAAAACAACCCGGCAAAGAGGATCTGTTTAACCCCGACTTTGCCGAGGCCTATAAAAAGGACGACGACGCCCGCCGCATCATCGACACGGCGCTCTCGATTGAGGGCCTCACCCGTGGCGAGGGCGTGCACGCGTGCGCCGTTCTGATCTGCCGCGACCCCGTCAACGAGCATGTGCCCACCAAGCTCGACACCAAGGGCGGCGTCGAGATTACCCAGTACGAGGGCCATACCGTTGCCGACATGGGCCTGCTCAAGATGGACTTCCTGGGCCTGCGCACGCTGACGGTTATCTCCAAGGCCAAGGCAAACATCAAAAAGAACTTCGGCATCGACATCAAAGAGGAAGAGATTCCCTTTGACGATCCCGAGATCTTTAAGCTCATGGGCTCCGGCCACACCGCCGGCGTCTTCCAGGTCGAGTCCGCCGGCATGACGGCCACGATCAAGAACATGAAACCCACCGAATACAAGCACGTCGTGGCATTGATCGCTCTGTACCGCCCGGGCCCGCTGGGCGCCGGCATGGTTTCGTCCTACATCAACCGTATGAACGGCAAGGAGCCGGCCGTCTCCTACGACGACCGTCTGGACGACATCCTGGGCGAAACCTACGGCACCATGGTCTACCAGGAGCAGGTTATGCTCATCTCCGTCGAGATGTGCGGCTTCTCCAAGGGCGAATCGGACTCGCGTATCCGTAAACCCGTGGCTAAGAAAAAGATCAAGCTGCTCACGTCGACGGTGCTCCACTGGGAGGATGGCTCGGACGAGACCACCTACGACCACTGGATGAACGGCGCCATCAAGAACAACTACACGCGCGAGGTCGCCCAGAAGATTTGGGACGATGTTCTCGAGTTCGCATCTTACGCCTTTAACAAGTCGCACTCCGCCGGCTACGCCATCTTGGTTATGCAGACAGCGTGGCTCAAGGCGCACTATCCGCACGAGTACATGGCGGCCGTTCTGACGTCCTACACGGGCAAGACCGACAAGATCGTTCACTACGTCTCGGCATGCCGTCACGACGGCATCCCCGTGCTGTCGCCAGATGTCAACGAGTCCGGTACCGAGTTCACGGCCACCAAGGAGGGCGTGCGCTTTGGTTTGGCCGGCATCCGCGGCGTGGGCACCGGCGTGGCGCAGGCGATTATCGCCGAGCGCGAGGCGGGCGGTCCGTTTAAGACACTGCACGACTTTGTCGAGCGTGTGGACTCGAGCCAGGCAAACCGCCGCGTGATCGAATCGCTCATCAAGGCAGGCGCCTTCGACTCCACGGGGTATCCGCGCCGCCAGATGATGCACTTTGTGGACAAGAACAACCCCGAGAACATCATCGATGCCGCTGTGAAGCGCCAAAAGGATCGCGCGAGCGGCCAGACGTCGTTCTTCGACATGTTCGGCGATGTTGAGGGCTCGGGCTTTGAGGTGAGCGTGCCCGATCCGGATGGCCAGGAGTGGGACCGCCACCTTAAGCTGAGCCAGGAGAAGGAGGTTCTGGGCATCTATGTCTCGGACCACCCGTTGCGCCCGTTTGAGTATGCGCTAGCCAAGGCGCGCGACTTCTCGTTCTCGCAGATCGACACCGGTTACGAGGTGCAAAACCCCACGGGCGGTACCATCAACCAGGAGATTCCCGAGGGCAAGGCGCTGTGGTGGGCCGGTATGGTCTCGAGCGTGTCCAAGCGCGTGACCAAAAACGGCGACCCCATGGGCATCGTGCAGCTCGAGGACATGGAAGGCGAGGCCACGGTCGTGGTGTTCCCCAAGACCTACAAGGAGGCCGAGGGGTACCTGTACGGCGAGGTCGATCCCGAGACCGGCGCGCAGCTGTCCGATGCGTTTGTGCGCATTAAGGGCAAGCTTGAGCGCTCGGACCGCGGCGATCAGATCATCGCGCAGGAGATCGTGCCACTGGAGCTTAATGAGGAGAACAACAAGCCCAAGGTGTTTGAGGTCATGGTGCCCAACAGCCGCTTTAGCCAGGGCAATATGGCGCGTCTTGCCACGGTGCTTACCGCCAACCCGGGCGGCGACCGCGTGGAGATCTTTATCGAGCAGGTGGACGGGCGTGTGCTGCGTGCCGAGGTGCCGGCCAAGGTCAACGCACGCTCGATTCCGCTGCTGGCCGAGGCCAAGGCCATTGTGGGCAACCAGGGCCGCGTGACGGTTATCTAGGGACGGCGTTGCTGAGGGGTAGCTAATTTGGGACGGGGCTTTTTTAGCTACCCTTTGGCTGACGACAAATTGGCTGGGATTTGGATAATTCTCAACCGATATATGGGGGTAGCTAAAATAGCCCCGTCCCAAATTAGCTACCCCGGGTGGATTGGAGGAAGTGATGACGCAGGGGACGTTTGTGCAGGCGCTTCGCAAAGAGGCGGCGTTGAGCGGCACCTTTATGAAGGGGCGTTCGCTCATGCTCAACGGTGCCGTGCTGTCGTTTGAGGACTCCGGCTCGCGCTTCTCCAAAAACGTGAACATCGAGGGCTCGGTGCGCGGCTCGCGCGGCGACCTGTACAAGACGCACGTGGCGCTCGACATGGACGAGCACGAGGTTATCGACTACGACTGCGATTGCCCCGCCGCCTTCCGCTATTCCGGCATGTGCAAGCACGCCATCGCCACGGCGCTGGCGTATCTGGATGCCAGTGGCGCCGAGCCCGTCGAGGGTTTGCGCACGCCGGTCCGCACGTTTACAGTACCGCCCGCACAGTCCAAGCAGCCCACGCGCCCCGCGCCCACCGCATCTGCGGTCAACCCCAACTTTCCCTTCCCGGCGCCCTGTCTCTTATACACATCTGACGCTGCCGACGATAAGGCTC
>URLR01000067.1 GCA_900548815.1 uncultured Collinsella sp.
CGAGATAGGAGTCCGTCTCGTGGGCTCGGAGATGTGTATAAGAGACAGCTTCTCGTCCTTCTTATCGGACTTATCGGAGTCCTTCTTGTCGGACTTGTTGTCCTTGGTCTCGGTCTTGGTCGACACCGTCGTCTTGGTCGTCGGCTTATGACCCGGGGCGACAGCGCCGCCCTTCGAGCCGGAGCCGGAACCCGTGCCAGTGCCAGCGCCAGTGCCGGAACCAGTACCGGTACCAGAACCGCCGCCGCCATTCGAACCAGCGCCGCCATTACCGCCAGGGTTAACGGCATTCTTGGTCCACTTGGCATACAGCGTCAGATCGGCCGTCACCGGCGTGCTAAAGTCATACGCCTGCGTGCAAGCCTCATCGGTATACCAACCGCCGAAAGTGTAGCCATCGCGCGTCGGATCGGCTGGCTTGACCAGCTTGCCATCGGCCGTAGCAACAAACTTAGTGTCGCAAGCAGACCCGCCGTTGGAGTTAAAGGCAACCGTCCAAGACTCGACAGCTCCAAGTTTAAACAGCGTGCCCGAATCATTAATGTAGTAGAGATTGCCAGAAGCATCGGCAATGACCGGAGAGTCACAGTACTGGTAATGGCCAGCCGCATCATAAATCTGCGTCGCCTCTGCATCGCCGAGTGTATAGCGATACACGCCACCACCAGCAGAGTAGTTGACGTAATCCTTGCTATCCGCGCTGTTAACGGTGAAGTACACATAGGTCTTGCCGCCCCGAACACTCACCAGCGGAGTAGCAGCAATACCGTTGAGGCCAGCCGGCAGCGCCTTGCCGTCGGCAGCAGCGACCATCGTGGTCTTACCCGTCTTCAGGTTATAGAGAACCAGAGCAGAGCCAGTAGCCGTCTGTCCGCCGACAATCAGATTGTCACCGGACACCGCAGGGGCGCTCAGATTATTCGTAAGGCCCAGATCAACCGTCTTCTGTTCACTCAGCACGCCCTTCGACGAAAGCGAAATCACATGGAGCTTTCCGTCGTGCGTCATCTGATAGAAGGTCGAACCATTGGACGGATCGGCAATGCAATCGGCATTTGCGACAGCGCCGAGCTTCATGGTCGAAACGACATCGCCCGTCGTCTTATCAATGCACCTAAGCGTACCCGCGCTCGTAGGAACGATGGCATACTTATTCGTCAAAGCCGCACCAGTCCAGTAATAGCCCTCGGCAGGGTCGATGTTCTGCCAAGAAACTTCGCCCGTGGCAATCTTAATGCGCGCAAAGGAGCCGTTGCCGTAGGTCGCGTTGTAATTCTCGTCATACGAAATATCGACCGAGCCTACATAGACGTACTCGCCGTCCGAAACGACGGTGCAGGAGCTCTGCGTCAAGTCCGTCAAACCAGGCGTCAGCCACTTGCAGATCAGCTTGTCTGCAGTAATCGCCTGGACCGCACCGCCGTTGAGCGGAACGATGATAAGGCCATTGGTATAGATCGGACGAGAGGTATAGCTCACCTTGGAGGCAAGCGGCGCAGAGGCAACCTTTTTGCCCGTGGACGAATCGATCTTAATGAGCTCGTTCTCGGTCGCGATGTACACAAAGCCGTTAGCAATGACAGGCTCGCTGCAGTTGGCATACTGCTGACCAGACTCGGCCTTCCAATCGAAGGCCCACTTAAGACCGGCGGCCTGCGCAGGCGTCTTGGCATCCGTTACGGTCGAACCGTTGCCACTGTTGCCGTAGCCGGCCCACTCGGCATCCCAATCAGGAGTCGTCGCGCTCGGATCCACGACAATCTTGTCGGGATCGGGCATGGGCGAATTATCGGTGGTATAGGCAAGCGTAACCTTATCGCCGCTCTTGAGCGTAATCTGATTGGCGCAGAGTAAGGAGGGCTCTCCGTTGATATACAGATGCCAATATTTATTGGTCGCAGCATCCCAACCATACGGCTTGTGATCGAACGGCGAAGTAATGGAATTCAGGAACCAGTACTCACCACTCTGGGAGCCGTTGTACGCAACGCCCTTGGCCTTCAGAACTGCCTCAATAAGGATCTGGGCCGTGGAGCCTTCGGGCAGAGAAACATTGCTTGCCGTGCCCCAACGCGTATTGTTCCCGTTGACATCGGGACCGATAACATCGGCGGATCCAAGCACCTGACCGGGGAGGGCATCGGCGTCAGCACCATACATAAAGGTGACGGCGTCACCCTCCTGGAGCTTGTAGGCACCGGCGCCAACGTCGGCGAACTTGCCATTTACGTAGAAGCGCCAATAGCTATTGGTCGCAGCATCATAGCCACAATAGGACTTACCATCGAAGGGCGAATAAATGCCGTTGAGGAACCAGCCCCAAGACGATTCGCCAGCATCGAGAGTAAGGCCGACCTGCTCAAGGAAATCCTTGGCAGTGGAGCCTGCCTTGAGACTCGTCTGACCCGTCGAAGCCCAAACCTGCTGCTTGCCGTCCTTGTCCTTACCGAGAACCTGAACAGAAGCATGGACAGAATCGGACGGCAACTGGTCGCCCCAGCCACCGTAGAACCACGTGACGGTATCGCCGGCATGGATGGTGACATTGTCCGCCGTATAGTCACTCGACTTGCCGTTGATGAACAGCTGCCAATAGGTCGAATAATCTTGGGGCGTACCCAGCTCAACACCGTTGTACTTAAGGCTCAGAATGAAGGAGCCCGCAGCAACGGCGTCAATGTCGTTCGCCTCGAGTGCGACCTTCGTAAGATCAAGCGCGCTCGAACCGGACGTCACCACATACTGCGCATTATCGACCCAAGTCTGAGTCTTGCCCTGGGCATCGCGACCAATGACGGTCACATTTGCGGCAACCTGGTCTTTAACGACAGGGGACGAGCTACCAGCCGTATAGGCAAACTCAATCTTCTGCCCCTGGGTGAGCTTGACGCTGCTCGCGCCAACCGAGGAAGACGCGCCGTCGACGAACAGCTGCCAGAAGGCATAAGTCGTCGGATCGTAGGCAAGCGTGCGACCATCGCTCGGGGATGTGATGCTTTCGAGGTAGAAACCGTATGCCGTGTTCGGTTCGTACTTCGCCTTGAAGCCCGTCTTCTCCTGCAGCTTAATGAAGGCATCCGCAGCCGTCGCGCCCTCGTCGAGCTTGAGCTGCGTAGGTGCCACCCAGGTCTGAGCCTTGCCGTCAGCATCGGTGCCAATAATCGAGAACGAGACCTCGACCTGCTTCTTGGCGACATCGCCGGTTTCTGTCGGGTTCTCTGTCTGAACGGCAGCCGCGGCGGCAGATCCCGCTTGGCCAGCGGATGCCGTCGAAGACTGCTCGCTCGTGGCAGGGCTCTCCCCCGTCGCCGAGCCTTCGTCGCCAGTTGCTGCCTCTGTTATGGCTGCACTAGCTGCAGGCGCGCCCTCGGAATCCGAAACCTCGGCGCCGCTCTGCTCAGCGGTACCGCCCGCAAGCGCTGCGTCCTCGCCCGGCGTCGCAGTCTGAGCCACAGCCTCGGCAATGCCCTCGGCGCCCTCGGCCCACAGCTGAGACGGTGTGGTGCCAAAGGCCATCGCGAAGGCCAGGAATGCCACCAGGCCGCGCTTGGCTACGCCGCGCGCAATTGCGCCACGGCGATGCAACGAGGCGCGCTCACGCTCGTCCTCAAACATATCCATTTGTCCCCCATTGTCTGTACTTGGAGCGTTGCCTTGAGACTGCCCCACGTCATCGCGCATGTTGCGCTCGAGTTCCCCCATCGGGGTCCCCCTTCCCTCCAGAGCCCTATGCACACCGGCGGCATACGCCGCAGCCGCATGCAAGATGGGAGGCGATCCGACTTAACCTTAACGACTCGGGCGCGCCGTCCGATCTGCGACGCGAACATCCCGAGCCAAGAGGAATTACGGTTACTGGTACAGCCGGGGACTTGCACCCCGATTCTCCCAAACGCGCAGGAAAACCGCGCATTCGTGCGTCTCCGCACCACCATCTAGGCCATCGATTAAAACCGTCAATATGCTATCACGCAAAAGGGCCTCGCACGCAGGCGAAGCCCAAGGTAAAAGCTATTGTTTGCGAAAGGAAAATGCGGTGACGGTCGCAGCCTCTAGTGCTTGCCGCCGTGGCTGTTGAGCCAGATATTGCGGCCCAGCATAAGCGCCAGCACCAGCGCGCTCACGTAGCCCATAAAGCCAATGACCGGGATACCAAACACAACCGGCTCGATGCGCGCGTAGTACACCACCGACGAACCGATAAACAGACCGGCGATCACAATTGCCATCGACATGCGGTCGATAATCCCACCTAGCTGTCGCAGCGCCTTATCGCTGCTCATGATCTGCGTGTTCACCTTAAGCTGACCGCGCGTGAGCATACGCGAAGCCAAGCCCAGATACTCGGCCGCCTCAAGCGAGCCCTTCGCCGCGCGATAACTGCTCGCTGCAAAGTCGCGGCTCATCTCGCGCATGCGGGCGTAGGTGCTCTTCTCGTTTTTGATGTGCGTCTGGATGATCTGGATCATGTTGACGTTAGGCATGTACTCGGTCAACAGGCCCTCGAGCGTCACCATGCCGCGGGCGAACATTGTCACCACGCTCGGCAGCTCAACGTCATTTTTGCGCGCGAGGTTTAACAGCGAGGTCAAAAACTCACCGATATCCAGGTCCTTAAGGTCAAGGCCCGCAAAGTCAGCCACGATAAAGTCCAAATCGGACAAAAAGGCCGAATGATCGAGCTCGGCAGAATCGCCGCGCGTTACGGCAAAGCGCATGAGCGAATCCTTGAGCTTGGGCACGTCACCCTCGGCCACGGCGAAAATCATGTCCTTGACGATGCCGCGGTCGTGGCTCGACATGCGTCCGACCATGCCCAAGTCGATAAAGTAGACGATGCCGTCCTTGAGAATGATGTTTCCCGCATGCGGGTCGGCATGGAAAAAGCCGTCATCGAGCACCTGCGTCGAGTAGTCCTCGACGATTGCGGCACCGATCTTTTCCAAGTCATAGCCCTCGGCCACCAAGCGTTCAGGATCGGCGATCGAGATGCCGTCAACGTAATCCATGACCACCACGTGCTCGGTGCACAGGTCCAGATAGGATTTAGGGCACGTCACGCCATGAACGCTCTTATGGAACTCGTAGAAGTCGTTGAGGTTTTTTGCCTCGGCCAAAAAGTTGGTCTCCTCGCGAAACGAGGTCCACAACTCCTCGACTACGCCGTGCAGGTCAACGAATTGATCGGTGTTGACGAACTTGGAAACGATACGCACCACCGAGCGGATGATATCGATGTCCTGCGCCATAACCTGCTGCGCACCGGGGCGCTGCACCTTGACGGCCACGTCCTCGCCCGTCACCAGACGAGCGCGGTGCACCTGCGCGAGCGATGCGCTACCAAGCGGATTGGGGTCGATCGCATCGAACATCTCCCCCAGGCGCAGGCCGTATTCTTCTTCCAGACAACTGAGTACGACCTCGTACGGTACGGGCTCCACGTCGGAGCGCAGACGACGCAGCTCGTCGCAAAAGCGTTGCGGCAGAATCTCGGACCGGTTGGCCAGAATCTGCCCCATCTTGACGAACATGGGGCCGAGTTCCTCGAGCAGGCGGCGCAAACGAACCGGCGTGAGGTTATCCCACACGCGGTACTTTTTGACCAGGCGAACAATCTGTCCGATGCGCTCGCGGCGACCCGCCGGCGTGAGCTGGTATTCCTCGTCCGGCGCCATCGCGTCGGGCTCCTCGGGCACCATATCGACGGCGCGCGGCTTCTTGCGAGCGCCCGAGACGGCGGCGTCGACCTCATCGACAACCGCCGCCTCGTCACCCAAGGGGTCTAGATTGTTGTAATCGGTGGTGGAATCTGCCATCTGCGCTGCTACTCGGCCTCTTCGGTATCCTTCGCATCGTCGGGCTCAACGGACTCGACGGGCACCGAGGTCACGTTGTCCTCGACCGAATCGACGATGTCGCGCACATGGGCCAGGAAGGCAGTGCGCTCGGGAGCGGTCATGACGCGGACGCGGGCAAGGATGAGCTCGTCGAGCACGCGCTGGGCCGCGGTCTCGCCCTGCATGCCCAGACGCTCGGTCAGGTCGGAGATGGTGCCACCGGCCTGCTCGAACATATCGGACACGCTGCGGGCGATATCGGGGGCGCCTGCGTCCTTGCGCACCTGCTCGCCCTTGGTACTGAGGTCGTCGAGAACCTTCTTGCTGCCCTCGACGGCAACGGCGGCAGCGCCAAAGCCAACGTTGATGGCGCCGTTAACAAGCTGATCGAGTTTCATAACCATGGTTGTCTCCAATCACAAACAACTGCATTGGCGTTCTTGTACCCAAGATTGAGTGAAAGCGACAAAGCGTTTTAGCGCTATTCGATCGACGGGAAATCCCTACCTCACGTTGTCGTTCATCGCGAAAGAGTTCTTCATGGCGCAGCTCGTGGTGTAGAGCACCTTGCCCAGCAGGGCATCGGTCTCCACGCGGACACGCTCGGCAAAGGCCTCGTTGGCGCGTGCAAGCTCGGCAGGCACCTCGGCCTCGGGCAGAGCGGCTACGGCAGCGTCGACGTCATGGATCTGCTTGTGGCCCATGCCACCGACCTTCTCCTGATAGTCCTCGACCGCGCGACCGCACTCATGGAAACGGACGTCAGCCAGCGCGCCGATCAGGCGGTTGGCCCAGTAGAAGTTTTCGGACGTCACGCGAGCCTGCGTGTCGGCATAGTACTCGGGCATGGTCTCGACGTTGGCGTACAGCGGAACCAGCGCGTTAAACGAGTTGGAGCCAAACGCCATCCACTGCACGGCGCGATAGGCCGGCTGCGCATAGGGACGTAACTGCAACACGGCGAGCTGGCTGTTGCGGTTGATGCCGATGGGGCGATATGCGCCACGCGTTGCGGGCGTGCCCTTGCTACCGTAGCAATCGTACTCCGTGCCCTGGTAGTGGCTCGAGAGTACGTACTTGATGTCCTCGATGGTCACCTTGCGCTCGGGCACGCGGCTCCAGGGGATATCGTCGCTCTCGGGCGTGTAGTCGGCGTCGGGGCCATCCCACACGTCGCTGGGGTTGAGACAGCGCTGCATGTACCACGCGCGCGGCGTGTTGTAGACGTGGTCGCTGTCGCTGTGCGAGCCAAAGGCCTCGCGCGGGTTAAAGACCGCAGCCGGGCCGTCGCCCTCGACGCCCAGCGTCAGGTCCAGATGCCACTCGGCCATCCAGGCGCGCAAGTCGGCGGAGCACATGTGGTCGGCCTGGGCGCCCTCGGCGTCATCCAGGTCAAAGCTGTCGATACCCAGCTGGTTGGGCATGGTCACATAGGCGTCATCGGGCACGCGCTTGGCAATCCAGTGGTGACCACCGATGGTCTCGAGCCACCAGATCTCGTCCACATCACTAAAGGCGATGCCGTTGTTCTCGTAGGTGCCGTAGCGCTCGAGCAGGTCGCCCAGGATACGAACGCCGTCGCGGGCGGACTTGGCATACGGCAGCACCAGGGTCACCATGTCCTCCTCGCCCAAGCCGCCGGGCTGTGCCGGAACGTATCCGTCCTCGCCCTCGTTGCCCTTGGCGGGTACGTAGTCGACGAGCGGATCGGCGCCGCGGACGCGCTCGTTGGTGGTGAGCGTCTCGGTTGCGGACATGCCCACATTGAGCTCGTTGAAACCGGCCTCGGCCCAGATGCCGTGGCCCGGGACAACATCGGGGACACTCGTGTAGCGCATGGGGTTATCGGGCAGCCCAACGGTCAGGTGACTCAGGACGCTTGTGTAGACGCGCGGCTGCTCGTCGGGATGCACCACGCGCATACGCTTGGGCTCAAACACCCCGTTGGACGAGTCCTCGTTACGCGCGACAAGCGTCGACCCGTCGCAGCTTGCGTTTTTACCGACCAAAATCGTTGTGCACGGCATGCACATCCTCCTTGAGCGAAGAAATCAAACGGCAACAGTGTATCGCTTCGGCGAAAAAAGGGCGAAACCACAGCCCCAGCAACCCCTGTGGTCAAAAAATGCCAAATATGAGTACTGTCACCAATTTAGTAGCAGCAATTTCTCTGGGCACAGGCGTCGATAATCTACATTTGTTCAAAAGCTGGACAATGTAATTCCTCATAGGTCCAATAGAATAGGCTCTCTATCGATAATAAATACCGATAGAGAGCCAAAGAGAGCTAAATTATATGTGACCATATTGGCAGCAGTACTCATATTTGGCATTTTTTGACCACGAGGTATATATCTAACCCCCTGAACAGCCAAAAACGCCTATTTCGATGCACACTCCGCCGCTTCAATCACGTGTTTGGCGAGAATCGCCGTTGTCACGGAGCCCACGCCGCCCGGCACGGGGGTGATGGCACCAACAACCGGCTCCGCGGCAACAAAATCGACGTCACCCACCAGCTTGCCAGCGTCCTCATCCCAGTTAATGCCCACATCGATGATCGTCTGGTCCTCGCGAACGGCATCCACGCCAATCGTACGCGCGCGTCCAACGGCGGCAACCACAATGTCGGCAGCACGGCACTCGGCAGCAAGGTCGCGTGTATGCGTATGGCAGGTCGTCACCGTGGCATTGCGAGCCGTAAGCATGGCGGCAACGGGACGACCAATCACCAGAGACCGACCGACGACCGCAACCTTGGCCCCATCCAGCTCAACACTGTAATGGTCCAGCAACGCCAACACGGCCTCGGCCGTGCAGGGAGCAAAGCCCTCGCCACGACCCGAAAGCGTGGTAAGCAGCGAGGCCGGCGTCATGGAGTCAACATCCTTGGCGGGATCGAGCGCCGCGGCAACCGCATCCTCGTCAAGTCCAGCGGGCAGCGGGCGAAACACTAGGCAGCCATGAACAGCGGGGTTGGCATTGATGTCCTTAATAGCCGCCAGCAGTTCATCCTGCGAAACATCGGCAGAAAGCAAAACGCGACGAGCCTCAATGCCAACCTTCTCGCAGCGCTTGAGAGCGCCGCGCTCGTAGGACAGGTCGTCGTCGCGCTCGCCCACACGCACGATGGCCAGCGTCGGCACAACGCCGCGCTCGCGCAGGGCGGCACAACGAGCGGCAAGCTCCTCAGTCAAAGCACGGGCAACGGGAGCACCCTTCAGCAGTTCAGCCATGGCTATCCTCTCTTCCTTGCAGCGTCGGAGGCGCGGCGCGCCAGCGCATCGGCGCGCGGCAACCATGTGTCGAGCAACTCATCACACGCCGTCTCGAGCTCCTCGGCACGAGCGCGATCCTTCATAGACGTGGTGTTCGCAAAGAGCGTCAAGCTCGCACCCTGCATAGCGGCACGGCAGAACACGGCGCCGCACGCCACATCGGACAGCAGCTGACGCGAACCCTTGTCGGCCATGTCCTCGAGCAGCGCCAGCGCACGCCCGCAGGCATCCATAATGCGATACGGCGGCATAGCGGCCACGTGCAGCGCATCCTGAATCGCGGTCGCTCGAGCCGGATCGTCACGCGGAATACCGTACGCCGCGGACACCTGCCCGTAGGCACGAACGTCTTCGGCAACCAGACCCACAAGCTCCTGCGCCAACTCGTCTGCCTGGGCAAATGCGCGCGTCAGATCGTCTGCGCGATCGGCAAGCGCGGGATTAGTTGCCCCATAACGAGCGACCATCCCGCAAAGCGAGGCGCCCAGCGCGCCCACAAAGGCGCTCGCGCTGCCACCGCCGGGAACCGGCTCGCGCGCGGCAAGCGCCTCGGCAAACCCGCGGCAGGTTTTATCCATCATCTCTTGGCTCATACGCACGCACCTTCAAGTCATATAGATCGGTCGGGTGGCAACCGCCGGCCAACCGCGTCAAACACGTAATGGTGCTAAGTCTAGCCCATAAGTACTCGAGCGTCAGCGCACCTGGCCATCGCGGATTTCTATGACGAACGATAGGCGTCGGCACCGCAAACATGGGAAACATGGCCCACCTTTCGGGACTTCCGGACGTCACAAACTGGGGCATATCTATAAACAAGGAACCTGTTGGGGCAACGCCCGCGTACACGCGCCCCTTTAAAACAACGGGCACCTCACCCCGGGGAGAGCCGGCAGCACCGGCCCTCCCCTCTTTTGGACCCGCGCATATTGCCACTTGTCGGCGCAATTCCAGCCTCCAGAATGGGACACATGGCCCACTCGAACGAGCCGTCCACGCGTACAGTAAAGACAGGTAATCCATGGGCGGTTACAGATCTGTCTCTTATACACATCTGACGCTGCCGACGATAAGGCTCGTGTA
>URLR01000068.1 GCA_900548815.1 uncultured Collinsella sp.
GTCCGTCTCGTGGGCTCGGAGATGTGTATAAGAGACAGTTCCAGAGACGCGTGGATTCGAAAAACTGGTTCGGTTTTTGATGGGCAAGGGCTTCTCGTATCACATCGCCGCCGATGCCGTTAAGGCACGTCTCGATGCCGAACGCGAGGAATGTGCGGTTTAGGCGTATGCGTTTTGTGGCCCTGCCGTTCACCGCGTTTTAGCCGCCGTGCCGGGGCCATTTATTTGACAGTTGTTGTGGTTCAACGTACGATAAACACTGTCATTTGCTTTGTGATATGTGCTCATCTGTGATGAGTTTGTTTATATGTTTATCTGTATCCGACCCGCATAAGCTGTGCCCATATTACTCAAATGTCGCGAGCCGTTCGTAAGGACGGTTCGCTTTGTTGTGTAACGAATCCATAAAAAGGAGTGAGCATGCCTATCATCGCAGCGCTCGTTGGCATCGTTTTGGGTGCCATCGCCGCAATTGCCTACATGCGCACCGCCAAGCAGGGTAGTCTTCACGAGGCCGACGAAAAGATCCAGTCGGCACACGCACAGGCTGAGTCCCTGATCGGTGATGCTAAGCGTCAGGCCGAGACCCTCAAAAAAGAGGCTCTGCTCGAGGCTAAAGAGGAGATCATCAAGAACAAGCAGACCGCCGAGGCCGAGGACAAGCAGCGTAAGAACGAGATTCGTACGCTCGAGAACCGAGTGATGCAGCGCGAGGAATCCCTTGATCGCCGCAACGACGCTCTCGACAAGCGCGAGCATCAGCTGTCCAGCCAGGCCGGTCAGGTCGAGAAGCGCTCCCGCGAGCTCGAGGAGCTCTGTGCAAAGCAGACCTCCGAGCTCGAGCGCATCGCCGACCTGACCCGCGAGGACGCCCACAAGGAGCTCCTCGATAAGGTTCGCGGCGAGGTCACCCACGAGGCCGCCACGATTATTCGCGAGTCCGAGCAGCAGGTTCGCGCCGAGTGCCACAAGACCGCCCAGGAGATTCTGTCCCTGGCGATTCAGCGCTGCGCTGCCGACCACACTGCCGAGGTCACCGTTACCTCCGTGCACATTCCCTCTGATGACCTCAAGGGCCGTATCATCGGTCGCGAGGGTCGCAACATCCGGACCTTCGAGCAGGTTTCCGGCGTCAACCTCGTGATCGACGACACGCCCGAGACCGTCGTTCTTTCGAGCTTCGACCCGGTCCGTCGCGAGACCGCCCGTGTCGCCCTCGAGAACCTCATCGCCGACGGCCGCATTCACCCCGCCCGCATCGAGGAGATGTATCACAAGGCTGCCGACCTGGTTCAGCAGCGCGTGCGCGAGGCTGGCGAGCAGGCTGCCTTCGATACCGGCATTCACGACCTGCACCCCGAGATCGTCAAGACCCTTGGTGCCCTGCGCTACCGTACTTCGTTTGGTCAGAACGTGCTTCAGCACTCCCTCGAAGTCTCTGACCTGTGCGGCGTGATGGCTTCCGAGCTTGGCCTGGACGTTGTGACCGCCAAGCGCGCCGGCCTGCTGCACGACCTGGGCAAGGCAATCGACCATGACGTTGAGGGCCCGCATGCCGTCATCGGCGCCGAGCTTGCCCGCCGTTATGGCGAGAAGCCCGTTATCGTCCACGCTATCGAGGCTCACCATGCCGACGTCGACCCCAACACGGTGCTCGATGTCCTGGTGCAGGCCGCCGATGCTGTTTCTGCCTCTCGTCCCGGCGCCCGTCGCGAGTCTGCCGAGAACTACATCAAGCGTCTTGAGAAGCTCGAGGAGATCGCCAACTCCCTTGACGGCGTCGAGCGTACCTATGCCATGCAGGCTGGTCGCGAGGTCCACGTCATGGTTCAGCCGGACAAGATCTCCGATGCTCAGTCCACGGTCCTGGCTCACGATATCGCCCATCAGATCGAGGAAGAGATGGAGTATCCCGGTCAGGTGCGCGTCGTCGTGATTCGCGAGAGCCGCGCTGTCGATATCGCTAAATAACATGAGCGACGCGAACGAGCTCATCTCATTTATCGCGTCGATGTCGGGGGAGGGCAACCTTCGCGTCGAGGAGAACCTTGGCGAGGGGTATGTCCGCCTCCGCGTTTCGGAGGCCGAGCGGCGCCAGGCAAAGCACGACATTCAGCATGTCGAGGATATCGTCATCGAAATGCTCCGTAATGCTCGCGATGCCGGCGCCGACAAGGTCTATCTCGCCACGACCAAGGAAGATGGCGTCCGCACGCTTGTCTTTCTGGATAACGGTTCGGGCGTTCCGCAGGATATGCAAGAGCGAATCTTCGATGCCCGCGTTACCTCCAAGCTCGAGAGCATGAAGATGGACCGTTGGGGCGTTCACGGTCGTGGCATGGCATTGTTTTCGATCAAGCAGAACACCGACGAGGCCCGTGTGGTCACGTCCGGCGTCGATCTTGGTTCAGCCTTTAAGGTGAGCGTTGCAGCCGACCGCCTCAGTGAGCGTGCCGATCAGTCCAGCTGGCCCCAGGCCGTCAAGGATGAGGACGGACGTTATGTCTGTGCTCGCGGCCCGCATAATATTATTCGCGCTGCCTGTGAGTTTGCGCTCGAAGAGCTGCGTGGTTGCGATGTCTATCTTGGTTCTCCGTCTGAGATTGCCGCGACCCTTTATGCTCAGGCGTCAAGTCGGCTCGATACGTCTCGTCTCCTGTTTATTGATGACGAGAGCGAGCTTCCGGTTGTCGATCGTTTAGGCCTTGCCTCTGATGCCGAGGACTTTATCCGTATCTGCTCGGGTTTGGGTCTTGAGATGTCCGAGCGCACGGCACATCGCATTTTGGCAGGGCAGATTAAGCCCGTTCGCGGTGTGACCGCGCGTCTGCTGCGCGAGCGTGATTCGTCCTCGCATGCGCCGGCTCCTGTCGATCTCGCGAAGGATCGTCGCGGGCTACGTATTGCCAAGGATGACATGGCACAGTTTTCGCGTGCTGTGGAGCGGGACTTCAATGACCTTGCCGCACGATACTATCTCAACCTTTGCGGCGACCCAAAGATTCGTGTTTCGCGTGATCGAATCACTGTGACCTTCGATCTTGCCAAAGAGGAATAGTGCCTTTACCGAGTCCTCTCGGTACGATACAGTTATTGCAGTTAAAACGTACTTTTAAACGCAGGAGTTTCTTCATGGATTGCCTGAAGGTATCAAGCAAATCATCGCCCGCGTCCGTTGCCGGCGCCATCGCCGGCATGGTCAAGGATGGTGTACCCGTCAACATCCAGTGTGTCGGCGCCGGTGCTGTCAACCAGGCCATTAAGGCCGTGGCTATCGCGCGCGGTTTTTTGATTCCAACCGGTTTTGATATTTCCTGCGCGCCCGTGTTCTCCGACATCCTCATTAACGGGGAGTCGCGCACGGCCATCCGCCTTTCTATCTACGTTCACCAAATCAATCGAGCTGCTATGGATAACGTCGTCATGGATGATGTTAAGCCTGTGGCATAGCTTCTGCTTGCCTCGTTTCGCTCCCCATCGTTAGGACTTATGCACATGGACCAGCGTTCCGTACGCGATATTCTTGCCGGTAAAACCTACTTTATCCGCACCTTTGGCTGTCAGATGAATCAGCACGACTCCGAGCGTGTGAGCGGTCTGCTTGATTCGTATGGCTGCCTCATGGCGCTCGATCCCGAGCATGCCGATATCGTTGTGTTCATGACGTGCTGTGTGCGCGAGGCCGCCGATACTCGCCTATACGGTCAGTGTAATTCCTGCAAAAGCCTGCCGCCTTCGCCTTCGGGCAAGCGCGTGGTTGCCGTTGGTGGTTGCATCGCGCAGCGCGATGGCGAGGGTCTGCTCACCAACGTCGATAACGTCAATGTCATCTTTGGCACGCATTCCATCGCACATGTGGCCGAGCTCATTGCCGAGGCGTTCCTGGACGGCAAGCGTCATATCCGCACCAATGAGCATGAGGATACGGATGCCATGAGTATGCCGTGGCACCGTGAGACGCAGTATCACGCCTGGGTGCCCATCATGACGGGCTGCAATAACTTCTGCACCTACTGCATCGTGCCGTACGTGCGCGGTCGCGAAAAGAGCCGCCCCTTCGAGGAGATTGTCGACGAGGTGACCGGTTTGGTGCGCCAGGGTGTGCGTGAGATTACGCTGCTAGGCCAAAACGTTAACTCATATGGTCGCGATCTGTTTGGCAAGCCGCGTTTTGCTGATCTGCTGCGTGCCGTGGGCGATACGGGCGTGGAGCGCATCTTCTTTACGTCTTCGCATCCCAAGGACCTGTTGCCCGAGACCATCGACGCCATGGCCGAGACGCCTGCCGTTATGCCGCAGCTGCACTTGGCCGTCCAGTCAGGTTCGACGCGGATCCTCAAAGAGATGAATCGCCGTTATACACGCGAGGATTATTTGGGCCTGGTCGATCGCATTCGCAACCGTATGCCCGATATCGCGCTCTCGACCGACATTATCGTTGGCTTCCCGGGCGAGACTGAAGAAGACTTTGAGCAGACGCTCTCACTTGCCGAGACGGTCCGCTATGCCCAAGCCTATACCTTCATCTATTCCAAGCGCGCCGGTACTCCGGCCGCCGAGATTGACGATCCCACGCCGCATGAGGTTATTCTCGAGCGTTTCAACCGCCTGGTTAAGGTTATCGAGACCACGGCACACGAGTATAACCAGGGTGAGCTTCATGCTGTGGTGCCGGCGCTCATTGAGGGAACGAGTAAAAAGAACGACGCGGTCCTGCTGGGCAAGAGTCCCAAGAATCAGACCGTGCATGCGCCTATCCCAGAGGGTTACAGCATCGACCAGCTTGTTGGCAAGATCGTTGATGTTGACGTTGACGTTGCCAAGACCTGGTATTTGTCTGGCTCCGTTGTGGGCGAGCCGCGCTAATGGTTGCTCCTGGGGCAGGTCTTTCCGCCGTTGCGATCGTCGGTCCGACGGCGGTTGGTAAGAGCGATGTTGCCGATCGTTTGGCAGCTCGTCTTTCGTCCGAAGTGCTGTCGTGCGATGCGATGCAAATCTATCGCGGCATGGATATCGGTACCGCAAAGATGGCGCCCGATGGGTGTACGGCGCCGCTGCGTCTCGTCGACATTGTAGAGCCGGGTGTGGCATATTCTGCTGCGCTTTATCAGGCTGACGCTCGCGCGCATGTTGAGCGCTTGCTTGGCGAGGGCCGCCTGCCGGTGTTTTGCGGGGGTACGGGGCTGTATCTCAAGGCCGCCCTCGATGAGATGGACTTTCCCTCGGGTGAACTTGAGGACGATCGCCGTGCGGGCTATCAGGAGCTTGCCGAGCGTATTGGCGAGGAGGGACTGCATGCCCTGCTTGCCGAGCGCGACCCCGAGTCCGCTGCGGTCATCCACCCCCATAATGTTCGCCGCGTGATTCGCGCTCTCGAAATGCACGATGATGGAGTGTCCTACGCGCAGCAAAAGTCGCAGTTTAGTGTTCCGCGCGAGCATTATCATGCTCTATGGTTTGGTCTGACGCGTAATCGCGAGGTGCTCTACGAGCGCATTAACCTGCGCGTCGATCTGATGTTTGAACAGGGTCTTGTTGATGAGGTTCGCGGTCTTATGGACCAGGGGCTGGGAGATGCCCTGACGTCGATGCAGGCAATTGGCTATAAAGAGATCATTGATGCTTTCAATGGCGTGATTTCTATGGATGAGGCTCGCGAACTCATCAAGATGCGTTCGCGTCGCTATGCCAAACGTCAGCTTTCGTGGTTTAAGCGCGATGACCGTATCGTGTGGTTTGATATGGACGAGTTTACGATCGATGAGGTCATTGAGGACATCCTGCATCGTATTGAGGCTGCCTAATGGCTCGTTTCCCCCTTGTTCCCACGGCACCCGAGCCCGAACGTGCCATTTTGGTTGGTGTTGAGTGGCGCGACAATGCATGGCCACTCGATCGATCGCTCGATGAGCTGGAGCGCCTTGCCCACACGGCTGGTGCACAGTGCGTGGCTCGCTTGTCTCAGCGTTTGGTAAAGCCGTATCCTAAATCGTTTATCGGTTCCGGTAAGGTTGAAGAGCTGTGCGGCCTGGTGCATCGCATGGATGCCGATGTCGTTATTTTTGACGACGACCTGACACCCTCGCAGCAATCCTATTTGGAGAAAGCCGTGGGCGAGCCGGTAAAGATTATCGATCGTACGGCACTGATCTTGGATATCTTTGGCCTTCATGCTCAGACGCGTGAGGGACGCCTACAGGTACAGCTGGCACAGCTTCAATATTTGTTGCCTCGTCTGCGTGGCATGTGGAGTCATCTCGCCAAGGAACAGACGCGCGGCGGCATCGGCTCGCGCTTTGGTCAGGGCGAAAGTCAGCTCGAGGTCGACCGTCGCCTTATTCGTAATAAGATCGCTGCGCTTCGTCGCGAGCTTAAGCAGGTTGAACAGCGCCGCGATGTCCAGTCAAAGAGTCGTATCGAGTCGCCGGCGTTTCGCGTTGCCTTAGCCGGTTATACCAATGCCGGTAAATCGACGTTGCTCAATCGTCTTACCGGCTCTACGGTACTTTCGCAGGACAAGCTGTTTGCTACGCTCGACCCGACGACGCGTTCGTATCGCCTGCCCGGCGGTCGCGGAATGACGATTACCGATACCGTCGGCTTTATTCAAAAGCTGCCGCATGGTCTTATCGATGCCTTTAAATCGACGCTGTCCGAGGTTTTGGGTGCCGATCTAATTCTCAAAGTCGTAGATGCGTCTGACGAGGACTATGAGCGGCAGCTGGAGGCTGTCGACCGCGTGCTTGATGAGATCGGCGCCGGAGAGCGCCTAACGCTGACCGTATTCAATAAAATCGATCTTCTCGATAGCGTCGATCGATTAAGTTTCCTTCGTCGCTATTCCGAGGCTGTGCTGTTCTCGGCCCAAACGGGCGAGGGACTTGACGATCTCGTCGATCGCATTGCTCGCGAGGCAGCTGCCACCGATGTACTGCTTTCAGCTGACATTCCATATCGTGAAGGTGCGCTCATCACGCTCGTGCATGAGCAGGGGACCCTTTTGCACGAGGAATATCTTGAGGATGGCGTTCGTATTGTGGCGAAACTGCCGGCTCGTATTGCACCTCGGCTTGAGCGTTATCGCACCGAGTAGGCGAGCTCCAAAATGCCCAGTATGATGGGCTGATGCAGCAGATAAAAGGGGAGTGCATGACGTCCAAGGCTGGCGAGCGCCGGTAGGGGGTTGGCGCAGGCCCAGCTAGGGACGGTCTTATCGATTCCCTGCGCTATATGTGCGGCGAAGTATCCTGCAAGATACATAATGATAAACGGGATGATGGGGTAGTAATCACCTGAAACAAACCCAGGGCTCGGAAATCCCAGCCACGCCAGGTATGGGACAGGGTAGGTCGTTTTGGGGATGCTCCAGGTGAGGGCGAACAACACAAGGCATAGGGACACGCCCCATCTCGCCGAAATCTTCTTAAGGACGGGATTGGTCAACGCTACGATGCCGGTACATGCGGCCATACAGTAGATGATGCCAAAATTAACCGAATCGTCGACTGAGACAAGTGTTGTTGCCAACCAGACGACGAGTGCTGCTAAGGCGTATTTGGCGGCACGTTTGATATTGTTGCGCGAAAGAGTGCACATCCAACCCGCGATAAACAAGAATACCCAGCTGATGCTGGCGCGCCAGATGTCTTGAAAGACGGTCTGGGTAAACCAAGGCATATCCCAACCGTACAGGTAGGCGAGATCGTAGCAAGCGTGAAAACCTGCCATTGAAATCATCGTAAACCCGCGGACGGTATCAAAGATAGTGATGCGTTTTTGCATTACGAGAACCGGCGCATCAAGCCGACGACTTTGCCCAAGATAACGGGATTCGTTGCATAGATAGGCTCCATGGTGTCATTCTCGGGCTGCAGGCGTACGCGTCCCTGCTCCTTGTAGAACGTCTTGACGGTCGCTGAACCATCAATCATGGCCACGACAATTTCGCCGTTCATGGCACTCTTTTGTTCACGGACGATGATGTAATCGCCATTGAAGATGCCGACATTGATCATTGAGCTCCCATGCACCTCAAGGATAAAGGAACCCTGATCAGTGGCGATTTCGGTCGGGATAGTAAAAGTGTCTTCGATATTCTGCTCGGCCAGAATGGGAATCCCAGCCGCGACGCGACCAACGAGCGGTAGCGAGACCGTTCCGCGAGGTGCGGTGGGCTCGTCAGATTTAGAAATTGAGACAGAGGAACCGTCCTCGTTAAAGAGTTCCAGGGCGCGCGGTTTGGTGGCATCGCGCTTGAGTAGCCCGCGCGCCTCCAGAGCAGATAGATGGGCGTGCACGGTGCTGGGGGAGGAAAGGCCCACGGCAGAAGCCATCTCGCGCACGCTGGGCGGATAACCCTTCTCCTGCTGATATTCCTTGATGAAGTCGTAAATTTGCTGCTGACGCTTGGTAATTTTGCGAGCCATCAGGGCATCCTCTCTACCCGTGTCAAACAAATGTTCGAATTTTGCTTGACAGGAACAACTGTTCGAAGATAATAATAACCGAACATTCGTTCTCGCGCCAGATATTTTTGTCCGCGCGGCTTGATAAAACTGTTCTCAGCAAAACACGCGAGAGGAGAACATGATGAACGCAACGAATATGGTCCAGGGAAACCTCGCCCTTAAGCTCGTGACGCCTGCTGAACCCACTTTTACGGTTGTTCAGGGTGGCCGCTCCGGCTTTCAGCCTTTGACCGTAAAGCCTGCTCGCAATCAGCAGGCTGCAGTTGTGCCGGCCCGCGTTGCCCTGAAGGTTCCGACGATTGTCGCCGTTGCCGTTGCGCTTACGCTCTTCTTTGTCCTCGCTACGTCGGTCTTTAGCGCTCGTCACGCCGCGTATGCCGAGTCCGTTTCCAACGTTACCTACGAGACCATTCGCGTTCAGCCTGGTGATTCTCTTTGGTCGCTTGCCGAGGAATATCCAATCGAAGGCCTTTCCACGCAAGAGACTTCCGACATGATCCGTAACGTCAATCATCTGGAGCATGGTTCGCTCGCCGCCGGTGCGCATCTTAAGGTTCCTGCTCGTTCGTAATCATTATCGCGCTGCACATGGTACCCTTGTTATCGTTTAAGAGGAGGTACCATGCGCTGTCCCAAATGCGGCAAGGCACATACCCGCGTCGTTGATTCCCGTATGCAGGAGTCAAATAACACCATTAAGCGCCGTCGCGAATGTTGCTCGTGTAACTACCGCTTTACAACGTTCGAGCGATGCGAAGACCCAATTGAGGTCATTAAGTCGGACGGAACCAAGCAGCGGTTCGATCGCAATAAGCTGCTCGTCGGCTTGATGCGCGCCACCATCAAGCGTGATATCGACACTAAGAAGCTCAATGAGATTATCGACGATATCGAGGTCGAGCTGCGTTCTCGTACGCTGACGGCCGTCACGTCCCATGAGTTGGGTGACATGGTGCTCAAGCGCTTGGCCAAGATCGACAAGGTGGCGTACATCCGCTTTGCCTCGGTCTACCGCGATTTCAAAGACGTCGATGAGTTTCTGCAAGAGCTTGACAAGCTAAGGTGATTCCATGTCCAACATTACCGTCAACATAAAGCGTCTCGACCCCACCGTCGAGCTTCCCAAATACGCCCATCCCACCGATGCCGGTTTGGATCTGCGCTCCAACGAGGACTGCGTCCTGAGGCCCTTCGAACGTCGTCTGGTCTCTACTGGGCTGGCCATCGCCCTGCCCGACGGTTACGCCGGCTTCGTCCAGCCCCGCAGCGGCTTGGCCATCAAGCAGGGCCTGTCTATAGTCAATACGCCGGGCCTCATCGACGCCCACTACCGAGGAGAACTCAAGGTTATCCTCATCAACCTGGATCCCTCCAACAACATCAAAATCAACAAAGGCGACCGCATAGCCCAACTCGTCATCCAAGAAGTCCCCACGGTCAACCTCATGGAAGTAGAAGAACTAGACAAAACCGACCGAGGCAACGGAGGCTTCGGCTCCAGCGGCGTCGCCTAGGGCGCTCGTATCCCTCCCGCCCGGGGCTTACCTATATCATTCCATGCTCAAACATTCTCGCGTCGCTTCGCTCGCTGCGAAACTGCGCGTGGAACGATATAGGTAAGCCCCGGGCGGGCGGCTACTCGCTTGAAACAATATTTACTTTTCTAGTAAGCCGATGCGACAAAGGGACAGCCCCCTGTCTCTTATACACATCTGACGCTG
>URLR01000069.1 GCA_900548815.1 uncultured Collinsella sp.
TATCGTCGGCAGCGTCAGATGTGTATAAGAGACAGCAGCAAGTACATCGGCAGCGATATCGACCAGCGCAGACGTCGAGCCAAACTCCTCGAGCCCCGGTGCAGACTCGGCGATAAGCGCGGTATCGGTATCCAGATAGCGCAGGCACTTGCCAATGACGATATCGTCAATATGGAGCTTGGGATTCAGGCCACCTGCGATACCCGAAAGCACAACTGCCTGTGGAGCATACTTGCTAATGAGGTGCTGCGTCGCAGCAGCGGCATTCACCGTGCCCATGCCCGCAGTTGTGGCGACAAGCGTCAGGCCGTCGAACTCACCGCTCACAACGGTCAAGCCCGCCTCCTGTGCCTCACAAACGTCGCTCAGCTCTTCCTTAATCTGCATGATCTCTTTTTCGAGTGCACCGATAATCGCGATGGTAGCCATGCCATTCCCCAAACCTATACGTAATTCTCAACCACGGTATGGTACCAGCATTTTGTTTGACCTCGTCAAACGAACACGCTAGGCCAGCGCAGCTCGCGTATCAAACAGAGCCTTTGCAATCGCAGCCGTGACCTCGCTCGAGCGGTCGCTCCACGGCATCGATGTCATGATGCTCATGACATAGGTACGGCCATCGATGTCGATAAGGCCCGCATCGCATGTCGAATAGCAACCATCCTCGCTAATCCAGCCTGCCTTGTTGCGCACCAAGGCTTGGTCGTCCGCAATACCGTCACGGATAAACGATCGGGCCGTAGAGGCCAGAAGGCCCGACAGCCATTGCGATGTCTCGGTATCATGGCTCAGATACTCGCTCATCTCGCGCCACAACTTGGCCGAGGTGCGCGGGCAATAGGTGGGAAAATCACTCATTGGATCGAGTGCGGTATCGTAATCGATGCCAAGACTGACAATCCAATCCTCGTAACCGACACGGTCAAACGCCGCACGCAACGCGATAAGCGAATCGTTGTCCGAATTAACGACCGCAGCCTCGATCAGGTCGCGCACCGTCTGCCAGCCCATGTTGTAGCCGCCATAGGTGCCAAGGGAATCATCGAGTGAGACCTGGCCCGTCTCGACCAGAGATTCGCAGACGTAGAGCACATAGAGCGCCTTATAACTGCTCGCACCGTACACCTCGACATCGGCGTTATACGTCACGCCCTTGCCACTTGACAGGTCGTAGAACACCACGCCCACATCGCCCAATTCCTTGGCCTGGTCAAGGGCATCTTGGAGCGCGGCGAGGCTCTCATCCTCCAGGGCGGGGATCTGGTCATCAACCAGCGAGAAGGTCTGCACGGTATCGCCTGAGGGAATATCGTTAAAGTCCGCCTTCGAAAGCCTCGTCTTGAGGCTCGCTGTCGACAGGGTTTGACTTGCGGTGGCTTTAGATTCAGAGACCTTTTTGTTTTGCGTCTGTACCGTTGACGCATCTGAGTGTGCCATTCGCTCCGACGCGTAGGTTTTGGCGGTAATTCCGAGGATAATAACCGCCAACGTTAGCATCCCAATGGCGGCAATCTTCGTCACGCGGATGCGAGCGTCAGCGAGGCCACGCGAAGGCGTGCCCTTCGTCCCATATCTGCTGCCATGCTGCGGCACATACTCGTCCCGCGATGCGTTGTTTCGCACGTGGTCTCCTGACTGCTACCGTTCATATATGAGCAGCATAATACCGAGCAGGCATTTCTTTCCAAAGATATTCAGCGACGTTTAAGGTGTCTTTAAAGAAACCACAAGCGTATTTATCCAAATGGCACGATTCTGTTGCGCATCTCCGCCCAAAACGCAGTTGCGGTGGAATAGTTCCTGTTTGGGCGGCATAAGCCGAAAAACAAGAACTATTCCACCGCAACTTGACGGGGCTCTTTGGCAATCAACTTGGTGCCCAGTGGTACTCATTTAAGTCTGTCCCCAATGAGTGCCCTTGGGGAGCGAAAATGGCTCGCTAGCCGATGGCGTTTTTGAGTTCCGCGCGGCGCTTTTTCATGCCCGTCATGACGGCGTTGCGCAGCTCGGGCATGCGCACGGCATCCATCTGTGGAACGCCCTCGAGCTTATAGGGAATGCCCAGTTGCTCATACTTGACGACACCCATCGTGTGATACGGCAGCATCTCCAGGCCAACCACGTTATGCCACGGGGCGATTAGACGACCGAGCGCCTCGCACTCCTCAACCGTATCGGTGATACCCGGCACCACCACATGGCGGATAACGACCTTAATCTTGCGACGCGCGAGCTCATCACCAAACGCCAGAATGCGTGCGGGATCGCAACCGGTCAGCTTTTTATGCTCGACGGGATCGGCGTGTTTAATGTCAAGCAGCACCATGTCGGTCTCGTTGAGTACGGCATCGAACTTCTCGGGATGCGCGGAATCGAACGCATAGCCGCAGCTATCCAAGCAGGTATGCACGCGACCATCGGGGTTATTGTGCATGGCGCGGAACAGGTCGGCTAAAAACGCGGGCTGCAAGAGCGGCTCGCCGCCGGATACCGTAATACCACCGCTGCGGTAAAACTCATGGTTGCTCTGAAACTCGTCCATCAGGTGCTCGACGGTCACCATGGTGCCGCCGTTAACCGACCAGGTATCGGGGTTGTGGCAATACGCACAACGCATGGGGCAGCCCTGAACAAACACCACAAAGCGGATGCCGGGTCCATCGACCGTTCCCATCGTCTCAATCGAATGCACGCGGCCCAGGGTAAACGCAGAGTCCTCGGGACGAGCGTCCACTCCCTCAAGCGTCATTTCAGCCATTCCCGCTACCTTGCCTCTCATTGGTTTTAGCTAAATAAATGCCAGAGTCATTCTAGCCCATATGCTTGATGGCGAAACGGTTTAGCAGTCAATTGGGTTGTTCTATTTGGCCCCATGCAAGAGCGGCGGGAAGGTTATCGCAACCCGCCCGCCGCCGAGGCAATAGAAATCGATAGACGCTAGGCCTTACGCTTTAAGCGTGAGCACCGCACCGAAGGCGGTCGGGCCGCAATGGCTCGAGATGACACCGCCGACCTGAGTCCAGGTAACGTCCTTAAAGCCCAGGTCGTGCGCATAGACTTCCATGTCGTCGCGCAGCTCCTGGGAAAGGCCTACCGAATACGCCAGGCCAATGTGCGAGTAGTCAATCTCGCCCTTCGCAACCATGTGGTCAATAAAGGCGCGGGCGCACTTGAGCATAGAGCCGCGGAACTTCTTGGTTGCCACGAACTTGCCGCCCGTTACCTCAATGCAGGGCTTAATCTTGAGCAGATGGGCGCCAAGGAACGCGACGTTGGACAGACGACCGCCCGCCTTAAGAAAGGCCAGGTCGGTAGGAACAAAGCCCAGCAGCACGCGGTCCATGACGGAGTTCGTAAATGCAAAGATCTCGTCGACGGTGGCGTCGGGGTGAGCCTCGATGTATTTGGCGGTCTCGACGGCAACGAGCGACTGGCCCACCGAGACAAAACGCGTATCCATGGAGAATACGTAGTCGCGGCCCTTAGCCGCAATCTTGGAGGACTGATGCGAGCAAGTCGTGACTTCGGAGTACGCAAGATGCAGAATGGTCGCATCGGGCTGCTCGGCATGGATACGGTCATATACGTGCGCAAAATCTGCAGGCGCGCAGCCGCTGGTCTTGGGCATTACGCCAAACTCGTTGCAGCGCGAGTAAATCTCGAGCGGATCGATGGAGCCGTCCTCGACGGTCTCGTCACCAATCGTGACATGCATGGGCACGCGCACGATGCCGTAGCGCTCGCAGAGCTCCGGCGTCACATCCGACCCAGACTCAACCACGATTACGTACTTGCCCATTATTATCACGACCCATCTCGACATTGGCTTTTCAATACATGGCACGCGCCGCCGCACTGTTGCACAACGGCGTCCAAGCGCCAAAGAGACGCCGCCCCTTGCGCACAACAAAGGACAGCGTCTCCCTGGAAAACTCCGTGCTAACCTGAGATTCTACACGGTTTATTACTAAGTGTTACTTACTCCGCAAACGGTCGCTATACGCGATAAACGGTAGTTGGCCGCGGCAACTGCGATTCATTTCGCCCAGCAAGTCCAATCGTGCCCCATGCACGGTTAATGCACGAGGCGGTAGAAATTCATCGATGCCGCACCCTCGGCATGCAACCCCATCGCCGAAACCGCCGGCGAATAGGTACGGCTCGTAAGTGGCGCCTCGCCGCCATTTGCAAAAATCTCGACCATCGTAGTGTCCGAAAGCACGCGCAGGTCGCGAAGCTCGCTGAGCTCGATCGACCTCTGGTCGCGCCCATAGCCTTCGTCACCCATGTCGAGGGTAAGCATCCCGTCTGCATAGCGCACAAAGACACCCTTGCGGATTTCGAGCTCGACCATCTTGGCGCCCTCACAGGAAACCACAAGATCAAACAGGCGGCCCGGCTCCTCGACGGTTTCACCGCCTGTCGCGCGAACGCAGTCGCCGCGCATCCTCTCAATCTCGTGCGCCGGTTGCTGGCAGAGCTTACCATCGCGCATGCTCAGCTCTCGCGGCACCGTCAACGCGCACTGCCACCCGCGCGCCACCGTCGGGTTTTCTGCCGTCGCATCGGGGCAACCCGACCATCCGATCATCAAACGCCGGCCTGCAGCATCCTCAAAGGACTGCGGAGCATAGAAATCAAAACCGGCATCGACCATCGGGGGCATGCCCTGCCTGACGATTTTAAAGCTCGGCGCCTCCCAATCGGCCTCGATGGGGAACCACACGCACTGATGCGGATTGCGGTAACGCCAACCATCGGCAGGCACACCCTGCGGACAGCAAACGAGAATAAGCTCACCATCGAGCTCAAACAGATCGGGGCACTCCCACATAAAGCCAAACTTCTCGCCCAGCTCAATGCGCGTCGCATAGCGCCAATCCTCTAGATCGCGCGAAGTATAGACAAGCACGCAGCCGCGGTCGTCTTTCGTACGAGCGCCCAGAACCATGTAGTAAATACCATCGTGTTCAAGGATCTTGGGGTCGCGTACGTGCGTACCGATATCGTCGGGGTAATCGACCGGCCCAACAGCCACACGCTTCTTGCCCAATTCGTCGGGATTCTCGGTAACCATATGAATTTGGTTTTGCTCACGGCCCGTCAACACGTAGTCGTAATCATCGCGGTCAAAATGCTTGACGTTGCCGGTATAGAAGTAGTGAATCTTACCATCACGTACAAAGGCAGAACCAGAATACGCTCCACTCGAATCCAAATCGGAATCGGGAAACAGCACGGGACCGTGATTCTCGTAGGTCACAAAATCCTTTGTCGTCAGATGGTTCCAAAGCACTGGACCGCCATGCGCAGCATCGAACGGATCGTATTGATGATAGATGTGATACGTATCACCAATCTGAACCAAACCGTTGGGGTCGTTGAGCCAGCCAAGCTCAGGCTCCACATGGAACAGGAGCCTATCGGGGTCGGACGCGATGCGAGCCGCCGTCTCGTCCTGTCCAGCTCGCCACTGCTCATAGTCCGCGCGTGTCACCTTATTTTTTTGATTAAACATCGCCGTTGACTTTCTCGTCTATGGGGAAGGACGCTCGACTCACACGAGTCGAACGCCCTTCCTCAAATGGACTTATCCGCACGTTACGCTGAACGGCTCAACTAGAAGCTAACGTCGAAGCCAGCGCCAGCGCCCTCTTCATCGGTGGTCGGCACGCCCTTTGCCTTGTTGTAGGCAAAGATCAAGACGATCGGCACGATAAAGGCGATGAGATTGCCGGCCACATACCACACGAGCGTCTCGGGCGTAACGATGAGCAGGCCAAGCACACCGGTCAGACCCTGACCGATAGCGCGCACCTCAAAGAGCTTCACGAAGGCACCGCCGCAGCCTGCACCGATGCAAGCGCAGACGAACGGGATGATCGAGTAGCGCATGTTTGCAGCAAAGATTGCGGGCTCGGAGATACCGACCAGCGTCGGGATAAAGGACGACATGCAGATGTTGCGCTCTTTGGAGTGCTTCTTGTGGATGAGATACATGCCGATGGCGCCGCCGCCCTGGGCGATGATGGAAACCGACCAGATGGCCTGGATGTAGTTGAAGCCGGTCGTGGCAACGAGGTTGGCCTCAATACCCTGAATGAACTGATGCGTACCGGTAACGACGAGCGGCTGCAGGAACGCGGCGAAGACAAAGGCGCCAAAGACGCCCATCCTGTTGTACAGGACATCGATTACGCCAGCGAGGACGTCGCCGATCAGGTTGCCGAGCGGGCCGAACACGGTGAACAGGGCGACGTTAGCAAGAATCAGGGTAACGGTCGGGACAAAGACAAACGAGACGACCTCGGGGATGTACTTCTGGGCAATCTTCTCGACCTTGGCCATAAACCAGGCAGTCAGGATTGCAGGGAACACGCCGCCCTGGAAAGCAACCATGGGGATGGAGAGCGGACCAAAGTTCCAGTACTCAGCACCCGACGGATCCATAACGAACGCGTTACGGTTCATAAGGCTCGGGTGAACCATGACGATACCGACGAGGATACCCAGGATCGGGTTGCCGCCAAAACGCTTGACCGCGCTATACATAACCAGGACAGGCAGGTAGTCAAAGGTGGTGGCAATAATGGCAAAGAAGCTTGCGAGGTTCTTGAGGAACTCGCTGTGGTCGGCGAGGCTGCCCTCCATGCCAAAGAGGCCGTTGGCAACGATCAGCGACTTAAGGCCGATGATGATAGCAGCGCCGACGAAAGCGGGAATGATGGGGATAAAGATATCCGAGAATACCTTGAGGACCGAGAAGAACTTGCCCTTCTTGTCCGCCTCGGCGCCCTTGACCTCGGAAGCGCTGATCTCCTTAACGCCCGTCAGAGCCATAAACTCATCGTAGACCTTGTTGACGGTACCGGTACCGAAGATGATCATGAGCTGGCCGCTGTTGTACAGCACGCCCTTGACGCCATCGATGTTCTCGAGCTCGGCCTTGTTGTACTTGCTCGTATCCTTGAGCACCAGACGCAGACGCGTAACGCAATGCGTGGCGCCCTCGATGTTCTCCAGACCGCCGACGTTATCGACGACTTGCTGAGACACTACTTTGTAGTCCATGTTCCTCTCCATTCCTTTACGAAATCATAAGACGTTTTGATGCCATTACAGAGACGCGATCGTTGCATTTGCGCACTTAAGCGTACCGTCGGTGACCGTCAGCGCCACACCCTGGCCCCGCTTATTGCAGAATCGAGCGTTAAGCGCAACATCATCGACAAAGATGGTCGCGATATCGTCGTCAACGACCAGGCGCACATGATGAGTGCCCTCGCCCTTAAAGAACAACGGACGCTCGAGGCCCATGTTGTTGACCTGGAACCACGGATACTGGGGGGCCGCCGTAAACTCGAGCTTGCCCTCACGCAGCTTGGCGCGGAACTCATAGGCAAGACCGGACTCGGCGTCCTCGGCAAGCTTCACCGAGAAGCCGGCAGCGTCACCGGCGAGCTCGATGTCGGCATCGAGCATATAGGTGGAACCGGCATCCGCGGCGAGCACCTGCTCGACCTTGCCCGACTCGCAGGAGAGCTCAAAGGCCTCGACTGCCTTAACCTCGCCAAAGGCGCCAAGCATGCTGTCAGGAAGCTTGGTGCCGAGCGTTCCGTCGGCACGCTGAACGATCTCGAGGGGCATAAAGGTGCCACCCCACAGGTAAGAGCTGGGGTCGCCGCCCTCGTCACGCGTAGGAACCCAACCAAAGAGAACGCGGCGCTCGCCGTCAAATGCGGTACGCGCGGCATAGTACGCGCGGCCATCGAAGGAATCGTCCGCAGGAGTGATCCAAGGACCGTTGATAGAGCGAGACATGCGGTAACGGGTCTTGTTGCCATCACTGTACTCGGAGAACACCAGATACCACCAGTCGCCCATCTTAAAGAGATCAGGCATCTCGAACATGGTGTACAGGCCCGGATTCCACCAGTCGCCCTGGAACTCCCAGGTATCCAGGTCCTTGGAGGTGAACTTGACCAGACGACCGGTCATCAGACGCTTGTCCTCGCCCACACGCGTGCCGAGGATGAGCATGTACTCTTCGTTCTCCTCATCCCAAAGCACAAAGGGATCGCGCCAGTTGCGGTCATCGTAACCCTCCTGGGGCGGAAGCAGCGTCTCGGCGATGTTCTTCTCCCACTTGACGGCGTCGTCACTCGTTGCGTGAAGAAGAACCTGCTTCATCAAGCGTGCCTTGACCTTATCGCGATTGCAACCAGTGTAGAGCGCATGGTACTTGTCGCCCACCTTAAACACCGTGCCGGCATAAACATACTGGTCGACTTCCTCGTCGCCGCCACGCTCAAGGCTCTCGCCAAAGTCTTTGTAATTGACGAAGTCCTTGGTTGTCGCGAGTGCCCAGCCAAACGGCTCTCCGAAAGGTCCGGGGTTTCGCGTGTCACGCTGATGATAGAGATAGAACGTGCCGTCCTCGCCGTACGGCATGATGTCGCCCACCCAAATTCCCTCAGGCTGGTAATACACCTTGTGCATCCGAGACTTCCTTCCCACGTGATACTAACTCGGTACAACTGCAAGATATGTCAATCGTTTTCATATGTCAAACGTTTTCACACCAATACGTCTTTTCGCAGTTCCAGTCGTCGGCAAACGGTTGACATATGCCGGCGAACGGTCATCAGAGGCGTTTGAGGAATTCTTTTGGCACGGGATGAACTACGCGGTTTTGCCCTCAATGAGTTCAACGGGGAGCTTGGTATTCGATTCGGGCTTTTCACCGTTAACAAGAGCGATGATGGATTGCGCCGCGAGCTCTCCGATGCGATCGATATCTTGACGAACGGTTGTTAAGTCAGGCATAAACGTCATAGTGCGGCGGGCGCCATCCGCGCCCACGACCTTAATATCGTCCGGAGCGCTCAAGCCGCGCTGCTTCATCACGTTAAGACAGATAGCCGCCATCGTGTCGTCTCCCGCAAAGATGCCGTCAATATCGGGGTTCTCATCGAGGATCTTCGCAACGACCGCACTCTTTTCGTCATCGGACTTAACGAACTCGACCTCACGGACAAGCGCGGGCAAACCGGCCTGCTCCACAACATCGTGGTAGGCATCGGTACGCTTATTGGCAGGCATGCGCATGCGGCTATTGTTGCGCAGGCACAAGATGCGCGAACACCCGTCATCAATCAGGCGACGCGTGGCAAGTTCGCCGATGCCATAGCTGTCGCTCGCAATCTGAACAGAGGTCTCGCCAAGGTCGCAGTCGATACCAACCAGACTCAAGCCCATCTCGTCATACGCCTCGGCACCGATATTAAGCGAGTTGACGATGACGCCATCAACCATATTGCGTCGAAGCATGTCGATATAAGAGCGCTCAAGCTCGGGTCGATTGGCGCTATTGCACAGCAGCATCTTAAAACCGTTTTCGGCCAGGGTATGCTCAATGACTTGAACCACTTGGGCATGAAACGGACTGCTGACATAGGGGACGATCATACCGATAAGATTCAGGCGACCGTTGAGCATGGCACGAGCGATATCGTTGGGCGTATAGTTGATGCGCTTCATCGCGGCATGGACCTTATCGCGGGTCTCTTGGCTAATATAGCCACGATTATTAAGCACACGAGATACCGTAGTAGGCGAAACCCCCGCCACCGCCGCAACTTCCTTGATGCCAGGCTTAGCCGTATCCTTAGAACGAGCACTCTCGCGAGCCATAGCACCCTCCCCCATCAACATGTCATACGTTTACATACGAACAAAGCATACCCCAACAACAGCGGGAAGACGGTAACAGCACAAGTAAGTAAACGACTCATCCAAATAATTAGGAGAGTTCCGCCTAAAGGGTGACTACACAGGACCCCCGCCGGGGCTGTTTGGGCTATCTCCCAAAACATTCCGCACTGATATTTTCTGTATTGAAGACGTCGATGATGCACCCGTATACCATTG
>URLR01000070.1 GCA_900548815.1 uncultured Collinsella sp.
GAGACAGCGCGTTTATCGTGATCGGCTTTGGCACCAAGGCCGGCCTGTTCCCCATGCACACTTGGCTGCCCGACGCGCACTCCCAGGCTCCGAGCCCGGTCTCCGCGCTGCTCTCGGGCGTGCTGCTCAAGTGCGCCATGCTGGTGATCATCCGCTTCTACTCCCTGTCCATCATCACGGTGGGCGACACCTATCCGCGTACGCTCCTGCTCATCCTGGGCACGCTGTCCATCCTGGTGGCTGCCCTGTGCATCTTCAAGCAGGACGATATCAAGCGCCGCTTCGCGTACTCCTCCGTCGACAACGTCGGCGTGGTCGCGCTGTGCCTGGGTATCGGTGGCCCGCTCGGTATCGCCGCCTGCCTGCTGCACTGCATCTTCCACGGCTTCACGAAGGCGCTCGCCTTCTGCATGGCCGGTAACATCCAGCACATCTACCACACCCGCGACCTGAACAAGATCAAGGGCGTCGTCGAGATCGCTCCCGTCACGGCAGCGCTCACCATCATCGCCCTGCTCGCGCTCGCCGCCTTCCCGCCGTTCGCCCTGTTCATCTCCGAGTTCCTCACCTTCGTGGCCGGCGTTCAGTCCGGTCCCATCTGGGTGGTCGTGCTCGTGGCCATCGGTCTCACCGGCGTGTACTTCGCCCTTACCGGCATCGCGCTCAAGTCCATCTTCGGCAAGGCGCCCGAGGGCATGAAGCGCCACGAGGTGCCCGCCCTCATGATCATCCCCGAGATCGCCCTCGCGATCGTGGTCATGTGGTTCGGTATCGCCACCCCGGTCGCCATCACGAGCGGCGTCGAGGATGAAACGTCCGTCGTTTTGAACCAGAGCGTCGAAGAGCTCCACGAGGCCCCTCTCTACCGCATGGTGTTCAGTTCCCAGACCAAGACAAGTGAGGTGAATTAGCACCATGGCAGAACCTGAAAAGAAGGACTACGCTCGTCGTTGCGAAAGCCACGTCGAGGCCCTGCGCGCCGCAGTGCCGGGCGCTATCGAGAAGGTTGAGTGGCAGTGCGAGGACCAGCTGACGATCACCGTCAAGCTGGACCGTCTGCCCGAGGCCGTCCACTACCTGTACTACGAGCGCTACGGCTGGATTCCCGTGATTGTCGGCAACGACGAGCGCTCCCTGTGCGGCCGCTACGCCGTGTACTACGTCATCTCCATGGAGGGGGAGGACCCCGGCTGGGTTACCGTGCGTGCCGAGGTCGACCCCGCCAAGATGACGTTCCCGTCCGTGACGCCGTTCGTCCCCGCCTGCGTGTGGGGCGAGCGCGAGCTGCGCGATATGTTCGGCCTGATTCCCGAGGGTCTGCCCGACCGCCGTCGCCTGGTGCTTCCCGACGATTGGCCCAGCGGGCTGTACCCGTTGCGCAAGGATTCGATGGATTACCGTTTCCGCCCCGCCCCCGCGAGCGACATGGAAAACTACGAATTCTTGGCCGACACCAAGGGCAAGGAGACCACGCTCGTCCCCATGGGACCGTTGCACATCACCTCCGACGAGCCCGGCCACTTCCGCCTGTTCGTTGAGGGCGAGACGATCGTCGATGCCGACTACCGTCTGTTCTACGTGCACCGCGGCATGGAGAAGGTCGCCGAGACGCGCCTGAACTATGACGCCGTGACGTTCCTCGCCGACCGCATCTGCGGCATCTGCGGCTGCGCCCACTCGGTGGCCTATGCCGAGGCCGTCGAGCGCGCCCAGGGCATTCATGTCCCGCCGCGCGCCCAGTACATCCGCGCCATCATGCTCGAGGTCGAGCGTCTGCACTCACACCTGCTCAATATTGGCCTCGCATCGCACTACACCGGCTTCGATTCGGGCTTCCAGCAGTTCTTCCGCGTCCGCGAGAAGTCCATGGACCTGGCCGAGAAGCTCTCCGGTCACCGCAAGACCTACGGCCTCAACGTGATCGGCGGCGTGCGTCGCGACATTTTGGCCGAGCAGAAGCTCTCCACGCTCACGACCATCCACCAGCTGCGCTCCGAGGTTCAGGAGCTCGTCGACGTCTTGCTCTCCACGCCCAACTTTATTGAGCGTACGAGTGGCATCGGCATCTTGGACCGCAAGATCGCACGCGACTTCTCGCCGGTCGGCCCGCTCATGCGTGGCTCGGGCTATGCCCGCGACGTGCGCTTCGACCATCCCTTCGACGGCTACGCCGATCCGGACGTTCAAAAGATGCACGCCGCCACGGCTGACACCTGCGATGCCTTCGGCCGTACCGCCGTTCGCATCCAGGAGGTCTACGATTCGATCGATATGATCGAGACCATGCTCGAGAACTGCCCGTCGGGCCCCATCCTCACCACGGATTGGGAGTACACCCCGCACAAGTACGCCATCGGTGCCACCGAGGCGCCGCGCGGCGAGGACGTGCACTGGGCCATGCTCGGCAATAACCAGAAGTGCTACCGCTGGCGCGCCAAGGCCGCCACGTACAGTAACTGGCCGGTCCTGCGCTACATGTTCCGCGGCAACACCGTGGGCGATGCGGCGCTGATCGTTGGCTCGCTCGACCCGTGCTATTCCTGCACCGACCGCGTGACGGTGACCGATGTCGCCGCCAAGCGCGACCACGTGCTCGACAAGGAGCAGTTCGAGAACGTCTGGCGCGACAAGTCGCCGCTCGCGGGCGAGGGCACCATGGCCGCTCCGCTCGATGAGGAGGCGCTCTAATATGCTGAAGCTTTGGAAGGTTAACGCCAAGGCCGGCGACGCGACGGTCAAGTACCCGTTTGCGCCGTTCCCCACCAACAAGGACATGCGCGGCAAGCCCGAGCACAATGCCGAGCTCTGCATCGCCTGCGGTGCCTGCGGCGTGGCGTGCCCGGCCGATGCCATTCGCATGGACACCGACCTTGCGGCCGATACCATTACCTGGTCAATCGACTACGGCCGCTGCATCTTTTGCGGCCGCTGCGAGGAAGCCTGCCCCATGGAGGCCATCAAGCTCACCGAGGAGTTTGAGCTGGCCGTCATGAGCAAGGACGACCTCACCAGCAAGAGCGTCTATACGCTCGAGCACTGCTCGCGCTGCGGCAAGCCGTTTGCCCCGCACAAGGAGATCGACTACGCAAAGCGCCTGCTGCAAAAGGCCGGCGGCATGGAGGCCGAGCAGGCTGCCCGTACCGTCGGTATGTGCCAGGAGTGCAAGCGCGAGCTCGACGCCCTGCGCGCCGCCTCGGCCGTAAAGACCGGCAACGCTCATGGCATGGCTGCCAACGAGACGCTTGCGTCCGGTGAGCCCCAGGGCCCCGGCATGGAGTATCTGGGCGGCCACGGCGTGAACCCGGAGTATATCGACCGCGAGCTCAACCCCGATGCGCCCGAGATTCCCGCCGGTCCTGCACCGGTCGAGGGCATCATCATGGATTTTGATACGAAGGAGGAGTAACCATGGCCGAACCCACGCTTTTGCCCGAGCGGCTTCAGTACCGCCCGACCAAGATCGAGCTCGACGAGAGCATCGAGAAGGCCAAGGCGACCCTTCTTAAGAAGATTAAGCGCTCGGTGTACGTCTACCGCGTTGACTGCGGCGGCTGCAACGGCTGCGAGATTGAGATCTTCGGTTCCATCACGCCCGTCTTCGACGTCGAGCGCTTTGGCATCAAGGTCGTGCCCTCGCCCCGTCACGCCGATGTGCTGCTGTACACCGGTGCCGTGACGCGTGCCATGCGCATGCCGGCCCTGCGCGCCTTTGAGGCCGCACCCGATCCCAAGATCGTGGTGTCCTATGGCGCTTGCGGCTGTACCGGCGGCATCTTCTACGACAACTACTGCGTCTGGGGCGGCACGGATAAGATTCTGCCGGTCGATGTCTACATCCCCGGCTGCCCGCCCAGCCCCGCGCAGACCATCTATGGCTTTGCCATGGCACTTGGCCTGCTGGACCAAAAGCTCCATGCCGAGACCACGGTTGAGGCCGCCGGCGAGCAGGCCGATATCCTGCACCCCGGCGTGCCGTACAAGCTGCGCGTTGCCATCGAGCGCGAGGCTCGCGCCATGAGCGGCTACCGTTACGGCCGCGACTTGGCCAACGAGTTTATGGATACGCTCGAGGGCGCGCCCAAGGGCGATATCCGCGGTGCCATGGCGCTGCTCATCGATAAGCAGTACGATCCGCGCCGCGTCGAGGTGTACTCGGCGCTGCAGGATCTGGTGCTGGCCGGAGGCCGTTAGATGGAGCTCACGGACCGCTCTGGTTACTTTGCGGGCCCCGGCATGCTCGGCGGCTCTTTTGGCGATGCCTCGCGCGCAAGCGTCGAGGCCGCCGAGGGCGTCGCCGACCCCTGCCTGGGTCACGCGCCCGACCAGGTGGTCTTCTACGAGCTCACGCGTAAGTTTGTGGAGACCGAGGAAGACGTTCCCCAGGAGGCCTGCGACGTGCTGTACTACACGCTCGCCGTGGGCCACCACACCGGCGTGCTCGATTGCTTTGAGCCGCGCCTGTCGGTGCCGGTGAACGTGTTCTATTCGCTCGTCGACGCGCTGCCGGAGGGGGAGGCCAAAACCAAGTTCGAGGCCATCCGATCCTTTGGCGAGTGCCAGCTTGACAAGGCGGCGGTGCCGTCGCTGCTCGAGGCCTGCGACACGCTGCTCGACGAGCGCGGTTTTCGCGGCTCGGCCAAGGCCGGCATCTCGGTGTTCGACGACGACTTTGGCCTGCATGCCCAGCAGGTCGCGTTTCTGATGAAGTTCCGCGATCTGGTTGAGCGCGTGCGCGATGTGTCGGGCGTGTACCTGACGGGAAGGTTGCAGTAATGGGTCGCGTTGTGGATGGACGTGTGAACGGCGCCCCGTTTGCGGGTATCGTGCTCACGGCGGGAAGCGTGCTGCGTGCCGACGATGCCGCCGGCCCCGTGCTCTCCAAAAAGATGGAGGACGCGCCCATTGCCGGTTGGTACACCATCGACGGTGGCCAAACGCCCGAGGACGACATCATCGAGGTCAAGCGCGAGCGTCCGCCTCGCCTGGTCTTGGTCGATGCCGCCGACATGGCGCTGCCCGTCGGGTCTATCCGCCTGCTCGATAAGCGCGATGTGGCCCGCAAGTCGATGTTCACCACGCATTCGCTCCCTTTGTCGATTCTGATCGAGGAAATCGAGCAATCGTGCGAAGATATCGTCTTCATAGGGATTCAGCCGGGCGATACGGAGTTTTACAACCCTATGTCCCCGGAGGTCTTTGACGCCGTCGACGCCGTGTACGACGCCGTAGCCGCCAACGACTTTTCCCACTTTGTCCGCCTGGGACAAGAGCAATAGGAGCGCTTGTCCCTGCTGATTAGGAAAGAAGTGATTGACATGGCAGATTCCAAGGCGGAGTACCCCGCTCCCGATTGCCTGGCGCCCGCCGCGATCGAGGCCAAGACCGAGGCCGCCGGCGTGACCAAGGCTAACCTGCCGGTCGCAAAGGCCTTTGTTTTGGCGATGTTCGCCGGCGCGTTCATTGCCTTCGGCGGCCTGTTCTTTACCGTGTTCTTGAGCGATAGCACGCTGGGCTGGGGCGCCCAGCGCGTCGTGGGCGGCCTGTGCTTTTGCCTGGGCCTGGTGCTGGTGCTGGTGTGCGGCGCCGAGCTGTTTACTGGCAATTCGCTTATGGTCTGCGCACTCAAGAGCAAAAAGATCACCCTGGTCCAGATGCTCAAGGCTTGGGTCGTCGTATGGGTCGGTAACTTTGTCGGTGCCCTGTTCATCGTCTTTTTGGTGTACATGGCCGGCATTTACAAGCTCAACGGCGAGGCGGTCGCCAATTCCATGGTGAGCGTCGCCGCCGGCAAGGTGACGATCGACTGGGTGACGATCTTCTTCCGCGGCATCCTGTGCAACATCTTTGTGTGCCTGGCCGTGTGGATCGGTACCGCCGGCAAGACCGTGGTCGATAAGGTTGTGGGCATTCTGCTGCCCATCGCCGCCTTTGTGGCATGCGGTTTTGAGCACTGCGTTGCCAACATGTACTTTTTGCCCATGGGTGCCGTGATGCACGCGTGCGGCTATGGCGCCGACGTCGCCGGCGCCAATGCGCTCAACGCTGCGGGCATTGCGTTTAACCTGTCCGCCGCCACGCTGGGCAACATCGTGGGCGGCGCGGTTCTGGTCGCGCTCGGCTACTGGTTTATCTACGCCAAGAAGTCCGAGGCGTAAGATACCGTCTGTTTGACGTTGGGCCTCCCGCGGGGCGTTGCCGTGCGGGAGGCTTTTTTGGCCTGGGGCTCGTTCCCGGGCTGTTGGCCTGTTGTGTTTGGCTTGTGAAAGGGGTAATCGAGATGGCATCTGCTGTGAAGCGTGACGGTCGCGCCGTGGTGACCACATGCGGGGGATGCTATGCCGATTGCGCCTTTGCGGCACGAGTTGAGGACGGTCGCGTGGCGGCCGAGTTGCCGGTGCCAGGGCATCCGTGCGCGGCGCGTGCCCTGTGTGCCCGCGGACGGCATCGCCTGGCAATGCCGTTTGACGAGCGCGACCGCACTGTGCACCCCATGCGCCGACGAGCTGATGGCTCGGGGTTCGATGTGATTTCGTGGGACGAGGCGTTTGCTCAGATTGCCGAGCGCCTTTTGGGGATTGTTGACGGGCATGGTCCGCGAGCGCTGGGCATGACGCTCGGCGTGCCCTCGTTCGACCGTTACTGGGCGTATCGTTTTATGCATGCGCTGGGCTCGCCCAACGTATACGGTGCCGACGGCGCCTGCGAGGTAAGCAGACTTACCGGCTGGGAGCACAGTCTGGGCTATAGTCCCGCCTCCGACCTTGCGCACACCGATTGCATCATGTATCTGGGGCGCTCCATTGTCGATTCGTCGACGATGGGGGCTGTTGATGCGCTCAACGATGCCCGTCGCCGTGGGGCGAAGATTATCGTGGTCGACCCCCGGCGCAGCGGCTCGGCTGCGCTTGCCGACCGCTGGTTGCGCGTACGTCCTGGATGCGATCTGGCGTTGCTGCTGGGTATCGCACATGTGCTGATAGCCGAGGACCTGTACGATCACGAGTTCGTGGACCGCTACGCCACAGGCTTTGACGAGCTGGCGCAGGCGGCCAGTGCTTGGACACCCGAGTGGGCCGAATCGATGTGCGACGTGCCGGCCGCAGAGATTGTCGCCACGGCGCGCGATCTCGCTGCCGCCGCGCCTGCCGCTGTGGTGGATGCGGGTTTTCATGGTGGCATCGGCATCGCGTATGCCAATAGCACCCAGACCGCACGCGCTATCTGCTTGGTCGATGTGCTGCTGGGCTGTATTGGACATGCGGGTGGCGCGCTCAATCCGCCCACACCGCTTTCACTGGGCGACCTCGATCTCACGCGCTTTGCGACGCCGCCGGTGCCGCGCGAGCCCAAGCTGGGGTCCGAGCGCTATCCACTGGTCGATCCGGTGCGTGGGCTGTGCACGACCATCGGTCAGTCGATTCTTGCCGGCGATTTGCGTGGGCTCATCGTCTATGCCAGTAACCCCGGTGCGGGCTATGGCAATGCACAGGCTTGGTTGGGTATTTTGCAGCAGCTCGACTTGCTTGTGACGATTGATATTCGTTGGTCCGAGACGGCGCGTGCTTCTGACTTCGTGCTGCCCGACGTGACGTATCTGGAGGCCGACCGCGGTGTGGGCACAGTCGTGGGCGCCAACGATTCGCGCGTGTTCTACCGCAACGCCGTGCTGCCTGTGCAGCATGACGGCACACGTCCCGGTCGGGAGATTTTTGCCGGTCTGGCGCAGGCGTGTGGCGTGGGCGAGTATTTCCAGTTTATGTCTGACGATTTGACGGCTGCCCAGGTGGCGCCTTTTGGGATCGATCTGGACGAGCTCAAGGAGCGCGGCTGGGCCGATACGGGCGTGGCGCTGCCGTCGCGCACGGGTGAGCCGGTGATTCCGCTTGCCGGCGGCAAAATTGCGCTGGCAAGCGACGTATGGGAACGAGTCGGCATGGGTCGTGTGCCCAACTGGATCGCTCCCATGGTGGAGCCCGGCCCGGGGATGTTTCGCCTCATTAGTGGCAACCGTCCCTTTGAGTCGCATACCTCGCGCAGGCTTGCGGCTCAAGGTGCCGCCGAGGCTGGATCGGACCTGGATGCCGTGCAGATGAATGCCGATGCTGCTGCGCACATGGGCATCGCCGACGGCGAGATCGTCGAGCTCGTGAGCGATATGGGCCGCGACCGCGTGCGCGTGGAGACGACGCCGTATCTGCATCCGGCGTGTATCTTTACGTCGGCCGCCCCCGGCGGACGTTCGTTTGGCGCCGATGCCGACGGCGCTCAAGCCTTGGGCGTCGGCCCGCTCGACCATACACCGTTGCGTTGGGACCCGTTGACGGGCGCCGCGCTCACTCAGGAAAACGCCGTTCGCGTGGAAAAGATCGCGGCGCGCGAGGATAATAGCGAGTAATTGACTCAGCTAATGTATTTGACTGATCCACGTTTCTTTTGAAAGGCCGCACATGAGCGATAGCCAGAACATGTCCGATGAGGTACGCGCCCGACTGCGCGCCATTCCCTCCGTCAACGAGCTGCTCGCAGAGTGGCCAGTTGTGAAGGCTGTGGGGGAGACCTGCGACGCGGTGGTGCATGCTGCCGTGACGGCCGAGCTCGACGAGGAGCGCGCTGCGATTCGTGCCGGTGCCGCCCCGCGTTCCAAGCGCGACCTGGCCTCGGCCATCGAGTGGCGTGCGCATCGCTCTGCGCTGCCGAGCCTGCGCCCAGCAGTTAATGCCACGGGTGTGGTCATCCATACCAACTTGGGCCGCGCCCCGCTCGCGGAGTCGGTCGCCAAGGCCGTGGCCGAGGTTGCGCGCGGGTACAGCACGCTCGAGTACAGTGTGGACACTTGTTCGCGCGGGTCGCGCAAGGAGCACGCCGCGCAGCTGATCCGCTCGCTCACCGGTGCCGAGGACGCGCTCGTGGTCAACAACAACGCCGCCGCGGTACTGCTGGTGCTGGCGACCCATGCCGCAGGCAAGGAGGTTATCGTCAGCCGCGGCGAGCTTGTCGAGATTGGCGGCAGCTTCCGCATCCCCGATGTCATGGCGGCTTCGGGCGCCAAACTCGTCGAGGTCGGCGCCACCAACCGCACGCATTTGGACGACTATGAGCGCGCCATCACGCCCGATACGGCGATGATCCTCAAGGTCCATCCTTCCAACTATCGCATCGAGGGCTTTCACGAGGAGGTGGGCTCTCGGGAGCTCGCCGCCCTGGCCCACAAGCATGGTCTGCTGTTCTACGAGGACCAGGGTTCGGGCGCGCTGTTGCCCGATGACATCCTGGTGCGCGGCGGCGAGGAGCCTACGCCGGCTTCGGTTGCGGCGGGGCTCGATTTGGTGTCGTGCTCGGGCGATAAACTGCTCGGTGCAGCACAGGCGGGCATTATCATGGGCCGTCGCGATCTGGTCCAGGTCTGTGGGTCGCATCCGCTTATGCGCGCCCTGCGCCCGGGCAAGTTGGCGCTCACGGCGCTCGAGGCCACGCTGTGTATCTACATGGATGGCGCCGATGTTGCCCATCGTGAGGTGCCGGTGCTCAACATGCTCACGCTTCCGCAGGCCCATTTGGAGCGACGTGCCCGCAAGCTGCGAGATCGTATGGTCGCCGGGCTCGATAAGGCCGGCTGCCCGAGTGCTGTTGAGCTGGAGATCGTTGATGGGTCGTCGACTCCCGGCGGCGGTTCGCTGCCTACCGTCGAGCTGCCGACGACGTGCGTTGCCGTGCGTCTTGTTGATGAGCGCCTGACGGTCGACGCACTCAAGCGCTCGCTCGTTCAG
>URLR01000071.1 GCA_900548815.1 uncultured Collinsella sp.
GATCTTCCTGCAGATCGTTTACGGCCGCAGCCAGACCGCGTTCTCCGAGGGCGGCCTGCCCGTGGGCGCCTCCCTCGACGACCTCGGCAAGGGCCTTCGCTCTCAGGTCGGCACCATGTTCGGCACCAAGGCCAAGGGCGCTCGTTACCTCGAGCTCGCTCAGGGCTACGTCACCCGCATGGCTCTCAACGACAAGAACGAGATCATCGCATTCGAGTTCCTGAACCTCGGCAAGTTCACCGACGCCGTCAAGGCCGGCAAGACCCCCGAGGAGGCCATCGCTGGCGCTATGGGCCACTATGGTCAGTGGGAGAACGCTGCCAAGTACATCGACCCGCGCACCGACGAGGAGACTCACTCCGTCGCCAGCGTGTTCCCGGTTCACGAGTAGAAAGGGAGGGAAATAACTATGACTGTTACGTTCGAAGGTTACGAGCGCCGCGCTGACAAGATCAACAAGTGCCTCGCCGACAACGGCATCGCCTCCCTCGAGGAAGCTCTGCAGATCTGCACCGACAAGGGCTTCAACCCGCGTGAGATCGTCAACAACACCCAGTCCATCGCCTTCCAGAACGCCGAGTGGGCCTACACCCTCGGTTGCGCTCTCGCTGTCAAGCGTGGCGCCAAGTCCGCTTCTGAGGCTGCCGCCATCATCGGCGAGGGCATCCAGGCCTTCACCGTTCCCGGCTCCGTCGCCGAGGACCGCAAGGTCGGTCTGGGCCACGGCAACCTGGGCGCTATGCTGCTCTCCGACGACACCGAGTGCTTCGCCTTCCTGGCTGGCCACGAGTCCTTCGCTGCCGCTGAGGGCGCTATCGGTCTGGCTCTGAACGCCAACAAGGCTCGCAAGAAGCCGCTGCGCGTTATCCTCAACGGTCTGGGCAAGGACGCCGCCCAGATCATCGCCCGCATCAACGGCTTCACCTACGTGAAGACCCAGTTCGACTACTTCACGGGCGAGCTCAAGGTCGTCGAGACCATCCCATACTCCGATGGTCCCCGCGCCGCCGTCAACTGCTACGGCGCCGACGACGTCCGCGAGGGCGTTGCCATCATGTGGCACGAGAACGTCGACATCTCGATCACCGGTAACTCCACCAACCCCACGCGCTTCCAGCACCCCGTCGCTGGCACCTACAAGAAGGAGCGCCTCGAGGCTGGCAAGAAGTACTTCTCCGTCGCTTCTGGTGGCGGCACTGGCCGTACCCTGCACCCGGACAACATGGGCGCCGGCCCTGCCTCTTACGGCATGACCGACACCATGGGCCGTATGCACTCCGACGCCCAGTTCGCCGGTTCTTCCTCCGTGCCTGCGCACGTCGACATGATGGGTCTCATCGGCATGGGTAACAACCCCATGGTCGGTGCCACCGTCGCCTGCGCTGTCGCCGTCGAGGAGGCCCTCAAGGCCTAATCGCGCCCGTGCGATGCTCATATAGCTGAGCTTTGGAGCCGCTACCCACCCGGGTAGCGGCTCTTTTTGTTTGCCCCGTCCCAAATTGGTTACTCTTATTAGAAGGTCCGATATATCAGTTGCGGTGAAATACGGACTGAATTGCATCCATACAGGCCAAAACAGTCCGTATTCCACCGCAACTTACCAAATTAGCCGACCGAAGTGACCGAGTCCACCTGACGCCCACCTGCCATATTTGCCCTTTACCGATTTGCCGAGTCTTTGCGGCCCCATTGCCGATCACCCGTGCGACAATGCGCCGGACGAGAAAGGAATCCGATGGAATCGACTGATGTACTGGTAATTGGAGCTGGCATTGCGGGCCTTTGCGCCGCCATCGAAGCGGCACGCACGGGTGCAACCGTCACTGTGGCAAGCGCCGGCAAGACCATGAGTGGATCGAGCTTCTTCCCGGGTACCTGGGGCCTCGGCCTCATCGGTCCCGTCGACGAAGACGACGAGCAGGACCTCATCGACACCATCCAGACCGTCGGCGGCGGCGTTGCCGACCCCGAACTCGTCCAAACGTTCGTCCACGGCATTCGCCAAGCGATTGACTGGCTCGAGCAAGACCTGGGCGTTGAGCTCCAGCGTCCGCAAAGCGCCAAGAGTGCTCAACAAAAGCAGTTTATCCCCTGCTTTGACCACAAGACGCGCATGTGGCGCGGCCTCACCCGCAAGCCCCTTGAGGACGCTCTGACGACCTGGATCGAGTCGCTCGGCATTCGCCTGCTCCCCCGCCATGAGCTTATCGACCTTGTTGAGGACACGAACGGCAGAATAACCGGAACCGTACTCTACGACCTTACCAAAAATCGAATCGTGCCCTTTGCTGCCAAGGCCACGATCATCGCAGCCGGTGGCACAGGCGGCCTGTTCGAGCGCAGCCTTACGTCGGCTGATGTGCTCAGCTCCTCGCAGGCCATCGCACTGGCGCACGGCGCAACACTTACTAATATAGAGTTCATGCAGATGATGCCTGGCTTCATCGAGCCCAGGCGTAACTTGGTCTTCAACGAGAAAACCTGGCGCTACGTGCATGTAGACCAGCCGGTAGATATTGCCGACGACAAGCTGGACGACCTGCTCGAGCAGCGCTCTGGATATGGTCCCTTCACGTCACGCTTGGCCTCCCGCGCTATCGATCTCGTCATCGATCAGGCAGGTGCCGAAGGCCTGGCACTCCACTACGACTTCCCCCGCGAGGATGTCCCAGAGTTTGTGCAGACCTTTGCCACCTGGCTGCAAGACGAGCACGGCATCGCGCCGACCGACGAGATGCGCGTTGCGATGTATGCCCACGCCGCTAACGGCGGCATCAAGATCGATAAGACCGCGCACACGGGCGTTGAGGGCCTCTACGCTTGCGGCGAGGCGACAGGCGGCATGCACGGCGCCGACCGCATTGGTGGCTTGTCAAGCGCCAACGGCATCGTGTTCGGGCGCATCGCAGGCGCATCGGCAGCCCTTGCAGCGCAGAATGCACCTGAGATGGCCCCGAAGACGGATATCGACCTCCCCCAGCATGGCATTGCCACAACAGATGCCGAACGCCTGACACACAGCCTTAAGCACACGATGAGCACCTATTGCATGATCAACCGCACCGAGACGGGCCTATCCGAGGCACTACACGAGCTTGAGGGCTTGAAGGCAGAGGCAACGACCTTGAGCACACAGAAAGCCCAGGACAGCGAAGTCGCAGCCCTCGCCCGCCTGCAATCGCAGATTCAACTAGCACAGAAAATGGTCAAAGCCATGCGTAAGCGAACCGAAAGTCTCGGATCGCACTATCGAGCAGACTAAATCGATTCTCACTTTGAGTTTGATCACAACTTTTCAACATGCATCGAGCCCTGTGAGCATGATTCCTCTAAGGAGAACACGCCTACGGGGCTTTAGCAGTGTTTTCCCTAAGGGAATCACGGTGCAGATTTCTCAGCTCCGCGCCCTTTCGGGTTCGACCCCATGAAAGGTCAACAAAAAAAGACGGCCAACCGAAGCCAGTCTCTTTAACATGCTTTGGTGGGCCGTCAGGGGGTCAGCCTGCTGCGCAGGCGGCCGCTGCGGCGCCAAGGCGCCTTGCGCGCTACGCTGGTAAATGCTTACGTATTTCCTCAGCTCCGCGCCCTTACGGGTTCGACCCCATACGAGGTCAACAAAAAAGCGACCAGCCTGAGCCAGTCGCTTTAACAATCTTTGGGTGGGCCGTCAGGGGGTCGAACCCTGGACCTTGGGATTAAGAGTCCCCTGCTCTACCAACTGAGCTAACGACCCGATATCAACACGAAGCAAGAACTGGGGTGGGTAAAGGGACTCGAACCCTCGACCTACGGGACCACAACCCGTCGCTCTAGCCAACTGAGCTACACCCACCGTGTCCTGCGCGCTTCGCGCTCGACTATTATTGCAAGGAACGCCACGCGATGCAAGCCCCAATTTTCAAGAATTTTGAAAAGAGTTTTTCGGATCCATTTCGAGCAAATCCCACCGGTTTCATAGGAGTAAACTTGCCCCACTGCAAATGCTCGAAAGGACCGGCATGAAAGAACTCTCCAACCGCACGGCAACGTTTACCGATTCGGTCATCCGCCGTATGACGCGCATCTCCAACAAGTATGGCGCCGTCAACCTGTCGCAGGGCTTCCCCGACTTCGATCCCCCGGCGCAGCTGCTCAATAGTCTGGGCACCATCGCCACCGACCCCAAGCCGCTTTACCACCAGTACTCCATCACCTGGGGCTCCCAGGCCATGCGCGAGGCGCTCGCCGCCAAACAGGAGCACTTTATGGGCATGCCGGTGAACCCCAACGAGAATATCGTAGTCACTTGCGGCTCCACCGAGGCCATGATGGCCGCCATGATGACGGTCACGAACCCCGGCGACAAGGTCGTCATCTTCTCGCCGTTCTACGAGAACTACGGCGCTGACACCATTCTCTCGGGAGCCGAGCCCATCTATGTGCCGCTCAACCCGCCCACCTTTGACTTCGACCGCGAGGTCCTCGAGGCGGCCTTCCGCGACAACGACCCAAAGGCCATCGTCCTGTGCAACCCTTCCAACCCCTGCGGCAAGGTCTTTACGCGCGAGGAGCTCACCTTTATCGCCGACCTCTGCAAAAAGTACGACGCCTATTGCATCACCGACGAGGTATACGAGCACATCGTCTACGCACCCCATGAGCACGTCTACATGGCCACGCTGCCTGGCATGTTCGAGCGCACCATCAGCTGCAGCTCGCTGTCCAAGACCTACTCCATCACCGGCTGGCGTCTGGGCTACACTATCGCCCCTGCCGAAATCACCGAGCGCATCAAAAAGGTCCACAACTTCCTCACCGTGGGCGCCGCCGCTCCCCTGCAGGAAGCCGTCGTCACCGCCCTCAACTTCGACGACAGCTATTACGATGAGGTCCTTGACCTCTATGCCGCCAAACGCGACCTGTTCTGCCAGGGACTCGACAGCATCGGTCTTGAGCATAACGTGCCGCAGGGCGCCTACTACGTCATGATGGACATCTCTGAGTTTGGCTATGACAGCGACCTCGAATTCTGCGAGGACCTCGCGTCTAAGGTGGGCGTGGGCGCCGTGCCCGGCTCGAGCTTCTTCCGCGAGCCCGTCAACCACCTGATTCGTTTCCACTTTGCCAAGCGAGACGAGACGCTTAACGCGGCACTGGAGAACCTCAAGTCCCTGCGTGATAAAATCAAACCGCGCGGGTAAGGACGACCCGGCAACTAAAGTAACTAAAGAAGCCCCGCACCGCCTGCCGCGTTGCGAGGCTTCTTTTTATGGCGCTTTCTTAAATGGTTTAGAGCTCTATACTTTAGTCATGGAGCAACTCGTCCCAGTGAGAGGAATATTATGGAAGAGCAGCAACTTATCGGAGCGCTCGAGGCCGGCGGCACCAAGATGGTCTGCGCCACGGGCTATGCAGACGGCACGGTCCTGGAGCGTGAGCAGATCGTGACCACGACTCCGCAGAAGACCGTCGAGGCCGTCAACGCATGGTTTGCCGACAAGGGCATCGCCGCGCTGGGCATCGGCGCCTTTGGCCCCACCGCAGTCAACCCTGCCTCGCCCCAATACGGCAAGATCCTGGAGACGCCCAAAACGGCATGGCGCTACTTTGACCTGCTGGGCACCATCCAAAACGAGCTCAATATTCCCTGCGGCTACGACACCGACGTCAACGTCGCCTGCCTGGGCGAGGTCACCTTTGGTTGCGCCCAGGGCCTCACAGACGTGATCTACCTGACCATCGGCACCGGCGTGGGCGCCGGCGTGCTATCGGGCGGCAAGCTCGTACACGGCATGATGCATCCCGAGGCCGGCCATATCCTGGTCACGCGCGACCCGCGCGACACCATCGGCGAGCATAGCGCCTGCCCCTTCCACGACAACTGCCTCGAGGGCCTCATCGCAGGCCCCGGCGTTAAAAAGCGCTGGAATGGCAAGAGTGCCGGAGACATGGCCGATGACCCGGAGGCCATGGATCTGCTCGCGGGCTATCTGGCACAGGCACTCATGACCTACACGCTGTGCTATGCCCCGCAGAAGATCATCATCGGCGGTGGCGTTGCCGATCACACCCCTATCGTGCCGCTCGCCCGCAAAAAGTGCGCCGAGATGCTCAACAGCTACATCGTCACGCCCGAGGTCAACGATATCGACACCTACATTGTCAACAACAGCCTCGAGGGCAAGCAGGGCATCATGGGCTGCCTGGCCCTGGGCGCACAGGCGCTTCAGTAGCAGACGCACCCACAGGGCGTGGCGCGCTCGGCAAATCCAACCTACGGAACGACGCCACCACGCCCCATATAAGCCCTCAAATAAAAAAGGCCGCCTAGGACCAAACAATACGTCCTAGGCGGCCTTTTTGGCGTGCATCAGCGACTGTAAGAGATATCGGAGCACAACGCCCGTTGCCGCTCCACAGCAGTCGATCATCACATCGGTGATCATGCCGGCGCGTCCCGGCACAAAGAGCTGAATCGTCTCGTCGATCGAGGGAATCAGCAGCAGGAACACCGCCGTGGGCAGCAGCACGTCAAAGGTGCGCCGGCCCTCAAAATCAAAGGCGTGCGTTGCCAGAATGCCGAGCACCATATACTCGGTAAAATGCGCGCACTTGCGAACAACAAAGTTGGTCACCCATTCATATGGAAGTCCCACGCCGTGCAGGAAACAGCGGATAGCTTCCATGACCGTTAGGCTCAGCGAGCCCGACCCCGAGCCGGGAACCAGCGAATTGCCCCAGATCAAGAGCGCCATCAGGCAGGTCGCGACCGCCCATTTTCGATTGATCTTAACCATGCAGAAGTTATGCCTCCGCGCGGAGCGGCGCGAAGCTGGCGGTACCGCCCTCGATAACGCTCAGATAGGCACGGCCCGTACGCTTGGCTGTGGAGGACTGCAGGCGCTCGATCTCTTCCTCGAGGATCTGATTGACGCGCTCGTGACGACGATTTTCCATAATGCCGGCGGCAATAGCCTCGGCCCGCTCGATACTCTCGCGCGAGATGCGGGCGGTATCCTCGGGGAACACAGCGCTGTGACGGCCGACATAGGCGGGGGCAGCAGGCTGAGGGGCAGCGACGGGAGCGGGCGCTGCAACAGGAGCGGGCTCGTCAATCTCATCCAGAATCGCGGTGGCGGCGGCCCACATGTCCTCGTGGCCCGAGTAATCGGCCATGGGAACATCAACCTCGAGCGAGGCGTCCGGAAGGTCTCCGGTGTCGATGCGATCTTGGGCATCAATCGATGCGGTGATGGCTGCAGGCTCATCGAGGTCATCGAGATCGATGTCCGTGGCACCGGAGATGATAGGCATGCTGGCGAGGTTTGCATTGTACGGCGCAGCCTCAGCCGCCTGCTGCTGGGCAGGAGCGCCCCAAAGCGAGCTCTCGGCGGCACGGCGGGCGGCAACGGCCTCCTCGTCCGCGGTCATGGCTTCATCAACGTACGAATTATCGGCAAAAGCGTTCGCGTCCGACGAGGTAGCGCTGTAGGCGTTATTGGATGCCGCGTTGGCAACGAGTGCCACGAAAGCCGCCGTGCTGCCCGCAGGGGCGGCCTGGGAGCCCGATACGGCACGCGCCGCGGCGGCGATGTCGTCGCGATTGAAGGAGCCGGTCTGCCCGCCGTTGGTGAGCTCGTCGATGGCGACTTGATAGACGTCGCGCGAGCGTGCAGGGTCGCAGCTCACCGGCGAATCGTCGTCGAGCATGCTGTCGATCATAGACCAAGCCTCGTCCTCGTCCATAGCATCTGCGGCTCGAGCGATGGTAGGGACACCATCATCGGCATGACGGCGCTGGAACGCACCGGTCAGGCCGGAAAGGAATGCCGAGGTAGATTGCTCCGCCTGAGCCTGAGAAGCAGAAGCCGCAGCGTAAGGAGTCGCATCCTGCTGCTGAGCTGGAATCGAGGCGGTCTTGAACTCGCTTTGATGCTGATTGAGATTGGCGGCACCGCCCATGGCATCGGGCTGGAACAGACGCTCTTCACGCTGCGCACGGTACTCGGAGATACCCAGCGAAGCGGCATAGATACCCACGCCCGCCACCGCGCCCACGGCGAAGGGAACCGCACCCGCCACGACCGTCTCATTCACCGACGAAAACGGCAGCGTCGCGGCATACATAACCACGGGAGCGGCAAGGCCGATCCCGCACGAAAGTCCGGCAAGGACTGCTCGTTGTGTTGCATCAGAAGAAGCCATGAGCTCTCCCCATCTTCCAGCACCCAAATCGCATCATTCAGTTGGCTGCGCGAGAGAAGATGAAGCGGGGCTATGCCCCAAAGCAACGGTATATGGTTCGTTTCATCTGCGTTTTCCGTCGCGAAGCTTAAAAGCTATTATGCGAAACCGCCCCGTCGATTGCAAGCGACGATGTCGGATTGAAACGGGAAACCTGCTGCTCGTCGGTCTTATGGTTAAAAATAAGTGCGAAGCGGCGATATAGAAAAGGGCCGAGGCTCAAAGCCCCGACCCTTTATTGCATTGATGACTATCGCCGCGTGTGGATGACAACCTAGAACGTCTGCTCGTAGTCGCTGTGCTTTTTGGCCGAACGCACCAGGAACTCCTGGTTGGTGTTGGTGCCCTTAAGACCCTTGATAAACGATGCGGCCGCGCGCTCGGTGTTGTTCATGCCGGCAAGAATGCGACGTAGACCAAAGACAAACGGACGCATCTGCTCGTCGACCAACAGGTCCTCGTTACGCGTACCGGAGGCAACGGGGTCGATAGCCGGGAAGATGCGGCGGTCGGCCAGGTCGCGGTCGAGCTTGAGCTCCATGTTGCCGGTGCCCTTGAACTCCTCAAAGATGACCTCGTCCATCTTTGAACCGGTGTCGATGAGGGCAGAGGCCAGGATGGTGAGCGAGCCACCGTTCTCAATATTACGGGCTGCGCCCAGGAAGCGCTTGGGCGGATACAGCGCCGCCGAATCGACGCCGCCCGAAAGGATACGGCCCGAGGCGGGCGCCGCCAAGTTGTAGGCGCGGGCAAGACGCGTGATGGAGTCGAGCACCACCACGACATCGCCGCCCAGCTCCACGATGCGCTTGGCGCGCTCGATGACGAGCTCGGCCACGCGGGTGTGGTTGTCGGCGGGCATATCGAAGGTCGAGGCCACGACCTCGCCCTTAATGGAGCGCTGCATATCGGTGACCTCTTCGGGGCGCTCGTCGACGAGCAGGCAGATGAGGTGCACCTCGGGGTTGTTAATCGAGATAGACTGGCAGATCTTCTTGAGGATCGTGGTCTTGCCGGCCTTGGGCGGGGACACGATCAGGCCACGCTGACCCTTGCCGATCGGCGACACGATGTCGATGGCGCGACCGGTAATGGAGTCCTTGCCGTGCTCCATGCGCAGCGGCTCGTTGGGATAGACCGGGGTGAGGTCGCCGAACTTGGGACGGTTGCGAATCTGCTCGGGGTCCAGACCGTTGACGGTCGTGATTTTGGCGAGGCCGGCGCGCTTGTCGCCGCCGCGCGAAGGACGCAGCGAGCCCTCGATGACGTCGCCCGTGCGCAGGCGCGCGGAGCGGATGAGGTAGGCGGGCACGAAGGCGTCGTCGTTGGACTTCATGTAGCCATGGGCATGGATGATACCGGAGCTGTCCGGACGAATCTGCAGGATACCCTTGATGTCGCGGAAGCCCTGTCTCTTATACACATCTCCGAGCCCACGAGACGGACTCCTATCTCG
>URLR01000072.1 GCA_900548815.1 uncultured Collinsella sp.
CTGGTGATCTCCGCCTTGAGAGGGCGGCGTCCTAAACCGCTAGACGAACGGGCCATATGTAGCAAATGCAATGGCTGGGATGGAGGGAGTCGAACCCCCATTGACGGAACCAGAATCCGCTGTCCTGCCATTAGACGACATCCCAATGACTGCATCGCTGCGCTCGGCTGTGCCTTTGCGCAAGAAAGAAATATACGGGAAGTCTCGCCGTGACGCAAGCCCCAATTTTGACTTTTTTGAAATTCAGTCAAATTGGCCTAATTTAGTCCAACCCGTGAAGGACCTGTGAAGCCAACCGCTGTACACGTAGGGCAAAACGCCGTGAGCGGTAGCCGTCAACCGTTGGCAGATTCTACCGTGAAAACGATAGCACCAGGCAACACAATCGAAGTATCAATGATCGCGTAGATATCGAGGCGCCATGGACGAAGAGCTTGATTACCTATGGGAGACCCTGGGCCTCGAGATCACTGCTGACCTTTGGCCCGAACGGGACAAAATCCATCCCACACTGCGCCCCGCCATCACGGTGATGCAGGCAAAATACCGCCGTGCATCCTTTTTGATCATGCGGGTGTCATGGCACGCGGGACTCCCCGACCTTAAGCGAATCCAGGCAAGCCTCGTCGAGCTGTCCGGTATGCCGACCGTCATATCCGAGGCGCACCTGGAGCAGCGCCAGCGCGAGCGACTGCAACAGCAGCGGATTCCCTTTATCTGCCCCGGCGTTCAGGCATATCTGCCCTTTATGGACGAGGAGTACTGGAGCGGCAAGCCCAACAAACACGTAAAGGTCTACGATCCGCACGAATGGGCACAGCTGGCGGACTGACTGGGGCAGGCCCGCCGGCGGAAGGTGCGCCCCAAATTTCAAGCTCAAACTGGTCCCCACTTTCCCGTCGAGCCCTCAACCGGAAACCGTGTCCCACAATCGAAGCTCAGAATGGGACGTGCTTTCCGCAACCGGCCACTTTGGGAAAGTGCATCCCATTCTGGAAGCGAATTCCGGGTCGCACTTTCCGCAGCCGCTACAGCAACGCCTCGGCCCAAGCCGCTTCCCTAAAGCCGGGAATCGCAAAGTCGTCGCCCACCAGCAGCGGACGCTTGACCAGCATGCCGTCGGTCGCCAGCAGCTCGTAGCACTCCTGATCCGTCATGCCCGCATCCAGACGCGCCTTCAGGCCCAGCTCTCGATATTTCATGCCCGACGAATTAAAGAAGCGCCGCACCGGCAGCCCCGAACGAGCAATCCAGGTCGCAAGCTCATCAGCCGTGGGATTGTCCAAAACGATATCGCGATCGATATACTCTACCCCATGTTCGTCCAGCCATGCCTTGGCCTTCTTACAGGTCGAGCACTTGGGATATTCAACAAACAATACCGCCATGGGATTTCCTTTCTTAGAGAAAACAGGTGTCTGGAAAACTGCACATCGACGACCACTCGCGATTGCAGCTGTTATTGTAGTCAATGTCGAAGCATAGGCAGTCGCGATGTCTCGTCTTAAGGCTAGCGCCTCGCATGGGCGCCGATCGGCCGAGTCGCATGGCGCACCAACGCCGCTGTCAGCAATACCAACAGCATGGCGGTGACATAGCCCGCAGCATCGAATCCTAAATCGATAACGTCGAAATGCCTGCCGGGAACAAAAATCTTATGTACCTGATCGCCAACGGAGCAGGCGGCACAAAAGAGCAATACGGGCACGCAACGGGAGCATACGCTCCACGGATGCCTGGAAAGGCAAACCACGACCACCGAGGCGAACAACCCGACGAAGAAAAATTCTACGGTATGGGCAACGCGACGGACGTTTGTGCCCACCCACATGCGAATGGAAGTAAGTCGGCCAGACCGGGCATTCGAGGCAGCCGAATCGGTTCCCCCGGTCATTCCGTTCTCCGCTTGGGCTTCACCCGTGGCATCAGTAGCCTGAACGCCCGTAGCCTGACCCTCCACCACACGCGCGGTGGACTCGCTCAGCAACGACGTCTCCACCGCATTTTGCTCCGTCAGCACCCAGATGCCCGCCAGCGTTGCAACGAACAGAACAATTGCGGTCCATCCGATTATTTGTTTTACGCGCGCCAAGGGCCAACCTCCTTTTTTGAATATCAGCGAGTGTAGCCCCAAATGGCATCGTCACCGTATCAAAATTTGAATCGCAACAGGAAGCGACAAAGCGACGCAAACCCCTACCCCGCCTCGCGCATCCAGCGATCGAACGTCCCCACACACACGCCCAGGCACTTTGCTGCCTGGCTGCGGGTAATATCGCCCGCCTCATAGCTATCGCGCACCAGCTCAAACTGAGGAGGGCACGGTTTGCGAGGTCGACCGAAACGGACCCCTCGCGCCCGCGCCGCTGCAATTCCCTCCGCTTGGCGCCGATGGATATTCTCGCGCTCCACCTGCGCCACGTAGCTCAGCAGTTGCAGCACAATATCGGCAATCAGGACGTTGGTCACATCCGGCGCGCCGCTGGCCCTAGCGCGCGTGTCAAGCAATGGCATGTCCAACACCACAATGGCAACCCCGAGCTCCTTGGTAATGCGTCGCCATTCCTCAAGAATCTCGGAGTAATTACGGCCAAGTCGGTCGATAGAAAGCACCACCAGCACGTCCCCGTCTCCCAGGACGTGCAGCAGCTCGCGATAACGCGGTCGATCGAAGTCCTTGCCGCTCGCATGGTCGGCATAAATATTCGCCGAGCCCACGCCATAGGCGCCCAGCGCATCCAGCTGCCGATTAAGGTTCTGATCGCGCGAACTCACCCGCGCATAACCGTACACCGTCGCCATCTCATCCCCGCTTTCTTGTAAACCTGCCAAAAAGGGACAGGTTTATTTTGGTAGGTTTTACCTCTCAAATAGCAGGTAAGCGGGCGGCCGAGCAGACGGCAAGGTAGCCACGATTCAAATGCGAAGGGCGGTCCCGAAAGGCCGCCCTCCGCTCCCCCACCATGAGTCGGGATTTGGCTAATGGATAAGCTTAAAGTCCAAGTGCCCACGCGTGGTATTGACGCGCGAGACCTCGATAATCACGCGCTGCCCCAGCTCGTAACGGGTGCCCGTGTCGGCACCTGTGAGCGTGAGCGCGTCCTCGTCGAACTCGAACCACTCGTTGCCCAGACTCTTGATCGAAACCAAGCCTTCGACCTGCGTCAGGTCCAAGCGCACAAAAAGGCCCATGCTGCTAACCCACGAGACGGTTCCGGCATAGCGCTCGCCCAGACGGTCCTCATAGTACTGGGCAATCTTGATCTTTTGCGTCGCATGGCTGGCGGCATCTGCCGCGCGCTCGGCATCGCTGCATGCGCGGCAGATCTGCGGCAGAATGCGCGGCAGCGACTCGCGCCCCTTGCCGATCAGCCGCGGCGTACGGACCAAGGCGTCCTTGCCGCCGAGCTGCTCATAGGCCAACTGCAGTTTGAGCACGCGGTGCACCACCAGATCAGGGTAGCGACGGATGGGACTCGTAAAGTGACAGTAGCACGGCGCGGCGAGCGCAAAGTGGCCCTCGTTGCGCGGCTTGTACAGCGCGCGCTGCATGCTGCGCAGAAGCAGCGTGTTAACGAGCGGTGCGTTGGCCGTACCGGCGGCAGCATCAACTGCAGCCTGCAGCTCATCGGGGCTCCCCAGGGCAATACCGGCAGCACGGCGATCGTCGATGATGCCTAGCTGCGCCAGCGCAACGGCGGCACCGTGCAGGCTATCGGGGCTCGGATCCTCATGCACGCGATAGCAGGCCTCGATATCACGGTCTGCCAGCCACTCTGCAACGCACTCGTTGGCGAGCAGCATGGCTTCCTCGATAAGCGACGTGGCACACGAACGCTCACGCGCCACAATCTGCACGGGTACTCCGTCCTCATCCAATAGAGCGCGAATCTCGGCCGTGTCAAAATCGACTGAGCCGCGGGCGCGACGAATACGACGGCGGAGTTCGGCGAGCTCGTTAGCGGCGACAAGGAAATCGCCGAGGTCGACGTTGTAGCCGCGGGCGGCCTCCTCGCACGCAAGACCGCGCTCAAGCGCTTCCTCGCGCGAGGTCTCGGCAGCCGCAACATCCTCGGCCGCACCCTCCAGCACCGAATACTCAACCGCGCCGGCACGCACCAGCAGCGCCTCGGCGCCGTCATAGTCCATACGCACACGCGAGCGAATCACGCTGGGGTACGGATCGTAATGCCGCACGCGACCCTGTGCATCGAGCTCGATATCGACGGTAAACGCAAGACGGTCCTCGTCAGGGCGAAGCGAGCACAGGTCATTGGACAGGCGTTCGGGCAGCATGGGAAGCACGCGATCGGCCAGATACACCGATGTCGTACGATGGCGAGCCTCAAGATCGATATGCCCGTCCCAAGCCACATAGTGTGAAACGTCGGCGATATGCACACCCAGCTTGTAGCCACCCTCGGGCGTGCGCTCCAGCGAAATGGCATCGTCAAAGTCGCGCGCGTCGACCGGGTCGATCGTGATGACAAAGCGGTCGCGCAGATCGCGGCGGAGCGGGTCCTTAAGCGCCGCGGACACATCGAACGAAAGCCCCTCGGCCTCGTCCAGCGCGGCCTCGGGATAGCTATCGGTATAGCCGTAGCGCGCCATCACATATTGAACGCCCAAATCGGGCGCGTCATCTCCGCCAATGCGGCGTTCGATCGTCACAGTGCCCGATTCCAGGCGCGTCGGGTAGGTCAAAATGCGCGCGACAACAGCATCACCCGGGTGAACGCCCAGACGATCCGCCGAGGTATCCTCAGGCAGAATGAAGAAGTCAGCCTTCAGACGCGAATCGAGCGGCTCGATCACACCGAGCGGACCGGCGGTCTGGTACGTACCCACCACGCTTATGGCTGCGCGCTCAACCACGCCTTCGATCACGGCGCGCCGCTCACCGTGCGGGCTGTTCTTAATGCTCACGGCAACGGTATCGCCATCCATAATCTCGCGCTTGCCACGGCCCATGACCTTGTAGTCGCCATTCTCGGTTATGACATAGGCACTGTGCTCATGGAGCTGCACGCGCCCGGTCAGGCTCGGACGGCGTTCGCTGCGCACCGGCCCGCGCTTATTGCGAGCTCCACGCTTATGCTTGTTATTGCGCCCCATGGCGCCTCCTAACTATCGATTGCCGACTCCAAAGAGTCTACCCAAATGATTCGCCATCCTGCCGTCCCCTAGGGATCAAAAAACGGGCCGCCCCATAAGAGACGACCCGTTGGAAGGGATGAATTCCAGGCATGCCTACACGCGCAGGTAGCGGCGCATGGCGATGGCAGAACCAAAGAGACCGATAATCACGCCGACCAGAATCAGCGCAGCATAGGTCACCAGGTAGTACTGCATCGGCAGGGCAAACGACATCCAGCCGATGCTCTCCTGCAGACGCGGAATCATCAGATTGCGCAGCAGCTCCAGAACGCCGATGGAAAGCAGCGAGCCCAAAATGGCCTGCAGCACGCCCTCGGTGATAAACGGGCCGCGAATGAAGCCGTTGCTGGCGCCGACCAGACGCATAATCGCAATCTCACGACGACGCGCCGTGATGGACAGGCGAATCGTGTTGTTGATAAAGATGAACGCGATAAAGGTCAGCAGGCCGACGAGCACCACGGCGGCAATACGGATGTAGTTGGTCACCTGGAACAGGCGGCTTACTTCCTCCTGGCCATACAGTACGCTCGCGTTGACGTCGCCGTCGTCCGCGATCTTTTGGAAGTCGGCATTCTTCTTGAGCTTCTTGGCCGTGCTCTCGACCTGAGACGGATCGTCCATCTCAATCGCAAACGAGGCGGGCAGCGGGTTCTGGCCGTCGAGCGCGCTCATGGTGGCGTCGGCGTTACCCGACATCTTGCTCGTATACTCGGCCAGCGCGTCGTCCTTGTCCTTATAGGTCACGGACTTGACGTTGCTCCACGTCTTGAGCTCGGCCTCAAAAGCCTGAACATCGGCCTGATCGGCGTCATCACTAATGAACGCGTTGATGACAACCTGATCCTCGACGGTGCCGATCACGGAGTTCAGCATCGCGGAGCCCATGATGAACAGGCCGATGATAAACAGCGAAAGGAAGATCGTGATGACGGCGCCGAGCGAGGTAGTCCAGTTACGGAAGAAGTGGCTGATTGCCTCTTTGAAGGAGTAGCCCACGTTAGTTGGTGCCATAGTTGCCGTAACCTCCCCTCTCCTGGTCGCGGATAACGTGGCCGCCCTCGAGGGCGATCACGCGACGGTGCATGCTATCGACCATCTCGCGGTCGTGCGTGGCGACGATCACGGTGGTGCCGGTGCGGTTAATACGCTCGAGCAGCTTCATGATGCCCAGCGAGATCGCCGGGTCGAGGTTACCCGTGGGCTCGTCGCAGATCAGCAGCGGCGGACGGTTGACCATAGCGCGGGCGACGGCAACGCGCTGCTGCTCGCCACCGGAAAGCTGGTCGGGCAGCGAGTCCATCTGATCGGCCAGGCCGACCAGACGCAGCACCTCGGGCACCTGGCTGCGAATGACGCCCTTGGGCTTGCCGATGCACTGCAGGGCAAACGCCACGTTTTCGTAGGCGGTCTTTTGCGGCAGAAGCTTAAAGTCCTGGAACACGGCGCCAATCTGGCGGCGCAGGAACGGAACCTTGCGGTTCTTGATCTTCATGAGGTCCTGACCGGCAACCAGGATGCGGCCGCTCGTCGGCTTGACGTCGCGGTTGAGCGTCGACAGCAGCGTGGTCTTACCCGAGCCGGAGTGACCGACCAGGAAGACGAACTCGCCCGGATAGATCTCGATGTTGATGTCGTCGAGTGCAGGCTTGTTGGGCTGTGCCGGATAGATCTTGGTGACATGCTCCATAAGGATGACGGGCTCGACACCGGCCTGCTTGGCCATCTTCTTGCGGCTGGCCTGCGGATCGATGGGCGCAAACACCGACGTAAAATCGGGGTTGTTGAGCGCGTTATCGAGGCTTGCGACCTCGGCTGCCTGATCGCTCTCGACCACCGGGGCAGCAGGCTGCGTGGGGTCGGGAATAGCGGCAAAGAGACCGGACTGCGCAGGCTGAGGAGCCGGCGTCGCAGGGGCCAAGGGGTCGGGAATGCCGGCCATGGTAGGCTGCGGCGTGGCGGCACCAGCCTGAGGCTGCTCCACGCGAGCGGTCACGGCCTGAACGGGCTCAAAACCCGCCGTGCCGGAAAGCGCGACATCGCTGGTTGGATTGTAGGCAAAGGGATCGGATGCCGGCTGTGCCTGATCTGCCGGCTGAGCGGGGGCCTGAGCAACAGGCTGGCCCTCTGAATCCGGAGTGGCGAAACGACTGCCCTGGACGCCTGCCTGCGTCTTGGGGGCATCATCGCCCGCACCGGAGGTACGGAAGTGGTTACCCACTGGTGCTCCTTATCGTCGTGCGTTTAAACTACATGAGCGCTTTGTATTTTAGCAGCATTAGCTTTGCTGCACATAAGAAGCATGGCGTGGTTAGGGATCCCGTCGGCCGGACACAGGGTTACTCTCCAAATCGTCCTCGGACATGTCGGAGCCCCCGCTGCGCGCTTCGCGCGGCGGGGGCTCCTCCGTCCTGCGGAAAGATTTGGAGAGTAACCCTGTGCCCGGCCTGCGATAACTAAGGGGTCGCCGCGTTTATCTTGAGGTGCTGCATATACAAAGCTGGAAGGGTCTGAATTGCGCTTTGTCGATATATGCCCTTTTTCCTGATGGGACCGTGCTTGAGGGGCGTCTTCATGAGTTGCGGTGAAATAGGGACTGTTTTACCAGTTAAAAGGTCTAATCAGTCCCTATTTCACCGCAACTGAAACAGGGGCGCTCTCCAAGAGAGCGCCCCTGCCGGGTTTCCATAGTTCTGGCGAAGCAGTCCTTGAGATCCGCCTTGCCTTATGCCAAGAACTCCTTGGTGGTCGCCACGATGTTGGCGGCGTCCAGGCCATACTTGTGCAAGAGCTCGGCACCCGGGCCGGACTCGCCAAAGGTGTCGTTGACGCCGATCTTCTTGAGGGGCGTCGGGCACTGCTCGCACAGGACGTCGGCAACGGCGCTGCCCAGGCCACCGATTACAGAATGCTCCTCGACGGTCACGACGTGGCCGGTCTTGGTGGCGCTCTTGACGATCAGGTCGGCATCGATGGGCTTGATGGTGTGCATGTTGATGACCTCGGCGTCGATGCCCTCGGCAGCGAGCTGCTCGGCGGCCTCGAGGGCCTCGCCGACCATCAGGCCGCAGGCGATGATGGTGACGTCGGCGCCCTCGCGCATGACAATGCCCTTACCCAACTCGAAGTTGTAGGTCTCGGGGTCGTTGATAACCGGCGAGGCCAAACGAGCGAAGCGCATGTACACCGGACCGTCGCACTCGTAGGCGGCGCGCGTCACGGCGCGGGCCTCGACGTCGTCGGCAGGAACGATCACAGTCATGCCGGGGATGACGCGCATGAGGGCGATATCCTCGCAGCACTGGTGCGTGGCACCGTCCTCGCCCACCGAGATACCGGCGTGCGTGGCGCCAATCTTGACGTTGAGGTGCGGATAACCGATGGAATTACGGACCTGCTCAAAAGCGCGGCCGGCGGCAAACATGGCAAAGGTGCTCGCGAAGGCAACGCGACCGGTGGTTGCGATACCGGCGGCAACACCCATCAGGTTGCTCTCGGCAATGCCCACATCGAAGAAGCGGTCGGGGTCAACCGCGAATCCCATTTCCGCGAAGTGCGAGCGGACTTCCTCCCTTGTCGGGATTCCAGAACCTGTCGTTCCCTCCCCATCAGCTATAGCTGTAGATGTAGATGTATTCTTATATCTATCATCTATATTCTTAGGGCGTGACGCAATTTTTACAGCTTCATTTTCAGCCCGTGCAGATTGTCTACCTGCGCTTTTACCGTCTGCGTCAGTGTAAAAACCAGTGTCAAAATCACTGTCAACTTTTACGTCAAAATTGACGTCAACTTTACCGTCAAAACTGTCAACTTTTACACCGTCAATTTTTACAGTGCCAACTTTCGTGCCGTCATCTTTCTGTCTCTTATACACATCTCCGAGCCCACGAGACGGACTCCTATCTCGT
>URLR01000073.1 GCA_900548815.1 uncultured Collinsella sp.
GGCTCGGAGATGTGTATAAGAGACAGATAGAGACACGTCCCAAATTAACTGTTCTGCGGTTGACGGCATCCAAAAGAAACGAGCCCGCATCCCTTGGGGACACGGGCTCGAAAGCTCCATATGGTAGGGGCGGTGGGACTCGAACCCACAATCCTTGCGGCGAGAGATTTTAAGTCTCCTGCGTATGCCAATTCCGCCACGCCCCCGTGAGACTAGAAGTCTAGCACAAGCCGTCCGTTACGCGTTGACGGCCATCGAGTGTTGCCCCGACTTCTCCAGGAACTCCTGGAACTTGGCTTCGTCGCCCTTGTTCTTGTACTGCAGAGCCAACAGATACTCCAAGCGGCAGCTCTTGACCTTGTCGTCACCGGCCTCCTCGAGCATGCGCTCCAGCTCGGGAATGTCGTTGTGGCGCTTGAGGATCATCGTGTCGTACATCAGTTGGCATTCGTGTGCGACTGCCTCGGCCTGGCCGCCCTCAAAGCCTTTGATCTCGTGCAGCAGCTCCTTGGACTTTTTGCGGTCCTCCTGGCCAACGTAGTAGTTAAAGGCCTTAATCACCAGGTCGACGCGCTGCATCTTGGGCAGATTGAGTCCCAGCAGCAGGTCGAACATCTCGCTGGCGCGCTCGTGGTCCTCGCGCAGCAGATAGGAGTTCAGGCGCAGGTAGTCGCGGTTATAGCGCGGGTACAGCATGCTGGTGAGTTTGCCATCGAGCAAACGATCGAACTCGTCCCACTGCTTGGCAGCCATAAGCTGTTGCAGGCGCTTAAACGTGGTGCGTTTTTTTACGCTAAAGAACACCGATATGGCGATACAAATAATGACGACGGCGGTCCAGAGGGTGCGGGAATCGGGCATTTTAGAGTCCTTAGTCGCTCGTAAAGCGAGCGGTATGACAACACGTGCTAGATGTATTATACGCGGCGTGCAAGCAAACTGGCATAAAAGCGCATCGAGGCCGAGCGCCATCGCTCGCTGCGGTACACTTACCTAAAGTAAACCATGAAGGGAGACATTACCTATGAAGAAGATTGTTTTGGCTTGCGGTGCTGGCGCTGCTACTTCCACGCTCGTTGCCCAGAAGGTCGCCACCATGCTCGACGCCAACGGTTACGCCGACAAGTACGAGATCGTGCAGTGCGCCATCTCCGAGGCCAAGGACGTTTGCGACGAGGGCGCCGATCTGCTGATCGCCACCACCGTTGCCCCCGAGGGCCTTACCTGCCCGTACGTGAGCGGCGTGCCCTTCATGACCGGCATGAACCGCGTCGCTGCCGAGAAGGCCGTCCTCGACGTCATGGCTCAGTAGGCGCTGACTGCATGAGTGAGCAGAACGCCAATCCGGTCGAGCTCTTTGGCATGCGCGTTGCCCATGTGGGCATTAACGCCACCGACCCGGCAGACGCCCTGGAGATCGCGGAGCTGTTCTCGACGATGATGGGTCTGCCCGTTATCGAGACCCCGGTTTCGTACTTTAACGATTCGCTGGTCGAGGTCATGAAGCAGAATGGTCGTGGCACCAAGGGCCACATCGGCTTTGCCGTCAACGACATTGATGCGGCCGAGAAGTGGTTTGCCGAGCGCGGGCTCGAGGTCAACGAAGAGTCGCGCGCGCTGCTGCCCGACGGTAGCACCAAGCTCGTGTACTTTAAGCGCGAGTTCGCCGGTTTCGCCGTGCATCTGTGCCGCGAGTAGCGCACAAGCTGCCATAGCTAGCAAAAAGGGATAGGGCCGTGTGGCCCTATCCCTTTATTTATGCCGAGGGGCTTCCTAGCGCGGCAGGCGAATCGTAAAGCGGCTGCCGACGCCCTCGACTGAGGTCACGCCAATGACGCCGCCATGGCTATCGACGATCCACTTGGCAATGGCAAGCCCCAGACCCGAGCCCTGTGCGCCGGCATCGCGTGCATTGTCGGCGCGGTAGAACCGTTCAAACGCGTGAGCTGCGGATTCCTGGTTCATGCCGATGCCCTCGTCCTCAACACTTATGTCGATCGTGCCCGCGCCCGCATCCGGCGTTATGCCAAATGTGACGGCCGTTCCCGCATCCGAGTACTTGGCGGCGTTTTGCACGATCACACGCAGGGCTTGCTTCACGAGCGCCACGTCGACGGGCGCATCGCAGCGCGGGTCGCTGACAAGCGCGGCGTCGTATGCCAGCTGATACGTGTGCGCGGTATCGATCATCTGCGATTCCTCGCATACCTCGTCGACCAGTGCGGCAAGGTTGGTATTTGCGCGCCGCAGGACCGTGCGCTCGGCATCGCCGCGTGCCAAAAACAGCAGCTGCTCCACGAGCTCCTGCATGTGCTCGCTTTCGGCTTTGAGCGAGGCGATGGACTCCGCCAGCACGTCCGGGTCGTCTTTGCCCCAGCGGTCGAGCATGTTTACGTAGCCCTGAATCACCGCGATGGGCGTGCGCAGCTCGTGGCTTGCATCGTTGACAAAGCGCATCTGCTGCAGCTTGGCCTCTTGCATCTGGCGCAGCAGGCGGTTGAGTGCGACCTCGATGCTTGCCAGGTCGGCATCGCCGGTGGTGACGCTCGGCGAGTCGACGCTTGCGCGCGCGATGGCCTGCTCCAGTGTTTCCATTTTGCCGCCGGAGAGCTGCATACGGCCGAGCTCGTCCACGCGCAAGGCCAGGTCGTTGAGCGGTGCCATGGTGCGGCGCACGCGTCGGGCGCCGCCGAGCATGTTGAGCACGCTGATGACCTGCCAACCTACAACGACAAGGTAGAGAGGCCACAGCGCGACGAGGTCCTGCGCGAGGGGGAAGGTCTTGGTGGTACGCGCAAGCTCGACGGTATAGGTGAGCGTTGTCAGGTCCCAGCCGCGCGCGGGCGTCAGCGACATGCCGTGAACGGTGGCGCCGGGGATCCATCCTGCGGTAAACGCGCCGTCGGGCAGCGTCTGGTTGTATCCATAGACGAGGATCGCCACCGCAATAACCAACAGCAACAGATCGAGCCAGACGTAGCTCATCAGGCGGCGCCACATATAGCCCCAGTTGATGGCGCGGGCGATGGAGGTGACGCGCTTGGCCTCGGCGTTACGCACGGCAGACATAGCCCACCCCGCGCACGGTTTGGATGATGCGGGCGCCGCCGGCGTCTTCGATCTTGGCGCGCAGGTGCGCAATGTGCACGTCGACGTTGTTGGTGTCGCCCACGTATTCGTAGCCCAGCGCCTCGTGCGCGATGCGCTCGCGCGTGAGCACGGTTTCGGCATGCGTCATAAGCAGGGCGAGAACGTCGAACTCGCGGGCCGTGAGCGCGATGGGCGAGCCGCCGACCGTGACTTCGCGGCGGTCGGGATCGAGTGCGACCGAGCCCACGGCGAGCGTGGCGGGGGAGGGCACGGCAGAGGTCTTGGCCGAGTCGCCGACCGGGGACATCGCAGCGGCGTTCCCGGCCGCGCCGCTCGCCATACCCACCCCGGCACCGGCGCCGCCAACGCCCGAAGCCGCCCGCACGGCCTCCGAGCGCTTCAGCGCCACACGGATCCGTGCGAACAGCTCCTCAATCGCAAACGGCTTGGTCAGGTAATCGTCGGCGCCGGCATCGAGCCCGGCCACCTTGTCCATCACGGCATCGCGCGCGGTGACCATAATCACCGGCACATCCTTGTGCTTGCGGACGCGTCGCAGCACCTCCATGCCGCTGAGCTGAGGCAACAGCACATCGAGCAGAATCAGATCGTAGTCGCGCTCCAGCGCTAGGTCCACGGCGGTGCGGCCGTCGGCGGCGTGCTCCACCTGGTAGCCCTCGTGCTCCAGCTCGAGCGTCACAAAGCGGGCGATTTTCTCCTCGTCCTCTACGATCAGGATTCGTGCCATACGTGCCCCCGTCTGCGATTACTTGTCGTCGTTCAGATTTTGCTTGATGTCGTCCGCGGCGTCGGCGGCGTGATTCATAAGGTTGTTGATGCTGCCGGGCACGTCGCCGTCGCTGTCGATGCGGTAGCGCATGCCAAAGAACAGGCCAATCAGCATCAGCCATATCGTGGCGCCCCAGGCAAACAGCGCGACGATGGGGATCAGGATGGGAATGTTGAGGATGATCGCATCGCGGCGCGTGGCGATAAACTTGGTGTCCAGACTCAGGCGGAAGAGCTTTTTGAGGTACTCCCACACGCTGTCCATCTTCTTGGAGAAGTCGGTCTTTTCGCTCGATTTTTCGTAGGCGGCCTGCGCGGCGACCATCTCGGCCGAGGGTTCGTCGACCGGCTCGGACTCGGTGGCGGCGTGCGCCGACGTGGTCTGGGTCTTGCCCTGCGACTCGAGCCAAATGATGGCATCCAGGACGTTGCCGTCGGCGGCGTCGAGCGCGACCTTGGCATCGGTGTAGCTCACGTTGCACTTGGTGCGGATGGTTTCAACTTTTTCGAGGTCGTCCATGACCTGTCCTTTCGTTCGATGGGCGCGAGCGTTGCGTTCGGCGGCCTGCGTTGCGCGGCGCCGCCCCGCCCTTGGTCGAACTCTATAGTGCAGGTTATAGATTAAGCGATTCTTGAGCCAAGATTAACGTTGGATGAGTTTTTGGGTAGCGGTGGGAAAAGTATTAGACCTCGATAGCGGGGGATGTGGTGCCGGTGCAAAACGGCGTCAAAGGTTGGTCGAGCAGGCGGTTTCTCCATTGATGTCCGCACAGCATGTGACACTTACCCTGCCGCCCCGCTCTGCCGCGGCGGCATGCGTCTGAACAACGACCCTCTAAGGAGTTCGATACCGATGAGTGACAACGCAAAGCATCTCGCAAAGAAGTGCGTAAAGGACGCGGGGCCGTGCCTCGCGCTGTGCGTAGCCGGCGCAGCGGTCGCGCTGCTGGCTGTTCTGGGGCCGTTCGACGTGCTCCGAAGTGCCAGCTTTCTGCATGTTTGCATGGCTCTTGCCGGCGCCACGATGACCGGCGGCGTGCTCGATCTGATCTTTTGGGTGTTTGACCCGTTTGGATGGAAGAGCGAGGGGTAGGTCCCAAAGGATGGAAGGGCTGGAACGGTTGACTTAGTGATCGTGCAGAATGTGGGCTAGCGACTTACAGGGAAGTGGTGATCCGATGACGGTCTATGTGACGGGCGATATTCACGGCGGCGTCGACATGCAAAAGCTTCGCGACTGGGATCTTGGGGATGGTCTGACAAGTGACGACTATCTCATCATCGCGGGCGACTTTGGCTTTCCGTGGGATTTCTCTGCCGAGGAATGTGCCGACATCGCCTGGCTGGAGTCGCGCCCCTATACCGTGCTGTTTGTCGACGGCAACCACGAGCGTTTCGATCACTGGTCGGAGCGCCCCATGGAGCTGTGGCACGGCGGCCTGACGCAGCGTCTGTCGGACACCTCGCCCATCCGACGCCTGACGCGCGGTGAGGTTTTTGAGCTCGACGGCTCAACGATCTTTACCATGGGCGGCGCCACGAGCGTGGATAAGGAATACCGCATTCCGTATTCCAGCTGGTGGCCGCAGGAGCTGCCGGACGAGCGCAACTTTGAGGAGGCGCGGGCAAAGCTCGACAGCGTGGGTTGGAAGGTCGACTATGCGATCACCCATACCTGCTCCACGCGCATGCTTTCGCCCACGCTTTACCCGGCACCTGGCTGGAATTATCCCGATGTCGATCGACTCACCACGTTTTTCGACGAGCTGGAAGACCGCTTGGATTACAAGCGCTGGTACTACGGCCATTTTCATCGCGACGCCAACCCGGCCGAGCGCCACACCGTGCTCTACGACTGCATCGTTCGCCTGGGCGACGAACTCCAGCCCTGGGATGTTGCGTAGCGGCAAGGCGTTTGGCTACTCGGCCGTTACGGTGATGTTCTCCCGGTGTGCGCGGATGACGTCCCAGCTAAAGTGCTCGACCAGTTGCTCGGCAGAGCGCGGCGTGGTGTCCGGTGCGATGCCCGTTTGCCCGGCGAGCCAGCCCAGCAGTGCCTCGGGTGTGCCAAAGCGGGCGCGGAGCTCGCCCAGGTCCAGATCGCGATCGCGCTTGGAAAGGCGGCGGCCGTCTGGCGACATGAGCAGCGGAATGTGCGCGTAGTGCGGCGTGGGAAGTCCCAGCAGATGCTGCAGGTAGATCTGGCGTGGCGTGGAGCCAAGCAGGTCGCATCCGCGTACGATCTCGGTAACACCCATGGCGGCGTCATCGACCACCACAGCCAGCTGGTAGGCAAACACGCCGTCGCTGCGGCGCACCAAAAAGTCGCCGCACTCGGTGGCGAGTGCTTCGCATTGAGCACCATACGTGCGGTCCACGAATTCGATCACATCGTCTGCGAGGTCGTCGACGGCGGGCACGCGCAGGCGCGTGGCCGGGGCGCGCAGGGCACTGCGGCGGGCGACCTCTTCGGCAGAAAGGCCTCGGCAGGCGCCGCGGTAGATGGGCGTGCCGTCGCTGGCGTGCGGCGCACTCGCGGCGTGGAGCTCGGCGCGCGTGCAAAAGCAGGGGTAGGTGAGGCCGGCGTCTTGCAGCTGGTGCAGGGCGCTCTCGTACAGGTCGAGGCGATCGTGCTGGTAGTAGGGGCCCTCGTCCCACTCAAGCCCCAGCCAAGCCAGGTCGTCAATCAATTGGGCGGCAAGTTCCGGGCGCTTACAGCGATCGTCCAGGTCCTCGATGCGCAACACGATGCTGCCGTCTTGGCTGCGGGCCGAAAGCCACGAGCACAGGCAGCTGAACACGTTGCCCAAGTGCATGCGGCCCGAGGGCGACGGGGCAAAGCGGCCCACGACGGGGGTGGGCGCTGCCGTTGCTGGTGCGTCCGCGGCGTGTGTTGCTATGTTGCGTGCGTTGATATCCATGCGGACGAGTATAGCGCGGGGCTTGGCAGGGAAGGCGTTGCTGCGCTCACAAGTTGGCGGCGGTACGCATTGCGCACGGTGGGTTTGCGGCTCAAGGTCTCGATCGCTGCGTACCGACTTAGCCTCACAAACGACAGAAACCCCGGCAGCTCTTCGCAACTGCCGGGGTTTCCGCGGAAAAGGGGGACATGATCCTCGAGCGAACGGCAAAGGGGCAAACCGTTTTCGCTCAACTGCTTTATGCCCCTCGGCTGGCGGCTCAATCAGCGCGTGCCGCGCCCACACAAAGCCGCTACACCTGTGACGGAGCTGTGAAGTGGTATCTATTGCCGGGGCGGGCTATGCCAAGGGTGTCCCTAATGACTAGTCATTTAAGAACGTCCCCAATGACTAGCTGCCGGGGTGCGGGTGTGACTTTCATCCCGTTTGGCGCTCCGGTCGCCTAGATGTTCGCCATGCGTACCCGCAAACGTGGGACAATGGCGCTGTTGGTTTTACAGACAAAGGATGTGCCTATGAACACCCTCGCCGCCAAAGTCAGCCGGCAGCGCCACCTGTTTGCGCGATTCGCTTCCGTCTGCGTGCTCGTCACGCTTGCGTTGTTGCTGCTGCCTGTCGCCGCGCACGCCGACGGCTACTCCATGACCCGAACTTATATCAGTGCCACGGTTGAGGCCGATGGATCGCTGACCGTTGTCGAGGGACGCCAGTTTGATTTCGACGACGACATCAACGGCGTGTTTTGGGAGATCAATACGGGCACCAACCAGCAGGGCGGCACGGCGGGCGTTGACGTGCTGAGTGTCGAGGAAGAGGACACCGCGTTTAACAAAGTCGATAGCGCGAACAAGGGCGATTCTGGCGTCTACACGGTCGAGCAGACCGGTGACGGCGTAAGGATTAAGGTGTTCAGCCCCCACGAGAGCGGCGACAGCGCGATCTATTACGTGAGCTACACCATGACCGGTGCGGTCATGAACTGGGCCGATACCGCCGAGCTCTACTGGAAGTTTGTGGGCGACGGCTGGTCTGCGGATTCCGACGATGTCGAGATGGAAGTGCGCTTCGCAAATGCCGCTGCCGGGACGGCGGCCGTCAAAGGCGATAACTTCCGCGCATGGGGCCACGGTCCGCTGGCGGGCGACGTGTCGCTCGATGAGGACGAGCCCATGGTCACCTATACCATTCCCTGCGTGCATCAGGGCGAATTCGCCGAGGCACGCATCGCCTTCCCCAGCGACTGGGTGCCGCAGCTTGCCGCCTCGGGCGAAGAGCGCATGTCAACGATCCTGAGCGAAGAGAAGGAATGGGCCGACGAAGCTAACGCCCGCCGCGCTCACGCTCGCATAATTGCCAATGCACTTGCCGTGCTAAGTGTTGTTGCGGCGGTGGCCTTTACCGGCACAATCGTTATGCTCAAGCTGCGCAAGCGCAAGCCCAAGCCGCTTTTCCAGGACGAATATTTCCGCGATGTGCCCTCGGCCGACCATCCCGCCGTGCTTTCGGCCCTCATGAGCTGGAACGAGGTGCCCGATCAGGCATATATCGCCACGCTCATGAAGCTCACTGACGACCGTGTGATCAAGCTGGAGCAGGCGACCGTGACCAAGGCCAAGAAGGGTCTGTTGGGGCGTGAAAAAGAAGAGCAGACGTATCGCGTGACGGTGAGCGATGCGGGCTGGAAGTCGGCCAAGGGCATTGACCACATGGTGCTCAAGGTCTTCTTTGCCGGTGCTAAGCCTGACGAGAACGGTGACCGTTCGCGCACGTTCGACGAGCTGCAGCGCTACGTCAAGCAGCACGCTACACCCGTGGGTGATAAGCTCGAGGACTATCAGAACACCGTTAAGGGCAAGCTGGCCGATAGCGAGTACGTTGCCTCGGACGGCATTGTTGCAATGGTGTTTTGCCTGGTTCTTGGTATCCTGATTGCCTTTGTTCCCGTGGGATCCATCTTCTTTACCGATGGCGCACAGGCGAACATTACCGCCTGTCTCTTATACACATCTCCGAGCCCACGAGACGGACTCCTATCTCG
>URLR01000074.1 GCA_900548815.1 uncultured Collinsella sp.
CGAGCCTTATCGTCGGCAGCGTCAGATGTGTATAAGAGACAGAGCATGGGCTCAATAAATACGTGAACCTCGGCATGGACTTCCGTTACTTCTTTGTGCGCAAGACCATGTTCGTCAAATACAGCTCGGGCGCCATCGTGTTTCCCGGCGGCTTTGGCACGCTCGACGAGATGTTCGAGGTGCTCACGCTGGTGCAAACGCACAAGGTCAAGCGCATGCCCCTCGTGCTGGTGGGCACAGAGTACTGGCAGGGCCTGTTCGACTGGCTCAACGGCCCGGTGATGGACGCCGGTATGATCAGCCCGCTCGATCCCGAGCTCGTGCACATCACCGACGACCTCAACGAAGCCGTCGACATCGCCCTGAGCGGGCTGATGTAGATCAATCGTGCCCACGCGACATGAATACGCATGGCAATCTGATGTTATCTAACATCAGATTGCCATTTATATTGGATATACTGGTGTAAAAGACGAGGGCGAGGAGGTCGCAAATGTCTACAGCAACAGTTAAGCCTACGACGGTTCGAATCGAAGAGGGGCTCAAGGAGCAGGCGACTGAGTTCTTGGATTCGGTCGGCCTCAGCCTCAATTCCTATCTCAATCTTGCCGTTCGGCAGCTGGTAAATCAGCGAAAGATTCCTTTTGAGATTGTAGGAAGGGCGGAGGTGCCCAACGAGGCGACGAGGCGTGCCATGGTGATCGCCGAGGCTCATGAGTTGGGGGTTTTGCCGGACGATAGCCTGTCATTCAATAACGCTGATGAGCTTATGTCATTCCTCGATGAGGAATAGCGATGTTCGAGATTAAAGTCGAGGCTCAATTTAAGGTGGACTACAAACGAACGATGCGCATGCATCCGCAGCTAAAGAGTGAGTTTAAGGCGGCAGTCGCAGAGCTTGCAGCTCACGGCTCGCTTCCCGCGGAATATGGCGCCCATGAGCTTTCAAACCCGGGCGGAAACTACAACGGCCACATCGATTTCCACCTATCCGATGGCTTGGTCGACGTGGTCGTTCTCTACTTACCGCATAAGACTAATCCTGTGATCCGGCTGGTCAGAATGGGCTCGCATGAGGAGCTGTTCCAGGGCCCGCAGGGCTGATTGCCGATTTCTAAGTTGCGGTGGAATAGGGATTGATTGACGGCTAATAAGTCAAAAACAGTCCCTATTTCACCGCAACTGCTGGGGGTACCCCGTTCGTCGCCGCGGCCTCCGGTTCCACTTTTCGCTGAATTTCGCTCAAAAGCTCGGCTGCGACTTCGCTGCTTTTGAAACGAATGCTGCAGTCTTCTTTCTTTGGGAAAGCCAGCAACGGAATAGCTCCGTACCAGACAGTTTCCTCGTCAATCACTGATGCGCACAGGCGTCCTTCGGCTTTGATGAGATAGTTGACGTTCATCTCGGCAAAAATCGCTTTCACGTCATCGCGTGGAGTTGAAGCAATAGAAATCTCAAGGGCAATTCCACGGGTAGCGGCATCCGCGAGTGCAGCGGCGAGCTTTTCAAGGCATGCGGCGGACGCGTAGGGTGCGGCAATAAAAATGCTTTTCGATGCGTTCTCGATGTCATTCACTAAAGCCTCCACGGCTCTTGCCGACCTAACGAGGATGTTTCGATCGTCCTGTCTGTTGTCGTTTGCCGCAAAGACTTCATACCCCAGCTTGGCGTAGGTCTTGAGCCTCTTTTGGTACATGCGCGCGAACATGGGTATCGACAGGTCAACATAGTCGAATATCTCAACCCGCTGTTTGCCCTCGTGGCTTCTGTGTAGCCTACCTGCCTGCTGCGTTATGCTGCCGTCCCAAGATATTGGAGTGGCAATGAGCAAAGTGTCAAGGTAAGACAGGTCGAAGCCCTCGCCCAGAAGACTTTCAGTTGCGACGATGATTCGATGATCATGCTCAAAGCTGGGAAGACTCTTCAGTATTGCTTTTCTTTCTTTGGCGTCGATTTCTCCGGTTAAGAGTATGGGTTCGTGTCCACGGCTTTGAAGTAGCCTGCATAGCTCTTCGGCATGCTTTTTTCTTTTAGATAGCACAAGCGGATGCCGGCCGTTTGATGCGGCCTCGAGGGCGTCCTCGATAATTGCTTCGTTTCTCGCGGCGTGTACACACAGGAGATCGAGAATTTGGTTAAAGGATGCTCCTGGTCCGTAGGTGGGTAATCGAATTCCGGTGAAACGCGGTCTAACAATGCGCTGAATCCCCTGTTGGATTGCTTGCGTTTTTGGATCGACGACATAGCGAACCGGGCCGCAGAGCATCGAGAGTGCCCGCGTGAGTCCGTCCGAACGCTCGGGCGTTGCGGAAAGGCCATATACATATTTGGCAGGAGCGGACTTGAGGACAAGCTCAAGCTGTGGCGCGGCCGCATGGTGGCATTCGTCACAGATGATGAGACTGTAATCGCGAACGAACTCCTTGGCTAATGACTCGCCGGTTTGGGGATCCTTGCCGGATAGCGACTGGAATGAAGCAATGTCGATGAGACGGCTTATGGCGGTCTTGCCTCCTCCGATTTGCCCAATGAGCGGAGGCTGTCTTTTGCTGATTCGTCCCTTTGGGGTTCGGACGGGCTCTCTGTTGTCCGTGATGTCGAGAAATCGTTCGAGTTGGGATTTCCATTGGGCAATGAGCGCAGTTTTAGGAACGATGACGAGCGTTGGAAGACCAATGGCAGCAATAAGATAAGCTCCGATGACGGTTTTGCCGAACCCCGTCGGTGCGGACATGATCCCGTCTTCATAGCTGAGCATCTGTTCAGCGACAATTTGCTGTTCAGGGCGAAGAGTCCCTTTAAATGCCATCGCAATTGGATGGCTCGACTTGCGTTTGTCTGAATAGTGGGCAGAAACGCCGGCTTCTTGAAGCAGCCGCTCAAGTTGAACCTTGCAGCCTCTGGGAATCGCGACGTAGCCATCTCTAAGTTCGCTGAGGTCTATGAACCGCGGTTTGCCGAATACCGATTGATGCATAGATTGTGCGCGGAAGAATTCTGGGTTGGCAAATGTTGCAAGCCTGCGGACTTCCATTTGAGCTGCGGGACTCAGAGATTTTTCGGGGATATAGAGCATATCGGTCTGCGTGACGGACAGCGATGACGGGAAGTCCCGCGGTGTGAGCGGAAGCCGCTTTCGCAGTCTCTGGGAATGTGGCACACCGGTGTTTGCCGCCGCAACAGCTGCTATTCCATGTGACCTATTTTCGATGCTCTCGATCAGATTTTGCACCGTCACGCGCGGGATTAACTGGATTTGCGAAAGGTAAAGCCATTGATCGGGAAAGGGCTCAAATTGCTCGTCAACAAATACGCTGTTCCCTTTTCGCTGCGCTTTTCCTTGAAAAGGCAGCGCTATGAGATTTCCAAAGCCGCCCTCAGGAATGGTGGACTGCGCGGGCAGCATTCGGTCAAATGCTTTGAAGGTGATTGTCTTGTTCAGTATCGCCGCTTCGGTGATAAGGCTGCTTCCAAAATCTCGTGCGGTCTTTGCGCTGACGAGCTCTAGGAAGAAAAACCAGACATGTGCGCCGTCGCCCGATCTCGATCGCTCAACTGCGACATCGATTCCGTGGCTTTTTGCGACATGTCGAATGGCTTTCGTCGCTTCTTTCCAATCGGCTCCGTCAAAATCGATGACCAGGACTTTCGTGTTACTGTCTTTATCGAGCACATATTGGCCTATAACGTCTCGAAGCCTATCGTCATTGCCTCTGAAATGGGCGATGATCGCGGCATCGCTCAACTCGGGGAAGACGCGGCTGCTGCATTCCGTGCATTTGACTCTCTGGTGGCTTGCTTTGGGGCAAATGCCTGACTTCCACTCATTTGCGCAGGCGGGCGTATAGCCAATTCCTCCGTCTTTTCTGCGGTACCCATGAGCGTAGACATCTTTGCGACCAGTAAAGAGATTGCGGAAGAGCTCGAGTTTGTCGCGCGCTGGGCTTGCGCTGGTGACGATATCTTCGATCTGCGCCCGTCTATCGAAAGAATCGCCAGCTTTCTCCCATTCTTCCAGCGTTGTATAACGGATGTCTGGACCGCTGCTGCAGATAACGATTTGCTTGCGCGGATCCGAAGCGTGGACGACCGTTTTATTGAATTTGAATAGGGCGCTCCCGAAAAGGGCGTATTGATGCGTGCCGTTGCTCATTTGAAAGCCATTCTTATCAGCGTTCATTGGGATGAGGGTACGTCATTTCAGCTTTATGAGATACGCGACTTCGATTTTGGTTCGGTAATAGTGGGGTACCGATCCGTGAGTGGCAATCAGCCGGTGCCAAAACGTGCGGCGGCTGTTGTTAAAGGTTTTTGACGGCTATGGGGCGGGTTGGCGGCGTGGGGAGGGGTTTTCGAATGACCCCGTGGTCAAATAACGTCAAATGTGAGTACTGCTGTTAATGTAGTCTCATAATATTTGGCAAGAATAGAATACCAATTCGACATTATTCTATATATCTAACCCACCAAACACGGCATTTTGAGCCTTGGCAAGGCGTGAAATTAATCGAAACGATCGATTCCGGCGAGATTTTGCTGCTACTAATTTGGTGGCAGTACTCATATTTGCCATTTTTGTCCAGTGGGTACCGCGAGGGGGTCTGTTCGACTGGCCCAACGGCCCGGTGATGAGCGCCGGTATGATCAGCCCGCTCGATCCGGATCTGGTACACATTACTGACGACCTCAACGAGGCCGTCGACATCGCCCTGAGCGGGCTGATGTAGAGTAGCTAAAATGGGACGGGGCTAAAAAGACTGGTCTGAAACGTTTGATACCAGTCTTTTTAGCCCCGTCCCAAACGAACTGCTTCTAAGTTGCGGTGGAATAGGGATTGATTGGCGGCTAATAAGCCAAAAACAGTCCCTATTCCACCGCAAGAGGTAAAGGTGCCCCTAGTGGATGGGCTGGTAGCGGGGGCAGTAGCTGATGGCGATGGCATCGACGCCCACGTGGGTGGCGATGGTGCAGCCGATGGGGCCGGTGCCGGCGTCTACGTAGTCCTGGCCCGCGAGCGTCTCGTTGACAAGCTCCTGCTCCTCGGCGGCACCGGTCGTGAGCACGCGCACGGTGGAGCCCGGATGCTCGGCCAAAAACGCGAGGCAGTCTGCCATGGTGTTGGCGACGATGCGCTTGGCGCCGCGGCCCTTCTTGATGGCCTTGATCTCGCCCGTTTTCCACTCCGGCGAAACGGCCAGGCGAATGTTGAGCATCTGCGTGAGCTGGCCGGCGAGCTTGGGCGCGCGGCCGTTCTTAACGAGGTTCTCGAGCGTGCGGGGAATCAGCAGCAGGTGGGCGTCGGGCAGCGTCGCGCGGATCTGCGCCTCGGTCTCGTCCAGGCTGCGACCGTCCTCGCGCATGGCCAGTGCGTACTCCACCAGCAGGCCCTCGGCGCCCGAGCCGGTGCGCGAGTCGATGCAGCGCACGTCGAGCTCGTGCGTTTCGGCGACCAGGCTGGCGTTGGCATAGCAGGCGGACCACTCGCTGCACAGCGAGATAAAGATGGCGCTGTCGTGGCCGTCGGCGAGCACGCGGTCAAAGAGTGCCTTGAACTCGCCGGCGCTCGGCTGCGAGGTGTGCGGCAGTTGCTCGGAGCCGGCCATGCGCGCGACGTACTCCTGGGCGGTAATCTGCACCTGGTCGAGCAGGTCCTCGCCCTCGATAATCACATGCAGCGGAATCACGTAAATGCCGAGCTCTTGGGCGCGGGCGGGGGAGATGTCCGACGTGGAGTCGGTTATGATGGCAAAAGACATAATTGCACCTTTCGTTGGGACGCTTGCGCGCCGCCTTCTGAGAGCAAAGTGCGACAAGTATAGTAGAGTCGTTCCACATTACTAGGTTCAATTGTTGAATAGTCAACAGTTTGAAGTGTCGGTGTGGAAATCGTCAACTGGGGAAGAGGAATGCCGATGGGGGCGTTGGAGATAGGCAAACGGCCGGTTGTGCTGTTCGATTTTGACGGCACGGTGGCAGATACGGGCCGGGCGGTGATGACCTCGACGCGCAAGACGCTGGCTGCGCGCGGGTTTTCGGAGGCGCAGATGGGTGATCTGCGCCGCATGATCGGGCCTCCGCTGTGGAAGAGCTTTTACGACTTTTATGGCTTCTCGCGCGAGGAGTCGCTTGTGGTGGCCGACGAGTACCGCGCCTTTTTTGATGAGCTGGGACCGGAGGAGTACCCCGTGTTCGATGGGATCCCCGAGCTGCTGGATGGGTTGGCCGCCCGGGGCAAGCGTATGGCCGTGGCGACGTCGCGTATGGAGGCGAAGTGCATCGACATGGTGCGTGAGCTGGGTCTTTCTCAGTTCGAAGCCGTGGTCGGCATGAATCCGCCGCAGGGACGCGAGACCAAAGCCGATTCGGTCCGCGATGCCCTGGTGGCCCTGGGCGCGATCGCGGACGATGCCGTGATGATCGGCGATCGCTTTAACGACGTCGAGGGCGCGCACGCGATGGGCGTGCCGTGCATCGGCATCTATTCGGGCGCGGCGGCGCCGGGCGAGCATGAGGCAGCGGGTGCCGATGCGGTGGTGCACTCGGTGGCCGAGCTTGCTAAACTTTTCGCTATCTAATGACGTAATGTGAGGGGCGGGCACGCTCGCCGCTCATTGCTAAGGAGGTCGTCCATGAATCAGGTGGAGCAGAGCGTCGCCGAGTATGTCGACGAGGTCTGGGAGGATGTCGTCGCCGATATCGAGCAGCTGGTGAGCTATCCGTCCGTGGCCGTTGCTGCCGATGCGGAGCCCGGTGTGCCGTTTGGCCGCCCGGTCCGTGATGCGCTCGATTGCGCGCTCGGCATTGCGCAAAAGCTCGGCTACCAGACGAGCGATGACGAGGGTTATGTGGGCATCGCCGATATCCCGGGGCGCGGCGATAAGCAGCTTGCGACCATCTGCCATGTGGACGTGGTGCCTGCCGGCCCCGGTTGGAACACCGACCCGTTTGCGATGGAGCGTCGCGAGGGCTGGCTGCTCGGTCGCGGCGTGATCGACGACAAGGGCCCGGCGGTGCTGTCGCTCTACGCTGGTGCTTATCTGCTCAGGCACGGCATTGTGCCGCGCTATACCTTCCGCGCGCTGCTGGGCTGCGATGAGGAAGTGGGCATGTCCGACGTTCACCATTATCTGGAGAACCACACAGACCCCGATTTCCTGTTTACGCCCGATGCCGAGTTCCCGGTTTGCAATGCCGAGAAGGGCCAGTTTGGGGCGACGTTTGTGAGCCCCAAGATCGACGGCGGGCGCATCGTGTCCTGGAGCGGTGCCGAGGCGAGCAACGCCATTCCGTCGCAGTCTATCTGCGAACTCGCGATTGCCGCCGATGAGCTGCCGGCACCGGTCGAGAACGCCGACCGCCTGGAGATCACGACGCTCGATAACGGGCATGCGCAGATTTTTGCCCACGGTATTGGCGGTCACGCCTCGATGCCCGAGGGAACGATCAATGCCGTCGGCCTTATCGTGGCGTATCTGCGCGAGGCCGAGGACGCGTTTGGTGCCCGTGGCGAGCGCCTGCTGACGCCTGCCGAGCACGAGTGTGTCAAGTTTTTGGCTTTTGTGCATGCGGACGCCTATGGCCGCGGCCTGGGCATCGACGCGACGAGCCCCGCGTTTGGCCCGCTCACCTGCAACCCCGGCGTCATCCGTGTGGCGGATGGCCACATCGAGCAGGTCATTGACGTGCGTTTCCCCGATAGCACCAGTGCCGATACCATCTGCGAGCAGCTCGAGCCGCTCGTGGGCCGCTTTGGTGTGACGTGTCGCGTGGGTCGTGCCAAGGTGCCGTTCTCAGTCTCTGCCGACGATCCGGCCGTGAAGGCGCTTATCGATACCTACAACGAGTTTACGGGCAAGCATGCCGAGCCCTTTGCCATGGGCGGCGGCACGTACGCGCGCAACTTTGCCCGCGCCGTATCGTTTGGCCCCGAGGAGACCGGCCTGGAGCTGCCCGCATGGGGCGGCCAGATGCACGGCCCCAACGAGTGCGCCAATGAGGAACAGCTTAAACAGGCGCTCAAGATCTACATCGTGGCCATCCTGCGCTTGAATGAGCTAGAGCTGTAGGGCTTCCCCAGGCACCCGACCTTGCCCCTCAAACCGTCGCTTGCGTACCAAAGTACGCGGCGCTCCTCTTTCGGGGCAATCTCGGGCACCTGGAAAACCCCTATATCCTGCTTGGATACAAACTTGCATAACGAGCCCGGTGCTTCGGCCCGGGCTTTTTCTGTTGTGGTGGGATAGCCGTTGGGGACGTTCCTCTGGTGTAAAAGGCGGGCCATGCTTGGCGGCGGGTTTGTTATTCGTTTGTAAAGCCGAGTCGCGCTTGCGGTAAGGGTCTATCAGATGCCCGTAAGAAACCGTAGTTGGCGCGGGCGATGCCCGGTCGGGGCCGTATCTTTCCAAACAGCAAAGCGGGCAGGGTGCCCGCGAGTCGCATGTATGAAAGGAAGATCATGCTCGATCAGGCTTATTCTCGTCGTCAGTTCCTCGGCCTCGCTGGTGGTCTTGCCAGCATCGTCGGACTCGGTCTTGTTGGCTGCGGTGGTTCCAATGCCG
>URLR01000075.1 GCA_900548815.1 uncultured Collinsella sp.
TCATGCCGCCGAAGTTGAAAGGCAGATTGCCGCTCTGGCGGGCTTGCAGCGTCGACCGATCCGCCGTTCGTTAGAACGGCGGAACCAACCCTACATCACCATAACGTAGCGCGATCCCACGTAGTACTGCTTACCCATCAAAACCGGCTCGTCATCGGGACCGGTAAAGCCGGCACGCAGGTTGAGCAGCGGATCGTGCGGAGCAATGCCCAGCTCGGCCGCCTGCTCGGCGTTAGCTCGAACGGCCTCGACCGTACGGTAGCCAACCGAGACAATCGGCGTTCCGCCAACACGCTCGACCTCGGCAAAAATCGACTTGTCCTCAAGATCGGCCGTCAACAGCTCACGGTAGGCGTCAAACGACACAAAGATGTTCTCCTCAAAGATGGGCTCGCCGTCGGCCGTGCGCACGCGCTTGATATGCAGCAACAGCGCATCCTTCTGCAGGCCAAAGAACTCCATCTCGTTTTGGCGCGCCGGAACGATCTGGCGATCGATCACGTGCGCACCGGCCTTCATGCCGTTGCCGGCACACAGCGCGGTAAACGTCTGCAGCGTCGAGGCGTGAAACTGGCGGTTGATGTGCGGCGTGGAGACAAAGGTGCCGCGGCCCTGCTGCTTAACCAGGTAACCATCGGAGCACAGCTCCTCGACAGCGCGGCGCACCGTAATACGGCTCACCTCGTACTGCTCGGCTAGTTCAAGCTCGGACGGAATACGCTCCTTGGGTGCATAAACACCTTTCTCGATCGCATCCTTGATTTCGTCATAAATCTGCTGGTAAAGCGGTGCATTTTTGGGCGCAGGCATATCTGATCACTCTTATCAAAATAGCTAAATTTCTCATACGTATATAACGTCTAGTTTCATGTTACCTCATATTGATAAAACGATACACCCTCCCTACCAAAAAGCGACAGCTTCATTTTGGTAGGTTTTATCTGGGCAAACGAGAGCCCTCGAAAGCAACGGGGCTTTCGGGGGGCTCGTTCGGATGGGTTGCGCAGGACCGGCAAAATGCCAATACCCTACTTGCCGTCGTCCTGCTGCAGGCTGTCCTGTTCGCCGAGGCGCGCCTGCCTGCTGGCCATGCGTGCGGGCTTGTCGGGATCGGGAACGGCCGTGGGCATGGGCTCGTCGACATGACCGCCCCACCAGCCGCCCACAAAGTTAAGCGTGTGGAACACGTTGATCACGGCGCCGGGATCAACGTCGCACACCAACTTGATAATGTCCTGGCTCTCGTAGGTCGAGACAACGGTGTTCAGCAGGTACATCTTTTCGCGGCTGTATCCGCCGACGACCTCGGCGCAGCTAATGCCGTGCTGAAAATGGTTTACGTAGGCAGTCATGACCTCGTCTGCCTTACGCGTCGTGATCTGCAGCGTCACGCGATCGTAGCGACGATAGAAACTGTCGATGGTCTTGGTCGAAATAAACTGGAACACGATGGAATACGCCGCCTTGTCCCAGCCAAACATAAAGCCAAAGATCGCCAGGATAAAGCAGTTGAAACCAAAGATGACGCCCCAGATGGTCTTGCCCGTGTGGTTGGAAACCCACAGCGCGATAAAGTCGGTGCCGCCGGTGGATGCGCCGGATTTAAGCGCGATGGCAGCGCCCAGACCCGAGACCACGCCGCCAAAAATGATGAGCATGATCTTGTCGCCCAAAAACGGCGCGAAGTGAAAGACGTTGAGGAACAGCGACGAGAGCACGACCTGCATCATCGAGAAGATGACGAAGCGCTTGCTAATGCCGCTCCAGCATAGGAGCGCCACGGGAATGTTGAGCGCAAGCATGCCGAGCGAGATGTCGATGTGAACGCCGCCCAGCGAGGTAACGCGATCGAGCAGGACCGCGACGCCGGTGAGACCGCTCGGAAGCAGGTCGGCGGGCTGAATGAACGCCTGGATCAGAAATGTCTGGAGAACGGCGGAAATGGTGACCGCCACAGCAGTAATGGCGCGGCGGACGATGGTGAGGCGGCCGAGCACGAGCACTCGGTCCGTGAGCTGATCGATGGCGTTCGCCACGCAGGCTCCTTTCGAAGGCAGATGTAGTTGTGGGATATGTCCGCGATTGTAGCATGGAGCGTGCGGGGGCGCTTCAATTCACCCTCTCCCGACAACCAAAGCGGGACCAGCAACCCCACGACCAAAGGCCCAAATTACAAGTGAGTAGACTTTACGCGACCTGCAGAGCACACCCAAAACCGCCACCCCTGTGACCTGCGGTTTTACAAAGGAAGATATGCATTGCGCTCGGCCTGCGCCAAAAAGTCTACTCACTTAGTCCGAATCGAAGCCAAACGGATCAAAATCGAAACCAAATTGAGCCAGTCCACCGCAAAAAACGTTTGAACCCGTGCTTCTCGCGGCGGATTGACACTACAAAGCGGCCAAAATGTCGGTCAGATTATCAATAACGGCATCGGCTCGCGATTGATCGAGGTTGACGCCCTCGTGCGGACGCAGTGCCAGGACGCGGGCGCCGGAACGTTTGCCAGCCTCGATCCCCAAAGGCGAATCCTCGATAACCAGGCACTCGGCAGGCTCCACCCCCAGCGCCTCCATGGCACGCAGGTAGATCTCGGGGTCGGGCTTAAACGCACTGCACTCGTGACCGCTGATGGTGTAGTCCAGCACGTCGGGGATACCGGCAATCTCCACCAGCTCGTCGATCAACTCGCGATAGGACGAGCTCGCGATGGCACACTTCACGCCGCGCTCGTGCAGTGCGCGCATCACCGGCTCCGTCTGCTCGTTGAGCAGCTCGGCATACGGAACGGGATGGTCCGGGCTATAGACCTGCTTGTACTCCACGCGCAGACGCTCGCGCAGCTCAACATCGTCGGGCACCAGCGCCTCCCAAATGGCAGGCTCGTTAGACCCCGAAAGATCGGGGATCTCGTCAAAGTGGAAGCCCTTCTCCTCCATAAACGCCACGCGACGACGGTTGTAGAACCACTCGGTATCGACCAGCACGCCGTCCATATCAAACAGCACTGCCTTGATCATACGCATCTCCTCCCACCTGCCAAAAGGGGTCAGGTTTATTTTGGTAGGTTTTATCTGGGGTTTTACGGCGCGACAGACACGCCCTCCCCAGAGCAAAAAGGGGACGGGGCACAAACCCCATCCCCTCTCAATCAACCCGTAAGGTCTACTTACTTGTGATTAGTAGGAAAGCTTCCACATGTAGCGACGCATGGTCAGCGGGTGCTGACGGGCCTCGGCGATCTGGTTGCCGTACTCGCGCATAACGGCGAGGTGCAGCAGCGGGTTGAAGTAGGTGACGACGCTCGCGGGCACAGCGTCGGCCAGGCCGTAGTCCTTGGAGTCGATCAGAGCGACCTTGGCGCCCATGCGCTCAAGGAAAGTGAGGGCGCGGGCGTCCATCGGACGGGTGGCGCCATCGGACATGAAGAAGACGTAGGGCTTACCCTCGGTGGAAACCTCGAACGGGCCGTGGAAGTACTCGCCGGTGTTGTAGGCGGCGGCGTCGATCCACTGCATCTCGGTGAACAGGAAGGCGGCGTGAGAGTAAGCCATCTTCTCGGAGGCACCAGAGGCCATGAAGTAAATCATCTTGTCGTCCTTGAAGTCCTCAGCGAACTTCTTGGCGAGCTTCTTGCAGTGCTGAGCGGCGTTCTCGCAGAGCTCGAAGACGTTGGTAAGGCCGGTGATCATGTCCTCGTAGTGGTCATAGCCCTCGGTCTGCTGAAGGATCTCGACAGCAAGAGCGATGGCGTAGCCGGGCTTCTCGCACTTGGCAGCGAAGTTGGCGTGGAAGCCGTGAACGATGACGTAGTCAGCGTCGACGGTCAGAGCGGAGCCAGCCTTGTTGGTGAGGGAGACGACCGGGCAGTTGTGCTTCTTGGCGGTCTTGTTGGCCTCGACGGTCTCGGGCGTGGAGCCACCGAGGGAGCAGGTGATCACGAAGGTGTGCTCGTTGACCCAGGAGGGCGTGTCGTAGTTGAACTCGTTAGCGGTGAAGATCTGAACGTTCAGCTTGTCCGTGTTGTTGGCCAAGAAGTACTTGGCGGGGTAAAGGTCGGACATGGAAGCACCGCAGCCGACGAAGGCGACGCTATGAATCTCGTGGTTGGACAGGACGTCAGCGACGATCTGCTTAGGGAGGTTAAGGTCGATCTCGTACATCTGACACATTCCTTTCGATTTTTGCGACGCCACATTGCCGGGCGCTCGCAGGGTTACCGTGGTTTGGACCGAGTCGCCGGCCCGTTGAGGATGTGACAAAGGAACTGCCCTTTGTCACGTATAGGGATGGAAGCCTGCCTGGGGTATGGGATGCCAGGCAGGCCCCCGGGGAAAGCGGTTAGGCGCTTAGTCGCGACTAGGCCAGGATGCCGGCCGCGGAGAGGGCAATGCCGCCCACGATGGCGATCACGAGAAGCCAACCGGTGTTGACGTTCTTCTTGATGAGCCAGTACATAAGGCCGGTGAGGCCAAGGGAGATCATCTGGGGCATCATGCCGTCTAGGATGTCCTGGATAACGACGGTACCCTCAGCGAACTGCAGCGGGGTGGTAGCGCCGATCAGCGTAGCGATCATGCCGCCCACGGACATAAGACCCACGATGCCGCAGACATACATGAGCTTCTCCATGAGGTCGCCGCCCTGAAGCTTGCTCAGGTACTCGTGGCCGCCCTGATAGCCCATCTTGGCTGCGAACCAAGTGATCAGCACAGAGGGGACAATGGAGATGAGCATGGCCAGGATCGGGCCCATGATGGAGCCCTGCTGGGCCAGCTGAACGCCCAGACCAAAGGCGATAACGCGGATGGTGCCCTGGAAGAAGGAGTCACCAATGCCGGAAAGCGGGCCCATGAGGGAGGTCTTGACCGCGTTGATCGAATCGGGATCGAAGTTCTCGGGATCCTTGGCGTACTCCTCCTCCATGGAGGCGGAGAGGCCCAGGATGAAAGCGCTCGTCTGCGGGGTGCAGTTGTAGAACGCCATGTGACGGTGGTAAGCCTCTTTCTTAGCAGCGAGCTGCTTGGGGTCGGACTCGTCCGGATAGAGGCGATCGAGCGTGGGAACCATGCCGTAGAGGAAGCCCATGTTCATCTGACGCTCGTAGTTCCAAGAGGCCTGGATGGCCCAGGAGCGCCAGAAGAACTGGCTGACCTTCTTGTTCAGGGACACGTCCTTGGTTGCGGTTGCCATAGTGTGTTCCTCCTTAGTCTTCGTCGTCTTCGAGCGGATCGTAGTCGGAATCGACACCGGCGGCTGCATGGGAACCGTTGAACTTGAAGCCCATGAAGACGACAGCCAGGCACACACCGATCAGAGCGACCGCGATGACGGACAGGTTGAGGTAAGCGGCGAGCAGGAAACCGATGAACAGGAACGGAGTCATACCCTTCTTGATCATCATGGTGAGCAGCAGGGCCAAGCCGTAGGCGGTCATGATCTTGGTCGAAACGTTAAGACCAGTGGACAGCCACTCGGGAACCATGTTGACGATGGCCTGAACCAGGTCGATGCCAACAAAGACGGCGAGGAAGATCGGCAGGAAGTACATGACGGCGTACAGACCGGAGCCGGCGCAGATGTGCATGCGGTAGGCGGTCTTGAACTTTCCGTTATCGATCGCGCTATCTGCCACATGGGTGAGGGCGGCGATGATGGAACGGAACACGATGCCGAGGAGCTGACCCAGGACGGCGACCGGGATGGCGATCGTCATGGCGGTCTCGGCGGAAGCATCGGTCAGGCACGCAAAGGCAGCGGCCACGATGCCGCCCAGGACCATATCGGGCGGAACGGCAGCGCCGACCTGCACCAGGCCCATGGACACGAGCTCGACGGCGGCACCGACGGCAAGGCCGGTGGGCACATCGCCCAGCAGCAGACCGACGAGCGTAGCGCCAACGAGGGGCTGCTCGAAGTTAAGACGACCGAGCAGGCGGGAGTCCCACATGCAGAACACGCCGACGAGGCCGACGAGCACCGCACTGATGAACGTATTCATACCCTTCTCCTTTCAGTCAGGCAAAAGCCTGGTTGATTACAGCTTGGCGTCGATGTCGACGCTCTGATACGTAGGGGTCTGCTGGACATAGAGCTTGATGCCCATGTCGAGCAGCTGGTTGACGTCGGCCTTCTGGGCGGCGTCGAGGAAGACGGAGCTGTCCTTGCCGCCGACCTGATCGGCACCGTCGTGGTTGGCGGTGGCGCCCAGGTTGATGGCGTCGAGCTTGTAGCCCTGGCAGAACTGCAGCATCTCGGCCGTGTTGCCAAAGACGAACATGACGCGCTCGCCGAGGGTGTTGAGCTTGTCCATCTTGGCGAGGGCACGCTCGACGGTGAAGACGTTCAGGCGCACGCCCTGGGGCTTGGCCAGCTTAAGAGCGCCCTTCTTGATGTCATCGTTGGCGGCGGCGTTGTCGACGACGATGATGCGCTCGGCCTGAACCTTGGTGGTCCAGGTAAAGACGACCTGGCCGTGCAGCAGACGGTAGTCAAGACGTGCGAGGACGATCTTGGCGGGACCGGAGCTGTGACGGGGCGCCTTAGCCTTCTTGGCGGGAGCCGCGGCGGCCTCGACCGGTGCGTTGGGGTTGGTCAGACCGGTGCGGGCCTCGTTGATGAGGGCCGCGAGCTCGGCGCCCTTGACGGGGACGGGGCTCATAGCGAGCGTGAGCGCCAGCGGGATGTTGAAACCGCTGACAACCGTGAACTTCGTGCCGTTCTTGGAAAGCTCGACCATGCTGTTGTTGACCGAGCTGCCGAGCATATCGGTCAGCACATAGACGGTGTCGTCCGCGTTGAACGTGGCGATCATGGCGTCCACCTTATTGGTGATGGGCTCCTTGTCGTCACGAGCAAGCGACACGACGTGGACGTTCGACACGTCGCCGAGAACCATCTCGAGCGTGTCTTTGGCGCCTGCGGCCAGGCCGCCATGAGATGCGAGAATGATCTGATTCATCTTGCCTCCTCCTTTTCGTTATGGTCATTATAACGTCTTATACGTTGCTTATATTGCTAATTAGTATAAAGACCGTTCGCGGGTGAAAATCGACCGTTGACGGGTTTAACGTACTTGAAACGTTGGGCTGGGTAGGCCGGCGCTAGCTGGATAACCCCAGGTCAGACCCTGCGCGCAATCCCCTATCGCACGAAGTACCAGGGGCTTTCCTGCACGGTGGGCTCCAGCGCGATGCCGGTGCGTTCCTTAAACAGATCCATGTCCTGCGATTTCTCCGTCCACCACGCATTGGGCTTAAAGGTCATGCTCTCAACGACATGACCGACAAACACACTGTTGCGCAGCCTGGAGAAGTCGGTGTTCATAATCAGGATGGACGCGAGCACCAGCACAATGCCCAGGACCTTGATCGCGCCGGCGGGCTCGGCATAGACACCAATGCCCACCAGTACGGTGACGACCGTCTCGAATGACATTACGACGGGAACTTTCGACGTCTCGAGCCCCATGGACAGACCCTGCATATATAAGATGTAGGCCACGGCTGTGGGGATGAGTCCAAAGCCAAGGAACAACAGCAGCAGCTGTGGCGACATTGCCGCGGTGACATCCGGCCACGGAGCCGCGATAGCTGCCATAACCGCACCGCCAAAAACAAAGCCCCAAAACGTGACAGCCAGCGGGTGGACCGTCTTGGTTGCTATTCGGCTAAACACCGCGAGCGACGCACCACAAAGGCCTGCAATCACGCCCGACGTGACGCCCCAAACCGAAAAATGAAAACCGGAAAGGTCGCCATTGGTCACCGCAAGCACGCAGCCAACGATGTTAAAGACAATGGCAACGAGCTTGTTAGGGGTCACGTCCTCGCGATAAAGCACGCGGCCGAGCGCGACGCCAAACACCGGCGAGGTGTAGAGCAGCACCGAGGCCGTGGACATGCCCACCTCGCCCATGCACTCGTAATAGCAGGTGTTAGCGGCGGCCAAACCGACGATACCGACAAGTGCGCAGGGAACAAGCTCTTTAGGGCTTGCCTTGAACAGGGCCAGCGGACCCTGAGCCACGGTAGACCCCTCACCCGGACGGCAGCCCATAAACATCAGAACCGGCGCCAAGATAAGCGCTCCGACCAACAAGCGAAAGGCCGCCATGCTCTGGGACGAAACGCCCATGGCCGCAATGCCGTTTACAAAGATTCCGATGCTGCCCCACATAAGCGCGGCGATCAGCACCAGCACATAGCCCAGATTGCTTTTCTTCAACGCAGCCTCCTCGGTATTGTTTCCAATATGTTTCACACTACGTTATAGTCGTTATATACATTTTTCAAGACACAAATCGGCGAGCGGAAAAATCTGCTCTACCGCTACAACCCATTGGTGCAAAGGGGTCAGGTTCATATGCGCCAACTTGGTGCAAAGTAACCTGTCCCCAATGACTAGGACTGTCCCCAAGTGCCGAACGTCTCCAAGTGCCGCATCTGGGCCAAGGCGACGCCGATGTTTTGGTACCGACAGACACTATGACCCAATCCGAGGGCACTAAAAAGATAGGAGCCCCCGCTCGT
>URLR01000076.1 GCA_900548815.1 uncultured Collinsella sp.
GAGCGTCCGGCTGATAACCGGGAGGTCACAAGTTCGAATCTTGTCAGGTCCACCACTTTCTTTCGCAATAAACACCCCAGCGAGAGCCGAGTCGCCGCTGGGGTGTTTATTACTGTCTCCGTGGGGGTTTAGCTCAGCTGGGAGAGCGCGGGCTTTGCAAGCCTGAGGTCAGGGGTTCGATCCCCCTAACCTCCACCATGATGGACCTGTAGCTCAGTTGGTTAGAGCGTCCGGCTGATAACCGGGAGGTCACAAGTTCGAATCTTGTCAGGTCCACCATCAAAACTGGAAGAGCCCTGAGGCGTTGCCTCGGGGCTTTTTTCTTGTCTGCGATAAATCTCATTTTGGTTTTGTGTGCTGTGCGAAAGTTTGGGTAGTATAGCTATTCAATGCGGCGGACTGCCGCGTGTTAACCGCTACGTACCGGAGGTGTTCCATGGTTCGTGTCGACATAGAGACCATCGTCATGGCCGCCGGTCCCGTGCCATCGCTTATCGTGCTTCGCGAGCGCTGCAGCAAATCGGACTCGCCCGCGCCACTGCGTTCCCTTTCCATTCAGACTGGTTCGTTTGAAGCTGCTGCCATCAGCCGCGGCATCGATAGCGGTCGCGCCGAGCGCCCGATTACCCATGACCTGTTGCTCGATACTGTTGGTGCCCTGGGTGCCAAGCTCGAACGCATCGAAATCGTTCGCGCCGAGCCGCCCGTGTTTTACGCGACGGTTGTCGTGTTGGCCGATGGCAACGAGCATAAGATCGATGCGCGTCCGAGCGACGCCATCGCCCTCGCCGTACGCAGTAATGCCCCCATGTTCGTTGAAGACGACATCATGAATCGCCTGGGCACCGTTTCTGCCCATGCCGAGGAAGTCGACGACGAGCAAGAGTTCGAGAAGTTCGACGAGTTCGTCCATACGCTCTCCCCCGATGACTTCTAAATGCGGGGCGTCCAGGCTGCGGAGCGTTCGCTGATGGCCGGCGGTATGTCGGCTGAGGCGGCGACCATTGCGCGCGAGGCCCAGATGCGCTCGGAGGCTTCTGAGGCGGCTCGCATTGCCTATGTGACGCAGGCCCGCACGCTTCGCGAACGCCGCGGCTCGTTTATCAAGATGGTTGTCGTCTCCGCCCTTGTCGCGGCAATCTGTTCGCGCCTTCGTGGTACAGTTGGTGCGCTTGGGTTTTCGATCTCTACGGGCCTTATGATCTGGGGCGTGGTCGATGCGGTCATGCTGACCAGTCAGATCAAGGTGCTCGACAAGCGCGCGATGGATATGATGCGCGCCCGCGACGCTGCCGCTAAGATCGCTGCTGAGGCACAAGAACTGTAACGACGCCAGACTCGATGGGAAGGTCTAAAGATGGCACAGGATATGCAGGACGCCGGTAACGTCTCCGCCGAGCTCGACGCCATGGTGTGCGATCTGATCGGCGCGTTCTTGGACGATCTTGCCGCCGGCGAGAATCCGGGCGTAGTTGTGGCGATTGAGGACGCTGCTTCCAACCGATATCTGGCGGCGCTCGACGAGGACGGCGAAGAGGCGTGCCTGGAGGCGGCCACCAACTTTATCTCCGAGCACAAGATGGGTCTTAAGGACGAGGGCCTGGGCCGTATCGCTCGCTATGCCATCGGCTACACCGGCTGCGTCGAGATTGACGGCGGCTATCACGATGCTCTGCTCGTGAGCTTCTTCGAAACCACGCTCGAGAGTGGTTTTTCGGCATATGTGCTGTATGAGGGCATGGGCGCCGGCGATGGTTTTATGTGGAGCGACCCTGAACCTGCAGGTGAGGAAACCCCTCTCATCTAAAATCGCTAAAATAAACGAGTTTTCGGTAAAAGGCTCAATATTCCCGCCGAGCGTTGCATTGCTGGGTGGGTCGCATACGCGTGCCGGTTGTATATAGATAGAAGATAGGGGAACTACATGCGCGTAGACAATCTGAGGAACATCGCCATCATCGCTCACGTCGACCACGGCAAGACGACGATGGTCGACAAGCTCCTGCGTGCCACGGACGCCTTCCGTGCCAACCAGCAGGTCGAGGACCGCGTCCTGGATTCCAACGACCAGGAGCGCGAGCGCGGCATTACGATTCTCGCCAAGAACATCTCTATCGAGTACAAGGACGTTAAGATCAACGTCATCGACACCCCGGGCCACGCCGACTTTGGCGGCGAGGTCGAGCGCGTGCTGCGTATGGCCGACGGCGCCCTGCTGCTGGTCGACGCCTTTGAGGGCCCCATGCCCCAGACCCGCTTCGTGCTGCGTCACGCTATCGACACCGGCCTTAAGATTATGATCGTCATCAACAAGATCGATCGTCCGGGTGCTAACCCCGAGAAGGCCTACAACGACTGTCTCGACCTTATGGCCGACCTGGGCGCTACCGACGACCAGCTTGAGTTCGCCATGGAGCACGTGGTCTACGCCAGCGCCATGAATGGCTTTGCCCGCCTCGATCCCAACGACGGCAACATGGACATGTATCCGCTGCTCGATATGATCATCGACGACATGCCCGCGCCCGAGGTTGACGAGAACGCCCCGCTGGCCATGCAGTGCGTGACCATCGACCACTCCAACTTCGTTGGCCGTATCGGCATCGGTCGCGTGTATTCCGGCGCCATTCACCAGGGCGACCAGATTCTGGTTGTGAAGAACGACGGCTCCAGCGCCACCGCTACCGTCAAGCAGCTCTTTACCTTCGACTACCTGGGCCGCACCGAGTGCCAGGAAGTCGGCGCCGGCGATATCGCCGCTGTCGTGGGTATTGACCGCACCGATATCGGCGATGTTTACACCGACCCCGAGAACCCTGTCGAGCTCGAGCCCATCGAGATCGACCCGCCGACCCTGTCCATCGTCTTTGAGGCTTCGACCTCCCCGCTCGTCGGCCGTGATGGCGACATCGTGGGCGCCCGTCAGCTCAAGGAGCGCCTGTTCAACGAGGCCGAGAACAACGTGACCATGAAGATCGAGGAGCTCGAGGACAAGAGCGGCGTCGAGGTCTCTGGCCGCGGCATCCTGCACTTGTCCGTCCTGATGGAGTCCATGCGCCGCGAGGGCTTTGAGTTTCAGGTCGGCCGTCCCCGCGTTCTGTTTAAGAAGGACGAGAACGGCAACAAGATGGAGCCTGTCGAGCAGGCCGTCGTCGAGTGCCCGGACGAGTATTCGGGCAAGGTCGTTGAGGTCTTCGGTACCTCCGGCGGCATCATGACGAGCATGGATACCTCGGGCATCGTGACGCACCTTGAGTTCAAGATCCCGACCCGCGGCATCATGGGTCTCAAGAACCGCATCATGAACGTCACCCATGGCGAGGGCGTGTTCTACCACACCTTCCTAGAGTATGGTCCTTACGCCGGCGAGATTGGTAACCGTCAGAACGGCGCCATGATCTCCATGACCACCGAGAAGGCCGTTGCCTACGCTCTGGGTACGCTGCAGGAGCGCGGCCAGCTGTTTGTTGAGCCGGGCACCGAGTGCTATGAGGGCATGATCGTGGGCGAGCGCAGCAAGGCTGGCGACATGGTCGTCAACATCGCCCGTACCAAGAACCTGGGTAACCAGCGTTCCTCGACCTCCGATATCTCCGTCCAGCTGGTGCCGCCTCGCACCTTCTCGCTGGAGGAGGCGCTGGAGTACATCGCCGACGACGAGCTGGTCGAGATCACCCCCAAGAACATTCGCCTGCGCAAGCGTTTGCTCAACGCCACCGACCGCAAGAAGGCTGCCGTCCGCGCCGGCCAGGTCAACAAATAAGCGCTGGGCTTTATAGCGTCTAACAAGAAAGGGCGTCGACCGCGATGGTCGGCGCCCTTTTTGGTGCAAGGGGGACGGGTTAGTTTGCATCACAGCTGGGGCGACTATCCCTCCGATTGGCTTCCCAGCCAAAGTAAAGTTGTTTAAACATATACATAATTCCACTGAATATAGCCGGTATGATGCAAAACTGTTAACAGATAAATATCAACTGGTATTAAATTAAAAGACCTATTGACCTGCGGTTTACATGATTGGTATCTATATATTATATTATGCATTGTGGCATAGACGAACCGTCTTAGAAGGTGCTCCCCAATGGGTTCTTGCAATGCGCTAGGTAGGTTCTCGTTGATGTTGGGGCTTGTGTTCGATCCGACGATTCGCCGTATTCCACACTGTGTTGTAGGAATTAGGGGACAACTATGGACGCACACCGCTCACGGTCGCTGGGTATGGCGGCTCTGATTTTCATTTTGATTTGCCTCACCGCCGCAGTGTTTTACGGTGCGGCCCTCGTGCGCGCCGAGGATGCGACGCCGCCGACGCCGATTGCGATTGATGAGAAGACAGCGAGCGTTACGGTTAAGCTCTATACCGACGAGTATCGTACTCAGGAGCTAAAAGGTGCCGTGACCTCTGTATCAACCCTTTACGGGGCTTTTTCGGCAAATTTCAAAACTGGCGAGGCTCCTACGCCTGGGAACAATGTTGCCGTTTACAAGTTTCCTGACACCATAGCCGTCGACGATAACGCCGCTGTGGACCTTATGGCGGGAACGGGCACCGATGCCGTAAGAGCTGGCACATGGGAGATTAAAAACAACAAGGCCATCTTTACGTTCGACAAGGCGTGGCTCGCGAAAAACCCTGCGAACATCCATGTCGCGGCCAGCTTCTCGTTCCAGCTTAAAAACAAGGACGTTGGTTCTGGTGGCGTGACATCTGTCGTGTTCCCCGGCGTGGGGAAGGTCGATATTTCCACCAAGGACGGTAGCGTTAAGGGAGAGAAGTCGGGGGTTTTCTCTCAGGGCTCCAACGGCGTGGCCAAGGTCACCTGGACCGTTAAGCTCACCGTCGAGCCGTATGCCACAAGCGTTAAGTTCACCGATACGCTAGGCGAGAACTTCAGCTTTGTGGAGGGCAGCTTTAAGCTTGACGGCAAGACGATTGAATCGCAGCCAACAATCGAAGGTCAGACCGCGACCATCGAGAACTTGGGCAGCCTTCCCCGGGGTGTCCATACGATTACGTATGAAACCAAGCTGAAGAGTGACGTCTCCGTGAACAACGGCGAGTATATCAACGAACAGGGAGGCTCCAAAAACACGGCAGCGTGGGAATGGGGCGGCCCTAACGATCGCCAGAACGGCACGGCCACGGCTGCTCCTAGTCAATTTCGTTATGACATGATCAACAAGTCCAACGGCTCGGGCACGTCGTCGGACATCAAATGGACGGTCAGGCTCAACCAAGGCGAGCTTAAGGCTGACATGAGTGGCTACAAGTTCACCGATAAGTTGGACGCTAAACAAACGTATACGGGGAGTTACACGGTTTACAAAGGTACGTCGGAATCGGATGGAGCCAAGATCTACGAGCGTGCTCTTGATTCGTCGAAAGATACCTTTTCCTATACGTTCCCGGACAACCTTAACGATAAGTACGCCACCTACTGCATCGTTTATCACACCAGGATGAACGATACGAATTCCTATGACACCGTGCACAACAATGCGACTATCGAGCATGAAGGCCGCGTCTCGGGAGCAGCCGAAGGCAAGTTTACGCCGCAGCTGATGGGTACGCCGATCACCAAGAGGCGCGTGAGCTCCGACGAGGCCGGGACGACGGGCAGGGCGACGTGGGAGACGAAGGTCGCGCTGAAAGCGATCGTTAATGCGGTCCATCCGGACAAGGTGACGGTGAAGGATACGTTTCAGTCGGCGTGGTCGCAAAATCTCGGCATCGACGTAGATTCCATTTCCATCACAATCGGCGAAACTGTGCTGAAACGGGGCCAGAACGCTGACTGGGACCTGACGGCCAACTGGACGGTCGGTGGAACAAAAAGAAATTTCAACCTTGATATAAATGTGAACGACAAGGTAAAGGCCGCCCTCGAGAACGAGGACTACGCCGTCATCACCTACACCACCACGTCCGATGCGTTGCCGGGCTGGTACTCGAACTTCGCGTCGGTCAGTGCGTCGGGCCTGAACCTTCAGCGGCAGTACACCGACCTCGTTATGTACGTTGTCAACAAAGAAACGACGCCTGCGGTCGAGAAGCCGGAAGCGGAGTCGAAGGTGTCTTGGAGCGAGAGCTTCGACTGGAGCTCCGTCGACGGCTCGGCAGAGAAGGGTGCTTGGCTCGTCGACTGGACAGTGTACGCGAACCGCCAGCAGGGCAACAAGGGCGCAAATGGTGAGTACGAATACTACGGAGCCGGAAAACTCGGCAACAAACCTCTGAATATTGTCGACACCCTTCCGGACGGTATGAGCTACGTTGTGAATTCCGCCAAATACACGCTCGTGCAGAATCCCTACGATCAGCATGCCGGCTACGGTAGCGGAAGCGAGGCGGAGACGATCATTTCGGGCAAACAGCTCGATGCCGGCAACGTGAAAAGCAACGGTAGCACGGTCACCTTCTCCATTCCTACAACAGAGCTTGGTGAATTTGCCGGTTACGCCAAGCTTACGTATCGGACGGCGGTCAAGCGAGGCAAGCTCGACACCTCTACGAACGAGGTGAAGTTCACTAATTCTGCCAGCGCTAAGTCGGGTGAGAAGGAGTTCAGCTCTGGCAGCGGAACCGTCACCATCAAGAACAACGTTATCAACAAGACCGGCGAGCGGGTCACTGACAGCAATCGCATCAAGTACACCATTCTGGTCAACAAGTCTGCGGTTGCCCTTAAGAGCGACACTGACATCCTCGAGCTCGTCGACACCATGGATGCCAAGTGCACGTTGGCGCCGTCTACGCTTAAGGTCTATGAGCGGATGAATGGTGCCTGGTCACTGCTGGCTGATGAGGACTATTCATCGGAGATGGAGCAAGTCAAGGATGAATCTGGCTCGCGTACGAAGCTGACACTCAACGTGCCCGATAAGAAGTATCTCAAAGTCGAGTATGAGGTGATCCCGAGCGGAAATCCTGGCGATGAAGTTTCTCTTTCCAACACCGCCACGCTCACGGGGGTGACTGATGGCTCCGCGATCGATGATCAAAAATGGATTGTCAAGAGCGCTTCTGCTACCGCAGGTGGCAACGGCTACGGCATCACGATGACCAAATACGACGCCCAGCAGGTCGGCGCGACGCTCGAGGGTGCGGAGTTTACGCTCTACAGTGTGGCCATGGATGGCGCCGGTGAGACTGATGAGGAATTCCAGACTGCCAAGACCGATGGCAGCGGAAAAATCTCGTTCGGCACGAGCACCAAAAAGATGACTAATTGCGTGCTCTACAAGCTTGTGGAGTCGAAGGCGCCTGAGGGGTACGACACAACAAGCCCCACATGGATCATGCTCAAGGGCGATGCGACTACGGAGGAATATCAGGCCGCGCTTGAAAAGGCGAGGGACGTTGTCGGGAACGCAGAGATCATCGGCGATGCCGAGAAGGACAAGATTTGGATCTACGATAATCGCCTGACGGTATCCACGGAAATCAAAGCAAAGAAAGTGCTTGAAGGTGGAACCTTCAAGGAAGGACAGTTCTCGTTCGAGCTCAAGGACGGCGAGGGCAAGGTACTCCAGACGGTGACTAATGACGCCGAGAGGAACGTCTCTTTTCCCGTCGAGTACAACAAGGCGGGAACCTATACCTACAAGATCTCCGAGGTCGTTCCCAAGGACGCCGAGGGCAACGTCAAGGATCACATTACCTATGACACGACCGAGCACAAGGTTAAGGTTGTCGTGGCTAATGGCGACGGAAAGCTCGATGTCACCGTCACCTACGATAACGACTCTCCGACTCCACCGACCTTTACCAACAAGTATTCGACCACGCTTCCCGAGGCGGGCGGGGCTGGCTTGACTATGACGTATCTGGCCGGCGCTTCGATGCTGTGTTTTGCCGCGACGTGGATGCATGCTCGTCGTCATCGCGATCTGGATCGAGGTGGCCGTCGTGAGTAGGTTTTGCCGCCGCTTGCTGGCTGTCGCGACGATAGCCACGGTTGCCATCCTCTCTTTTGTGGTGTTGCCCGGGACGGCTCATGCTGTCGGTACCGGAGCTATTACGGTGGACGGTAAAGTTGCGACGCGGTATGACGCGTATCAGCTCTTTTCGGCGATCGTTGCCGACGATGCTGATGCCGACCAAAAAGTCGCAACTGACGTAACGTGGGCGAATGACGCCGTTCGTCAAGCTGTTCTCCCCGTGATTCATGATGCGGGGCTCGATAGCTCGGCATCGGGGGCACAAGAGGCTGCCGAATGGATGGATGCCGACGGACACATAACGACCGCGCTGACGGCAAAGCTTGCTCGTGCGATTTGCAATGCCGGCGCAACTTCCGTGGCCCTTAACGCGGACACGGCGGCCGAGCTGCCCTGCGGCTACTGGCTCATCGTCGCCGACGACGACGCC
>URLR01000077.1 GCA_900548815.1 uncultured Collinsella sp.
CGAGATAGGAGTCCGTCTCGTGGGCTCGGAGATGTGTATAAGAGACAGCTCAAGGCGCTCGCTCGCATTGAGAGTGGCCGCTTTGTTATGGAGCACGTGTTTCCGCAAGCAATCGGCGGTGTTCGATGATGCTTTCCGCTCGCGAGCTCGCGCGTATTTTTTTCGCGGGCGAGTCGGACGAGGCTCGCATCGTTACTGCCGATACGTTTGATGAGTGCGAGCACTTGGGTGCCGCATCGATTGCCATCGGCGTGTTCGATGGCGTTCACCGTGGACACCAGGAACTTATCGAAGCGCTTGTCCGTGATGCCCGTGCCCATGGCTGCAAGGCGGTCGTAGTTACCTTCGATCCCGACCCGGACGTCGTGGTGAGCCCTTCGCCCGCCCAAAAATTGATGACGACGGCCGACCGTCTGCATGCCCTGGCTCAAACCGGGGTCGATGCGGTGGTGGCCGTTCCCTTTACGCCTGAGGTTGCGGCGCTTGACCATGTTGATTTTCTCTCGCTGGTGTCGCGTCTGGTCGACATTCGATCGATTCGCGTTGGCAGTGACTTTAGGCTGGGTCGTGGTGGTGCTTCTGGTGTTGCCGAGATGCGCGCCTGGGGTTCCGAGCACGGCGTTGACGTGTATGGTCACGACCTGCTTTGCGAGGGCGGTGAGGCCATTTGCGCCACGCGCATTCGTCATGAGCTGGGACAGGGCCATGTGGAGCTTGCTGCTGAGTTACTCGGCCGACCGTATATGGTGCGTGGCGGTGTTATTCGCGGCCGTCACGAGGGTTCTGGCATGGGCTTTCCCACGGCAAACCTACAAGTTCCCGGTGGTATTCAGGTGCCTGCTGATGGCGTGTATGAGGGTCTGGTGCTGGTCGATGACACCGTGTGGCCCGCTGCCGTAAACGTCGGACTGCCGCCGACGTATGCCGACGATGCAGCATCTGCGCATCTCGAGGCTAATTTAATTGGTTATGCGGGCGACCTGTACGGCGCTTCCGTTTCGCTGGCGTTTACGCGCTGGCTGCGTCCGTCGCGCGTGTTCGATTCGCTGGATGAGTTGATTGCGACCGTCGAGGGTAATATCGAGGACATTCGTCACAACTTGGGTGAGCAGGGGGTGAGCATCCGTGATTAGCGATGAGGAAAAAGACCAGGTACGCGCTGCGTCCGACCTAGTCGCCATCGTGCAGGAAACGGTTGAGCTCAAGCCTCGCGGCCATGAGTTTTGGGGCTGCTGCCCCTTTCATGGCGAAAAGACGCCGTCCTTCCACATTATTCCCGCCACGCAGGTGTGGCATTGCTTTGGCTGCGGCGAGGGTGGCGACGTCTTCACCTATATCATGAAGCGCGAGAACCTGAGCTTTCCCGAGTCAATCCGTTATTTGGCCGATCGTGCGGGTATTGAGCTGCATGACACCGGAGATCGCCGCGAGCGCGGTACCAAGCGTGCCCGCATCTACGATCTGTGCGCCGAGACCGCCCAGTTCTACCACACCATGCTTATGCGCGGTAAGGACGGCCGTCCGCGCGAGTACTTTGCCAGCCGCGGTATGGGTGGCGACGTCTGCCGCCGCTACTGCCTGGGCTTTGCACCGGGCCGTAACGCGCTGGTGTCGCACCTGTCCCATGCGGGTTTTACCCCGCAGGAGATGATCGACGCCAACGTTGCCGTGAGCCGCGGGCGCGGGCAGCTTGCCGACCGCTTCTACGACCGCGTAATGTTCCCCATCTTTGACGAGCAGGGTCACAACATTGCCTTTGGCGGTCGCATCATGGGTGACGGCCAACCCAAGTATCTCAACACCGCCGAGACGAGTGTGTTCCATAAAAAGCGAAACCTCTACGGTTTTAATTGGGCCAAGGAGTTTATCGTCGCGCAGGATACCGCCATCGTGGTGGAGGGCTATACCGATTGCATCGCCTGCTGGGAGGCGGGGATTAAAAACGTTGTCGCCACGCTGGGCACCGCGCTCACGGAGCATCACGTCAAGACGCTCACTCGCTTTGCCAAGCGCATCGTGTACATGTTCGATGGTGACGCCGCCGGCCAAAAGGCCGCTCGCCGTGCGATTCAGTTTATCGAGCAGGATTCTATGGACCTGCGCTGCGTGGTGCTGCCCGACGGCAACGATCCCATGGAGTTCATCACGGCGCACGGCGGAGAGGAGCTGCAGAAACGCATTGACGCCGCCGAGCCCCTCATGGACTTTGTGTACCGTTCGCTGCAGGAGTCGAGCGACATCACCACGCCGGGCGGTCGCGCCAAGGCGCTGGAGGACGCTCTCACGCTCATCTATCCGCTGCGCGATAGCTATATGATTGACACGTACTTTATCCAGATTGCCGATCTGTTGGGTTTGGATCTGGAGACGGTGCGAGCGAGTTCGGGTCGCGTGTTTCACGACGTCGCCAAGCGCGAGGATGCGGAACGACGTCGTGAGCAGAACTATGAACGCCAGCGGGCGCAGGCTGAGCGATCTGGTAGCGCGGGCGGTCGGGCGTCGGGCTCTCGCGATGCCGGTCGCGGAGCTTGGGCATCGGGCGCGACGCCGCCGGTGTCCGCACCGGTCGAAGAAGAGCCGTACGACTACGTCCCGCTCGATGCCTACGGTGCCGCGCCCGTGGAGGTCGTCGACAATCTTCCGCCGATTGACGTACCTGATGGTATGGGCGCTGCTCCTGTGGCTGATGGTTCGGGCGCACCGGCTGCGGCAGCGCCGGTGATTCTTACCGATCTTGAGCGTAAGTCCTTGGCAGGGGAGCGCGAGCTGCTGACCATGCTCACGAGCTACCCCGACCTGTTCCGCACGTATGCCGACCGCATCTGCTCCATCGAGTGGGTTGACCCACGTCACGAGTCCATCGCATGGGCCGTTCTGGCAATGCCACCGGGAACCGATCCTGCAACCTGCATGGATGCGGCGCGCTCAGTGTGTCCCGATGCGGCAACGCTTGTGAGTGCCGGGCGCATCTCGGCGACGAGCAAGCACCCCACCGAGACGAACATCGTGTTTATGCTCGATACGCTCGAGCTCTACACCATCAAGCGCCGTATGCGTGCCGCACAGGCCAAGCTGCGCCAGGACCGTTCACTCGATGATGAGGCCCGTCGCGCGCTGACCGTTCAGGCCGCGCAGGATTCGCAGCGTCAACGCGAGCTGCAAAAGTCGATCGGCGGCGTGGCGGACCCGTTCCGTTTGATCGGCCTGGAGGCCGCGGGCACCGAACAAGCCTAGATGTTGTGGTCAACCAGCGTATTCTCGCCTATATCCAGTCCTCTTTTTGGGTATAGACGTCAATGTGTGTGCTAAAGTATTGAGTCCTGTGGACTATGAAGGGAGAATCTGTGCCAAAAAAGACTGAGAGCACGGGTACTGGGCTGGAATCCTACGTTGCAAAGCTCATGGGCAACGGCTCAAACAGGACTTCGGTAACCGAGGACGAGATTCAGGTCGCCCTGAAGGATATCGATGTTTCTGACGAGCAGCTCACCGCGGTGTATTCCGCGCTGCGCAACAGCGGCATCCAGATTATCTCCGCGAGCGGTAACGACGACGCCCCCATGGACGTCGACGATGACGATAACGATACCGATACCGACGATTTCGATGACGACGACGAGCACGATTCCGGCTCGCTCGACGATCATGAGCTCAAGATGGCCCGCCAGGCCGACGCCGAGATGGGTTCTTCCAAGAGCAAGAAGAAGCGCACCGTGCGCACGTCCCGTTCGCGTTCGCGCGTGCGCGGCATCGACGCCTCCACGGTGATGCTGACCGGCGACCCGGTTCGTATGTACCTCAAGGAGATCGGTAAGGTCGACCTGCTGACCGCATCTGAAGAGGTCGATCTGGCCATGAAGATCGAGGCCGGTCTCGAGGCTACCGAGAAGCTCGAGGCTGCCGATGCAGGCGAGATTGAACTCACACGCTCCGAGATGCGTCGACTTACGCGTATTGAGAATGTTGGTCTTGAGGCCAAGCAGGCGCTCATCAGCGCAAACCTGCGTCTGGTCGTCTCCATCGCCAAGCGCTATGTCGGCCGTGGCATGCTGTTCCTGGATCTGATCCAGGAGGGCAACCTCGGTCTGATCCGCGCCGTCGAGAAGTTCGACTACCAGAAGGGCTTTAAGTTCTCCACGTACGCCACGTGGTGGATCCGTCAGGCCATTACGCGCGCTATTGCCGACCAGGCCCGTACCATCCGTATTCCCGTGCACATGGTCGAGACCATCAACAAGCTCGTCCGCGTGCAACGCCAGCTCCTCCAGGATCTGGGTCGCGACCCGACCCCTGAGGAGATCGGTGCCGAGATGGACATGAGCGCCGACCGCGTCCGCGAGATCCAGAAGATTTCGCAGGAGCCTGTGTCGCTCGAGACCCCGATCGGTGAGGAAGAGGATTCCCAGCTGGGCGACTTCATCGAGGACTCCCAGGCTATCGTTCCGCCCGATGCCGCCAGCTTCTCCATGCTGCAGGAGCAGCTCACCCAGGTGCTCGATTCGCTTGCCGATCGTGAGCGCAAGGTTATCGAGCTGCGCTTTGGTCTCGTTGACGGACATCCCCGCACGCTCGAGGAAGTCGGTCGCGAGTTTGGCGTCACGCGCGAGCGTATCCGCCAGATCGAGTCCAAGACCCTGGCCAAGCTTCGCCACCCGAGCCGCAGCAGCAAGCTCAAGGACTATATCGAAAGCTAGTCAAGCAAGAGGCGCCCTCAAGCACATTCGCTTGGGGGCGCTTTCATGTAGTCGTTGGGTGTTCCTATAGTTTTGTCAACCGTCGGGGCTACTCCCGGTAGGGCACCCGGTCGCGCATCACGGCGTATATCGCCCTGAGCCGCTTCCTCGCGACGGCCTTGAGCGCCCGCCCGTGCCCCATGCCCCGCGCCCTGCAGGCCCGGTAGTACTCGCCGTAGCGCCCCGAGGACCTCACCAGGCTGTTGCACGAGAAGATCAGCAGGGACTTGAGCCTCGCGTCGCCGCGCCTAGACGCCCTGACCGACCTCACCGACGTGCCGGAGCTCCTCACCCTCGGGGCTATGCCGCAGTACGAGGCCAGGTGGTCGTGGTCCGGGAACCTCCCGATGTCGACCGACACCGCGAGCTGCGCCGCGGTCCTCGGGCCGATGCCGGGCACGGTGAGCAGGCACGCGTAGGTCTCGTCGCCCTCGAGCAGCGCCGCCGTCTCGGCCTCGAGGGCCCCGGCCTCGTCGAGGGCCTCCGATATCCGGGCGGCCAGGAACCTGACCTGCCTGTTCTCGGCCTCGACGAGCGCCGGCGGGGGCGCGGTGGAGGCGGCCGCGGCCTCCCCGGCGGCCTCGGCCCGCGGGCCCTCGGCCCCGGAGCGGGCGATCCCCCACGCCCCGCCGAACCCGGCGAGCAGCTCCAGCCACCGCCGGTCCGACAGGTCGACCGCGGCCTCGAGGGCCGGGCAGGACTCGAGCAGCACCGCGCGCAGGCGGTTCTTGTCCCTGGTCGCGCAGGCGACGACGTGGTCGCGCTGCGACGAGAGGGCGCGGGCGGCCTCGAGGGCCTCGCCGCGGCCCGGGACCCCCGACAGGGAGTCCGGCACGCCCAGGGCGGTCCGCGCGATCACCGCGGCGTCGCGCTCGTCGGTCTTGGCCTCGCCGGCGAACAGGCCCGCGGCGCGGCTGGCGGCGAGGCCGGGCAGGTAGGCGACCCCGAGCCCCGCGGCGCGGGCCCGCCTCACGGCGAGGGACCCTATGTTGCGGAACTGGTCGACGACGACGAGCGTGCCGGCGGGCGCGGAGGCGAACAGCGCGTCGAGCTCGGCCTCCCTGTTGCGGACGGGGGCGCTGTCCAGCACCTCCCCGTCGCGGTCGATCAGGCAGGCCCAGTGCGATGACTTGCCGACGTCCAGGCCGAGCACGGCCGCGGGTCTGGTGGATGGCGCTTTCACGGTGGTATCCTTCCGGTAGTCGTTCGACCGGATGGCCTCCCCCTCGGCACTCACATTACCAGCCGCGGCACCTGCCCGGCACTTTCCTATCAGCCGTCGGGGGCGGCGCGCCCCGCGCCGGCAGCACCCAACGGGCCCTCTCGGGGCAGGGACGTTCGGCCGTGCGCGGGCGCCCGGTTGGCGGCCCGTTCTGGGCGCGCCTCAATCGTAGCCCGAGACGGTCCCGGGCTGACAATTTCGACTGTAATGGACGTTCTTGAATGACTAGTCGTTTAAGAACGTCCCCAATGACTGGGTCGGAAAATTTCTTAAAAAAGTTCTTGCCCTGAGCTGATTCGTCCGTATAATAAACTTCGTTGCTTGAGAGCGCGCACCTATTCCTCGGTAGCTCAATGGTAGAGCACGCGGCTGTTAACCGCGCTGTTGTAGGTTCGAGTCCTACCCGGGGAGCCAGGTTGTAAAACCCGTCGCTTATGCGGCGGGTTTTTTCATGCCGCGATCGCCGTTCGCGAACGTTACCATATCAACATTTCGTGTCGAGGATGTAATCCCGAGGCCTGCCACCTCAACATGGCGCGGTCGTTGTAGAATATTGCAATGATTGCTCCCACGAGATGGTGCCGCGAGCACCAGATAAGGAGATTCTTGTGTCTGAGACCATTAACGGCAGCCTGAGCGTCTCGAACGACGTTATTGCCGATATTGCCGGTTATGCCGCGATGACGTGCTATGGCGTTGTCGGTATGGCTGAGCAGCTCCAGGGCGCCGAGAGCGTGCGTCTGCTTGCCGGTCAGCGCCTCCGCAAGGGCGTGCTTGTCTCCGCCGACGAGAACGGCCTTACGGTCGATCTTCACGTCGTGCTCGAGAACGGCGTCAACATGAAGTCCGTCTGCCACAATCTTTCGAGCTCCGTTGCCTTCACTCTGCAGGAGATCGCCCAGATCGATCCCGCCAGCCTTAAGATCGGCATTCACATCGACGCGCTCAAGAGCCGTCTGAACTAGCATCCGAAAACGGAGATTCAAATACCCATGATTGCAAAGACCATTCGCACCTGTTTTCCGATCGCTGCGGCTGCCGTTTCCGACAAGGCCGAGGAGATCAACAAGCTCAACGTCTTCCCCGTACCCGACGGCGACACCGGCACCAACATGTCGCTCACGCTCGCCTCGGTGACCAAGGAGCTTTCCGCCCTTCCCGCCGATGCCGATATGGAGGCCATCGCCGGCGCCATCACCCACGGCTCCCTCATGGGTGCCCGCGGTAATTCCGGCGTCATCACGTCGCAGATCCTGCGCGGCGTGGCCGAGGGCCTTGTCTCTGCCGACGAGCCTATTACGTCCGCCAATATCGCCTTCGCCTTCCGTCGTGCCGTCAAGGTTGCCTTCCAGGCTGTCCGTAAGCCCATCGAGGGCACGATCCTCACGGTTCTGCGTGATGTTTCGACCAAGGCAGACGAGTGCGAGAAGAAGAAGTTCTCTGCCGAGGATGCGCTCGACGCCATCGTCGTCGAGGCCTACCAGTCCGTCGCTCGCACGCCCGACCTGCTGCCCGTTCTGAAGGAGAACGGCGTGGTTGACTCCGGCGCCTTTGGCTTTGCTATTTTCCTTGAGAACTTTGTTGCCGCCGCGCTTGGCCGCAGCACCGTTGTCGAGGATTTCTCCGCCACGTTTGATTCCGCTGGCTCTGCCCGCGACGCGGCCCTTGGTCGCGTTGAGATCGAGGCCAACGACGATTGGGAGGGCTCGGAGTTCCGCTACTGCAACGAGTTCCTGTTTAAGGCCGACGCCCCGTTTGACGAGGACGAGTGCCTTAAGTTCCTTGGTTCCATGGGCGACTGTGAGCTACTCGTGGGCGCCTATCCCGATTACAAGATCCATGTGCACTCCAACACCCCCAACCTGGTGCTCGAGCACATGCTTCAGCTCGGTCAGATCTATGAGGTCTTTATCCACAACATGGAGATGGAGGCCCACGACCGTACCGCTAAGATTCACGAGGATCAGGAGAAGGCCGCCGAGCCCGCGAAGGCCCTGGGCTTTGTCGCCGTTGCCGCCGGTTCCGGTGAGGCCGACATCCTCAAGTCCCTCGGCGTTGACGTGATCGTCTCGGGTGGCCAGACCATGAACCCCTCGACCGCCGACCTGTTGGGCGCCGTCGACCAGGTCAACGCGACCTCGGTCCTGTCTCTTATACACATCTCCGAGCCCACGAGACGGACTCCTAGCTCGTAT
>URLR01000078.1 GCA_900548815.1 uncultured Collinsella sp.
CCTTATCGTCGGCAGCGTCAGATGTGTATAAGAGACAGGTCTCATATCCGCGGATACCGCTCCGGCGGCCCGCAATCCTCTCCTTCGGCGGGGCTCCCCAAGTCTGACTACGCGCATGCGGCCGCCGCCGCGCGCCCAGCGAAAGCGGGGGTATCCCCGAAGGCTGCCCGGCTCGCCGGGACGGGGGCTATGTCTATTCGGTTGCCTCCCGGCACATCGCGCCGAGGGCCCACAGCCACCTCACGAGCTCGGCGGCGGTGGCGGCGTTCGCCTTCGCCTGGGGCATGCCCCTGGCGAGCATCTCCTCGCGGCGCCGGAGCAGGCGCTCGGAACCCTTCCTCCCGTGCATCCTCACCTCGAGCGGGACGCCGCTGCCCTTGGGCATCAGCTTCGGTTGGTGGCTCGCCTGGACGTAGCTCCAGGACCCCTCGACAGCCAACCTCCTGACGAGGGCGTTGCCGGCCCCGCTGATCCCGCCGAGGCGCACGGAGTCCGCGCTCGACCTCTGCTTCGGGGCGAGGCCGAAGTAGGACGTCACCTGCCTGCCGGAGCGGAACCTCGAGAAGTCGCCGACCTCGGACGCGAAGGCGGCGGCGAGCGCGAACCCGCACCCCTTGATCGACTGGAGCGCCTCGACCTCCGCCGAGAGGGGGCCCGCCGCGACGGCGGCCCTGTACTCGGCGAGGAGGTCGTCGCGCGTCTCGGCGGCCGCCTCGACCTCGCTCCTCAGCGCCGCAAGCGCCCGGATGCCGCCGTCGTCGGCGGGCCGGACCTTGTCGAGCCACCTGAGGAAGTCGTACGTCCAGTACCTCCGGGGGTTTCCGGCCGGCGTCGTGCCGCCGTAGGCGTAGCCCCGGCGGGCGAGGAACGCCAGGAGCCGCTGCTTCGCCGCCGCGAGCCTCGCGGTCGCCGCGTCGTGGGCCCCGGCGAGGTCCCTGAGCCCCTCGATCTCGGGGGACGGCACCCATACCGGGGAGATATCGTGCGACAGTATCGCCTTGGCCATCCTGGCCGCGTCGTTGCGGTCGTTCTTGGACGAGAGGTCGGCCGCCGACCTCGGGACCTTGGAGACGGCCGCGACGACGCAGTCGACGCCGAGCCCGGAGAGCTCCCTCTGCGGGGCGAAGCCGAGGTAGCCGCTCTCGTAGGCGGCGAGCGACGGGCCCGGGAAGCCCGACATCCACTCCGCGACCTCGCCCCACGGGTTGCCGCGGAACCTCCTCGTCACTGTCTCGCCCGTCTCCGCGTCGAGCGCGCAGACGGTGGTGGACCTGAGGTGTACGTCCATTCCGAAGGCGGTAGAATATCTAGGCACGGGAGCCTCCCAACCTCGTTGCGGCGCGGCTGCGCCTCTGGCACTTCAACAACATTGTCGCAGCCCCGACCCGCGGTCACGAGCGGGGGCTCCTGTCGTTTCCGTGCCCCTGGATTGGGTCATAGTGTCTGACTTATGCTCAGTCTGCAACTCAATTCAGCTCCAAGCAAAAAGGCCGAAGTCCCGAAGGGTTTCGGCCTTTGCTTTGTCTGAAGTTCAAGCGCAGTTTATCGATTCTCAATTGACCCGATATTCTTGAGCTCGATGGAGATAAGGCCGTTGGGCTCGTTGACGAACTCGATATACTCGGAGTTCGAACCCATCTCGGCCGGGAAGCTGATCTCGATGCCCGTGTCGGTACGAATCTTGTGATTGCGCACGGCCGCGCGTTCGACCTGCTTGCGCTCCACGGGCACGCGCTCGGGCACCTTCTCCTCGGTCAGCGCCGCACGCACGTTCTCCTTGATAACCGGCTCGTCCTCAAAGACCTCATCGACGATATCCCAAGGCGGCAGCTCCTCGTCATCCTCAACCTTCTCGGCAACGGCAACCTTAACCTTGGCGAGTGCCACGGCCGTATTGGCACCATGCTCCTCGGCGACTTCCTCGACCACACGCGTCACGGTGTCGATGACCTCCTTGCCCGATACACCCGTGTCGCACTGCAGCAGGCCATCGGGGATAAGCATACGGTCCTCGCCGGCAATCTTGCGCTTCTTGTCCACGTAGCCGATCCCCATGGTACTCGCGCGCACGATGGCATAGCTCGGCACCTTTTGCGAGGGGTTCGGCAGAATGGCGTAGTGGCGCGCGATGTCGTTGCGTACCTCCCCCTCCTCGCGGCCCACTTCGTGCATAAAAGCCTGCTTGGAGCCCAGCAGCATCACGGCAAACCAGCGGGCATCCTCATCGTCGTCAAAATCGGCCACGAGCACGTCGGTGGACTCGGCTTTCTCGGCTTTGGTGAGCTCGGAAGAGATGAACTCCGCAATCTGCTGCGACAGGTCCACGAACTCGCGCTCGCCAAAGAAATAGCCCTTGAGCTCGCCGCCAAACGCAGAGTTCTCGGCAAACGTGGCACGTTTATTGTCGGCCGAGGTACGCGCGCGGCGCAGATGCGTGGTCACGAAGTTGCGCACGGTGCGGCTCTCGATATCGAGCTCGCGCTGGCTCATAACATTGACGGCGGAGTCAAAGTCCAGGATATGCAGAATCGCGTGATTGATTTTCATATACGGCATTCCGTTCTAGATCGATTTCGGCACGAACCAGTATAGCGGTCAAGCCCGCCCCAAGCGTATCGAAGATTGGCGCATCGGGGACAGGTTGCTTTGTATCAATGGCTAGCGCAGGAGCTCGGACTGCCAAGCCTCGAGCTGTTCTGCCAAACTCTTGCCGGCAGCGGGCACGTCGATCTGGGGTCGTTTGGGCAACAGTGCGCATTTAAGGATCGCCACGATGGTCTGCGAGATAAAGCGTCGCGTATCTTTGTCAAAGCCTTGCGCAGCCTGGAGCATCAGGGGCAGACTCTCACGCAGATTTCCTGCGATATCCGCAAACCGTTCGGCGTCCGTAGCCTCAAACACGGAGAACAACGCATCTACAAAACGCTCGCGCTCGCTAGGTGACACTGCAAGCAGCATCTCGCGAATGGAGCCATCAACGTATCGAGCACCGGCGGACAGGCGCTCACAGCATACGAAGTCGCAACCATCAACCACCCAGCTAAAGGGATTGTGCTGCAGCAGGCTGAACTCGGTGCTCTCAACGATGGCATAGTCCTCTTGTGTCTCGAACATCATGCCGAAGATCGACGACCGAGGTAGCGTCTTGTCGATTCGACCGGAAAGATCGGCAAAGGCGTTGCCGTTCAGAAACTCCTCGACGAACCCTGGACCATCATGGGAATACGCCCGTTCGATTCGCTCACGGGCGACATCGGAGCACATCGCCGCACCGTACACCGCAAGGTTTCCGCCCTTGGAATGACCTCCGCACAAAAGCGGCCCGTCGATCGCATCCGCCGCCTCGTCCACATAACGCGCCGCGGATTCCTGGGCCGGCACAGGACACCGGAACGCCATGTTAAAGTCCTCTTTCCAGCCCACAATCGTGCTGTCGGTCCCCCGGAAGGAAAGATAGCTAAACCCCGCCGGAAACCGGAACGCCATGGCTGCAAACTGCTCCGTCGCCACCACATCGCTCACGGCACGATAGCCGCAAACGTGCACGCCGCGGTATCTGGGATTTGCTGCCACGGCCTCCAACAAGGCCCTGCTTCCCTCTGGGTCCCACAAGTCGTCAATCATGTCCCGGTAGCACTCGGCACGCAGCAGTTCGCGTACGTCTAGGCCCTGCCAGTTCGTCAGCCCCGCCATATCACCCGGCAAGCGCAAATAGGACAACCACGCAAAGACCAGGCTATCCACCGCGCAGAACGGCCGCTCCTCAAAGGGATCAAACGCCGTCTGGACATAGGTCAAAAAATTAGGCGAATCCGACATGGCCCTCCCATCAACTATGGTGCATTGGAGTCAGGTTACTTTGCACCAAAAAGGCGCCCGGGCCGTGTGGACCCGGACGCCTTCATTGTAGCTTTTCGCTCTAGCGAGCTTGATTTAGCAGGAGAAGTCGACGCTGTCGATGATGTCCTTGAGGGCCTTGGCGGAGACGGTGAGCTCATGCTGCTCGTCGTCGTTCAGCGGCACGGGGACGCGGCAGACAACGCCGTCGCGGCCAACGACGGTCGGCATGGAGATGGCAAGATCGGACAGGCCATACTCGCCCACCATGAGCGAGGAGACAGGCAGAACGGTCTGCTCATCGCGCATAACGGCGGTGCAGATGCGCTTGACGGCCATGGCGACGCCATAGTAGGTGGCGTGCTTCTTCTCGATGATGGTGTAGGCGGAGTTCTTGACGTCCTCGGCGATGCGCTTCTCGGCAGCCTCATGCTCCAAGTGGCCGTGAAGCTCACAGAAGGTGTTCAGCGGAACGCCGGCAACCTGAGCGCTGGACCAAGCGACAAACTCGGAGTCGCCGTGCTCGCCCATGACATAGGCCTGGACATCGCGCGGGTCAACCTCGACGTGGGCACCAAGCATCTGCTGCAGGCGGCCGGTGTCGAGCACGGTGCCGGAGCCGATGACATGGCCCTCGGGCAGGCCAGACATCTTGATGGCAGCATAGGTCAGAACATCAACCGGGTTGGAGACGATTAGCAGAATGCCGTCGAAGCCGGACTTCTTAATCTCGGGAATAATGGACTTGAAGATGCTGACGTTCTTGTTGACCAGGTCCAGGCGGGTCTCACCGGGCTTCTGGGCAGCGCCAGCGGTGACGACAATCATGGCGGCGTCGGCGACATCGGAATAATCGCCGGCGTAGATCTTCATCGGCTCGGCAAACGTCATGCCGTGCGCGATATCCAGGGCCTCGCCCTCGGCGCGGTTCTTGTCCACGTCGATGAGGACCATCTCGGAGAACAGACCGCTCTGCATCAGCGCGAACGCCGAAGACGAACCGACGAAACCGCAGCCGACAATAGCGACCTTCTTCTCGTTAACCATAAGAAACTCCCATCTCACTCCACAAACAAGCCGCCCGGGAACGACCCGAGCGGCTTGCCGTAATCCCAATACATCCAATCGGGACTTTGATTATGCTCCTATTCGCAGCCAAAAATCGACCGTTTACCGAAATTGTTTGCAGGATTCGTAAAATAACTGCACGAAATCGGTTTCGAGCTATTGACGAGGCGAAATAGCTTTCTAATACAGGCCCGCCTCGCGAATGGCCTCGACAGCCAAAGCAATCTGATCGGGTGGCAGAACCAGCGCCATGCGCACGTGCCCCTCGCCCGAAGGACCAAAGCTCGCGCCCGGCGTCACCACAACGCCGGCCTTCTCCATGAGCTCCTCGCAAAACGCCATGGAATCGGTGCGACCACCGGGAAGCTTGGCCCACACAAACATAGAGCCATGCGCGTTGGGACGCTCCCAGCCCAGGCCCTCAAGACCGTCGCACAGGACATCGCGGCGCTCCTGGTACTTCAGACGCTGTGCCTCGACCTCATCGCGCGGGCCATTAAGGCACGCGATAGCAGCCTTCTGGATCGGGAGGAACATACCGAAGTCAATCTGGCTGCGCAGCTTGGCAAAGGCCGAGACCACGTCCTCGCGACCGACCAAAAAGCCAATGCGGGCACCGGTGACGTTAAACGACTTGGAAAGCGAGAAGAACTCCACACCCACCTCGAGCGCACCGGGATACTGCAAGAAGCTGCCACCCGGCTCGCCGTCGAACACGATGTCGGAGTACGCGTTGTCATGAACGATCAACAGATCATGCTCGCGGGCGAAAGCGATAATCTCCTCGTAGACCTCGGGTGTGCCCACCGAGCCCACCGGGTTCGCAGGCAGCGACACGATCATATACTTGGCACGATCGGCCACCTCGGGATCGATACCCGCCACATAGGGCAGGTAATTATGCTCGGCAACCAGCGGATAGTATTCGAGCTTGGCATCGGCGATCTTGGCACCCGCCTCAAAGACCGGGTAGCACGGATCGGGAACCAGAATGGTGTCACCCGGATCGAGCAGGGCCAGGCCCAAATGGCCCACGCCCTCCTGGGTGCCGTTGCACGACTGCACCATAGACGGCGTAATGCCCGAAACGCCAAAGCGGCGCTCATAGTAATCGCACACGGCTTGCTTGAGTTCGGGCAGGTCGCGCAGGGCATACTTCCACATCTCGGGATCTTGGGCTGCCTGCGTGAGCGCCTCGACCACATGGTCGTACGGCTTAAAATCGGGCGTGCCCACGCTCATGTTGTAAATGGTCTTGCCCTGAGCCTTCAGCGCGAGAAGCTTGTTGTTGAGCGAGGCGAAGACCTCCGCGCCAAAGCGGTCGAGACGCTGCGATGCCTGCATGGTGCCACCTTTCGATATGAAAAACGCGGCGCTCCGACAAGAGCGCCGCGCGATACGGGCCATCAGATTGCAAAAGTGTAACGCTTGCAACCCCCGTATTGGTTCAATTTAGCCAACCTTAGTCAACCGGATTGAGCGCATCGATCTGCGCAAGCCACAGACGCGAGCTGGCGTCACTCGGCATACGCCAATCGCCGCGCGGGCTGAGCGTCACCGAGCCCACCTTGGGACCATCGGGCAGGCAGCTGCGCTTAAACTGCTGGGCAAAGAAGCGACGGTAGAACGTACGTAGCCACGTGTGGACGGTCTTGGCGTCGTAGACGCCCTCGAAGCTCTTGAGCGCCATGCGGTAGATCTTGCCCGGCTCAAAGCCAAAACGCAGCAGGTAGTAGAGGAAGTAGTCGTGCAACTCGTACGGGCCCACCAAATCCTCGGTCTTCTGCGCAATCTCGCCGTCGCCCGTGGGAGGCAGAAGCTCGGGGGACACCGGCGTATCGAGGATATCGAGCAAGACCTCGGCAATGCGCCCGCCAAAGACATCGGCGGCATAGCGTACCAGATGGCGCACAAGCGTCTTGGGCACGCTCGCGTTGACGGCGTACATGCTCATGTGGTCGCCGTTATAGGTAGCCCAGCCGAGCGCCAGCTCCGACAGGTCGCCCGTGCCAATGACAAAACCGCCAGCCTGGTTGGCCAGATCCATCAGAATCTGCGTACGCTCGCGCGCCTGGCTGTTCTCGTAGGTCACGTCTTGGACGGCCGGATCGTGCTCAATGTCCTTGAAGTGCTGCTCCACAGCCGCGTGGATCGAAACCTCGCGGAAGCTCACACCCAGGTCGCGAGCGAGCGACTCGGCATTCGACTTGGTGCGATGCGTCGTGCCGAAGCCGGGCATGGACACGGCTGTGATACCAGTGCGCGGCAGCCCCAGTGCATCGAAGGCACGCACGGTCACAAGCAGCGCTAGCGTGGAGTCCAAGCCGCCCGAAAGGCCGATAACCGCAGCCTTGGTACCCGTGTGGGCAAGGCGGGTCTTGAGGCCCACAGTCTGCAGATCGAGGATCGTCTCGCAGCGCTCGGCCAAGTCGCCGTGGTCGGCCGGCACAAAGGGCGCGCGCGGGAAAACGCGGTCGATATCGCAGGCATCGCGCAGGACAGGTTCTTCGGCCAGCACGCCCTCAAACGAAAACTCAACGGTCGTGGCCTCCGGCGCATCGTCCGCGCGCGTCCACGTCGTCGAGCGACGGCGCTCGGCAACCAGACGGTCAAGATCGACATCGGCGACGGCCATATCGCAGGTAAGCAGTTTGGTCGCGGCGAGCTTCGAACCGTTTTCGTAGACAAGGTTCTCGCCTGCAAAGACCATGTCGGTCGTGGACTCGCCCTCGCTCGCGTCCGCATAGGCATAGGCGCAGTACAGGCGTGCGCTCTGGTTAGAGATGAGGCTGCGGCGATAGTCTGCCTTACCGATGATTTCGTCCGAAGCCGACGGGTTGAGAATCCTGTCTCTTATACACATCTCCGAGCCCACGAGACGGACTCCTATCTCGT
>URLR01000079.1 GCA_900548815.1 uncultured Collinsella sp.
GGATTGGTCAATCTCGGCCGACTATATTTGGCTAAATTATTCCGACGCTAACACTGGGAACGGAGGCTCGGTTACCGTATTTACTCACCAATGTCGCTGGCGGCTTTGCCGTGACTCTCGTACGAAACAAAACTCAGCGTCACAGTGCGGCACCCAAAAGTGCAGGTCAGAACCCTGTCAACCTACTCCCACTCGATGGCTTCGGTTCTGCCGTCCCGTCATTCCAGTTGCACCCAGTTTTCGGTTCCGTCTCGAGCCGAGTGCCGCCAAGTAACACCGTGTCGCGTTTCGTCGGCTTCGGGGACAAAAGCTGGGACAACTCTAAAAACTTTTTTCAAACTCAGGGCTTTGAGTTTTTGTTTTTGTCCCAAAGGGCGCGGCGGGACGCCTTTGCAAGCTCAATATCGCCGAAAACGCCCGTTTCGAAACTCAACCGCCCTTTTGCCCGCAAGCCGCCAGCTGCAATCGCAAATGAATCAACGCGGGCGGCTTTCATGCTGGTTGAAAAACCGCAGGTCGCAGCTCTTCGTCGTCCGCGGGTGAAGTGAGTAGTCTCAGGTGGCTTGCCCATGAGTTGGCGAGCGGGCTTTGAGATTCCGCCGACGTCTGGAAACGCTTCGAGCTCCCTTGTATTTCCGGACAGTACATGATATAAGGTAATTGGTTTTCCGTTAGGAAGGCTTCCAAGTGCCGGGGACGTTTTCCCCGGCTTTTTTCTTATCCAGGAGAACAATGCGAGAACTCAGCATCTTCGTCGACGAGTCGGGAAGCGACGGCCTCTCCGACCGCCACTACCTGCTCACCGTCGTCATGCACGACCAATCCGAAAACATCGCGAATTCGATCGCGGCATATGAGGGCGCCCTTCGCGCCAAGGGGCTCCCGGACATACCCTTCCATGCGTCGCCGCTCATGAACGGCAAGGACCAGTACTCGGGGCTCGACCTGAGGACGCGCAAGATGATGCTCGGCTCGTTCCGCGTCTTCTTCCGCCACATGCCCGTAAAGTACCACACCTTCGCATACGCGACCAAGCAGTTCGCCTCGCTCGACAAGCTCGCGGGGGCGATGCGAAGGGATATCGTGAACTTCCTGTTCGACAACCTCGCGGAGCTGCAATCCTACGATATGGTCAAGGTCTACTACGACAACGGCCAGCGCTCCATCGCCGAGTCGCTGCACCGCGCAATCGAGTACGCGCTGTCGAAGGACGCCGTCGTCTACCGATCGGCGCAGCCCTCCGAGTACCGGCTTTCGCAGGCGGCGGACTACATCTGCACCATGGAACTCACGGCAATCAAATACGCCGAGCACACCGCCACCGCGACGGACGAGAAGTTCTTCGGCAAGTGGTCCGATTTCAAGAAGGGCATACTGAAGGAGACGCGCAAGAAGCTCGTCTAGAGAGGCGATCAGCCCTTGGCGGAGCGTTTACCGACAATGGAGTCTGTTACGCGGGAGGGTGTTGATAAGACGCCACTTAGCTGCATAATAGGTTCCAGCTAGAAACCCTCGGGTTTGCGGGGCGGGATCGTGAAAGCGATTCTGCCCTATTTTTTGCCCCTATTTCTTGCATGCCTCAATGGCTTCCGCATTCGCTCCCCATTGGTTCAGAAAGGGTTCGGGGAAATCGTCGAGTTGATTGCATCCCTCGCGTTTTGCAAAATAGAGCACAAGGCCCTCTAGCTCGAATTATTACATTTAGAACCCCGCCGCTCGTCCATCCCAGCTTGCCCAGAAAGCCCTCCCGCAATGTCCGTGTCCCAACGGATGGGTACCATTTATCAGGGTGCACCTGGGGCAACGGGCCGGCAGGCCCGCGCAAGGTCGCTCGCAGAACACGCAACATCAAACACGACAGAAGAGGCGAACGACAGATGCCGGACCCCGGACGACAGCACCGCGGAAGACGAGCATTCCGACCACAACCGAACAATCTTCGATCCTAGGCAGGCGCCCGCATGGGCGCCTTTTTCTTTTCAGGGACTTAGCTGAGAGCCAAGGTACGCGGCTCATGGCCGTTTCGTGGAGGCCCGACCAGCTCGACCCACCTCGACCCGTCTCCGTTCCCGTCGGGCGCGCAGATCGCCATCAGGCGGTTCAATCGTCGCGCAGACGAAGAGGCACACGGTGTCGCGCGGCGTGCCCGCGCGGTGCCGCACGGGAAGATTGGAGGAACCATGGCACGCACAGCCGAATGCGCCGCGCCCGAGGGAAACCAGGACCGCGACGAATGGATGACGGTGATCGAGATGCAGGAGTACATGAGGGCGAGCAGAAACAAGGCGTACGACCTCATCTGGTCGGGAGAAATCGACTCGTACAGGCTCGGAAGGAAGCTCCTGGTTTCGAGGGCGTCAGTGGACGCCTACATCGAGTCGAGGAGCGGAAGGAAATGACGGCGGCGACCGCCCCGGGAGCCGCCCGCGGCCGGGCACGCGAGGGAGCCTCGAGACGAGAGGAGCTCGAGGACGACCATGACCAAGAGCACTAGCAGGAGCCAGGTGAGGCTCATCGCATCGACCAACGCGATATTCGGCGCCGACGAGGCGTGCGCGATGCTGCGCATAAGCCGCGACGCAATGTACCGGCTCGCCAAGGACCCCGACGACCCGTTCCCGATCCGCTACATCGGCGGCAAGACGCGCGACGGCATCGTGCTGCACGACGAGCTCGTCGCATGGGTCGAGCGGAACAGCATCGTCGGCTCGCCCAGAAGGGGCTAGCGCCGATGGCGGCCGCAGGCCCGAGGGGGCGCGACGGCCCCTCCCCGCGCGAGTTCACGGCGGTACGGCATTTCATGATGGCGGACCTGGGCCTCTCCGGCCTTCCCCTGCTCGTCTACGCGCGCATCTTCGGCTTCTGCGACGGCGGGTGCGACTACTTCGAGAGCAAGGGCAACCTGGCCCGCTTCCTCAACGTGCAAGAGCGCAGCGCCTACCGCGCCATCCGCGACCTTCTTGACCAGGGCCTCATCGAAGAATGCGGCGTGCACGCCCCGGCGCGCGGGCACGCCACCAAGCGATACCGCATCGTGCGCGAGAGGCTGCCGCCCGGAGCGCTGGCAACCCCTGACGATTCGTCAGGGTTCCCGGCGCGAAAGGGTGACGAAATGACAGGGTTCGCCGCGAACAAGGGTGACGAACCGTCAGGGCTCGCAGCCCGAACCCCTGACGGGATGACAGGGAAACCCCTGACGATATGCCACCCGATAAGCAAAAGGGACAACAAGGACTTCAGAAGATAAGGAAGGGGCGCCCGATGGACCGAGCGGGACTCATCACCCTGGAGCAGGCTCGGGCCGCCGGGCTCTCCTTCGACGAGCCGGAGCCGAGGGCGTGCCCGCACTGCGGCGCCGCCCTCGAGCCGCTCGGCGCGGCGCTGGCGGGCAAGGTCGCCTGGGTCTCCGCGGCGCCCTGCCCGTGCGAGGGCGCGGCCCGCGAGCGGGAGGCCGAGGAGCTCAGGCGCGCTAGCCTCGCCGCCAAGGAGGAGGCGGCCCGCCGGGAGAAGGCGCTCTCTCGCGCCGGCATCCCCAGGCGCTACTGGGCCGCCGTGGCCGACCGCCCAGAGTTCGCCGAGTACATCGCCTCGTTCGCCGGCAACGGGGGCGCCGGGCTCTACATACACGGGGGCGCCGACGCCCCCGTGTATGTAGAGCCCGGCGCCGGCAAGACGCACGCCGCCTCCGCCATGGCGAGACTGTTCGCCGAGGCCGGCTACGACGTCGCCTTCACGACGGCCAAGGGCATGCTCGAGCGCGTGAAGGCGACTTTCGACGAGGGCGGCACCGAGGCGGCCGTCGCGCGGTACGCCAAGTGCGACGTGCTCGTGCTCGACGACCTCGGCAAGGAGGACGCGACCGAGTGGTCCGTCGGCACCGTGTTCAGCGTGCTCGACGCGCGCTACGAGGACATGCGCCCGACCATCGTCACGTCGAACTACGCGCCCGGCGCGCTTGCGGACAGGCTCGCCAGGCGCGGCGAGCGCGTCACGGCAGAGGCGATCGCGAGCAGGATCTCCCAGACCTGCAGGCCCGTCTACCTGGGCGGAAGGGACAGGCGCCGGCGCAGCTAGCTTGTGCGCTTCCCGTGGAGGCGCGGACGGCTCGACCCAGCTCGACCCATCGCGGGCGTTCCCGACCGTTACCACAATCGAAATCGCTATACACGTCTTGGGCGACGCCGACGCGCCGGCACGCACGTCTGCTCCGACTCGCACCGTGCCCCTATCGCGAGGACGCCGCCCGCCATACGAGAAAACGAAAGGCGGAGCGCCCATGGACGGCTTCGAGAGGATTACCGGCCGCGAGCACGAAGGGCTCGTGGAGAAGTGCCAGGAGAACGGTTGGCTCAAAGTCGGCGGCTTCGACTGGCAGGACGACCCGTTCCTCGAGGAGTACCCCTACGAGTTCTCCCGCACGGAAAGCCTCGACAGGCTCCGCGAAGCGCTCGGCTCGGGCAACTGGGCCATACGCCAGGGGTTCTGCTACCGCGACCTCGCGTTCATCCAGCAGGTGAACGGCGGCGACGAGTGGTGGACGCTCAAGCGCGACGGCGACGCATGGACCGGCTTCGAGAGCTGGAGCTTCGGCGCCATCGCCCAGGAGCCCGAGCGGTTCGAGCGCGCCATGCTCGACATGTGCGAGGCGACGCCCGAGCAGTGCCGCAGCGGCGAGTGGGCCCGCCTGCACGAGAAGGCGCCAGAGCCGCTGGCGCAGCGCGCCGCGTCCGCCCGCGAGGCGAGCCGCGCGCACGCCGGGCAGGATGCCCGCGCGCCCATGGCGCGCGAGAGGTCCGTCGGGGCCGAATAGGGACAACCGGGGCGCGAATGCGCCCCTTTTCATCTCGACTGGAAGGGAGGCGCGGGATGGCGAGCGACTACGGGGACGAGGCGGGCGGCAAGCTGCTCGACTGGATGCTGAGAATCGGCCAGGAGGCCGGCGCCGAGGCCATGGCGCGCAGCGCGAGGGAGCTCTCGGAGCGCCTCGCGGGAATCCGCGGGACCATCGCCGGCGGGCGCGCCGAGCAGGTCGCGGCCGAGGGCGCGCCGACCTACGCGAAGCTCAGCCTCGAGGAGCTCTCGGGGCTTCCCGAGTACGCGACGATCAAGGAGGTCGTATCCGACAAGCTGCGTGCCGCGTCGGTCGAGCACCACATCATCCCCGGCGAGGGCCGCGACTGGCTGCTCTTCAAGGTGGAGGACGCGCCCGAGGTCGACGAGGCATTCCGCCAGCTCGAGCAAGACACGGGCAAGGCCGCAGACCGCGCCAGGGAGCGCCTCGCCGAGATCGCCGAGAGGCGCCTGGCGCCCGAACGGCTGGCAGAGCGCGCCGAACGGGCGCGCGAGGCGTCGAGGGCCCACAGCCAGGGCCTCGGACGGGACCGCGGCCCTCGCCAAATCGAGGGGCCCGAGAGATGAGGTGGCAGGCGGCGGCCGCGCTGGCCGCAGCCGCGTTCGCCGCGGGAGACTTCGCGGCCGCGGCCGTCGCGGCGTCGGGCGCGAACCCGCTTCTCGACCCCGAGGCCGCAATGGCGGCGATCCCCGCGGCGATTCGCGCGGGACGCGTCTTCTCCGCGGAGGCGCTTCCCCTGTGCGCGGGGACCGCCTGCGCGTGCGGCGCGCTCCTCGCCTGGGCCCGCTCGCTGGGGGCCAAAGGGGCCCGGCGCGACGGCGAGGAGCACGGAAGCTCCAGGTGGGCCACGCCCAAGGACATCGCGCCCTTCGGGGATCCCAAGGACCCCGACAACAACATCATCCTCACCGACAACGCGCGCATCCGCCTCGTGAGCCGCAGGTTCGACCTCTCCACCGACACCAACGACAACGTGCTCGTGGTTGGAGGACCCGGCACCGGCAAGACGCGCTACTACGTCAAGCCCAACCTCCTGCAGGCCAACGCCAGCTTCTTCGTGACCGACCCGAAGGGCACGCTCATCCGCGAGATGGGCGGCGCGCTGGCGGAGCTCGGCTACGAGATCCGCGCGTTCGACACCATCGACTTCTCGCGCTCCATGCGCTTCAACCCCATAGCCTACATAGGCGACGAGGCGGGCGTCATCCGCTTCGCCCGCGGCATCGTCGCCAACACCGAGGGCGAGGCCGACCACAAGGGCGACCCCTACTGGGAGAAGGCCGAGCGGCTGGTCTACACCGCCCTCACGGCCTACCTCGTCATGCACTGCGAGCCCGCCGACCGGAACCTCGACGGGCTGCTCACGCTGCTCTCGCTCGCCGACGCCCGCGACGACCCGGGCTACATGAGCCCGCTCGACATGGTGTTCCGCGAGCTGGAGACCGGCGAGCGCTACGTCAGGCGCGCCGGCGCGGCGGCGGAGGGCGCAGGGTCGCTGCGCGGCTTTTCCGAGGAGGACGGCGCCTGGGAGTGGGTCAAGGTCCGCGAGCCCGCGCCGCCCGACGACTTCGCGCTCGCGAGCTACCGAGAGTTCCGCGTGGCCGCCGGCGACACCATGAAGTCGATGCTCTCGAGCTGCAACGTCCGCCTGAAGCCGCTGTCCATCCGCGCCGTGCGCGACCTCACCTCGAAAGACGAGCTCGACCTCGCCCACATGGGCGACGAGGGCGCGAAGGTCGCGCTCTTCGCGTCCATGAGCGACACCGATTCGACCTTCGACTTCCTGTTCGCCCTGCTCATGGACACGGCCGTGAGCGCGCTTTGCGCCGAGGCGCTCGAGGCGCACGGCGGCTCGCTGCCCACGACGGTGCACTTCGTCTTCGACGAGTTCGCCAACATCGGGCGCATTCCCGACTTCGAGCGGACCATCGCGGTCACCCGCAGCCGGAACATTGCGGTCTCGATGATCGCCCAGTCGCTCTCGCAGCTTAAGGAGACCTACGGCGACAACAACGCCGAGACCATCGTGAACGCCTGCGACACGCTGCTCTACCTGGGCGGCAAGGCCAACGAGACCAACGAGGAGATCAGCAAGATGGCCGGCAAGCAGACGGTGGCGAGCGAGACGCAGAGCGACTCGCGGGGCGCCGGCTGGACCCGGACCGTGAACCGCGGCATCTCCGAGCGCGACCTCATACAGCCCGCCGAGGTGGCGCGCATGCCGCGCGAGGACGCGCTCGTGCTCGTGAACGGGTGCATGCCGCTCATGGACCGGAAGTACCGCCTCGAGCGCCACCCGCGCTCGCGCCTGCTCGAGGAGGCGGCGCGCCGCGGCCCGTTCGACTTCGCCGAGTACCGCAGGCGTAAGGAGGGCGGCTCGTGACGGGGCCGCGCCGGGCGCGGGCCTCCCCCGCCGCGGGGGAGAAGCAGCAAGGAACATCGTCAACCGAAAGCAAAGGAGAGCAGCATGCTCGCAAACGTCATCAAGCTCGTGTCGGGCTGCGTGACCTTCCTCGGCGGCTTCCTGGTCGTGTGGGGCGCGGTCTCGCTCGGCCTGGCCATCAGGGAGCAGCAGGGCGGCCCGCAGATCGCGACCGCCATATCCACCATCGCCGGCGGCGCGATCATCATCGCCGCATCGGTCTACTTCGGGCAGCTGGACACGTCCTGGCTGCCGGCATAGGGGGCGTCGCGAATGGCGCTCCGGATACCGGTGCAGAAGGACATCGGCGAGTACGAGGAGAAGATCGTCGGGAAGATGAGCCTGCGCGCGCTCGCGTGCGTGTCGCTCGGCTTCGGCAGCGCGGTCGGGGCGGCGGCCTTCGTCCTGTCTCTTATACACATCTGACGCTGCCGACGATAAGGCTCGTGTAGAT
>URLR01000080.1 GCA_900548815.1 uncultured Collinsella sp.
GAGTCCGTCTCGTGGGCTCGGAGATGTGTATAAGAGACAGTGGCCCAGGCCGGTGGCAAGAACGCCGCCGGTATCGCCGATGCCCTCGCGGCCGCCAAGACCGCGCTCGGCGCCTAAGAACCTAGGTTGTCGCTGTGGTCGCGCTCGCGCTGGACATAGGGGAGACCAGGATTGGCATTGCCGTCTCGAGCCGTGATGGCAAGATGGCGATGCCTGTCAAGGTGCTTCCTGCTGCCGAGGTCACCGGTATGGCAAAGACGTTTCGCTACCTGGTCGAGGACTATGAGCCCGATATCCTGGTAAGCGGACGTCCCTTGACCATGGCCGGTGAGCCCGGCCCCCAGGCCGAGCGCGTCGCCGCCGTGGCACAAAAGATTGCCGACGAGCTCGAACTTCCGCTGGAGTTTGAGGACGAGCGTCTGTCCTCGCAGGAGGCCAAGCGAATCCTGCGAGAGCAGGGGCTCAACGAAAAGCAGATGAGGGGCAAGATCGACATGATCGCCGCCAGCCTGTTCTTGCAGACATGGCTCGATCGTAAAAACGAGGAGGTTCAGCATGTCTAGCGCTTCCGATCCGCGCCAGCAGAATCGTACACGGCAGCCCGCGCCGCGTCCTGCTCAGCCTGGTCAGCGCCCGGCGCAGCCGACGCAGCGTTCGGCTCAGCCTACTCGGCGTGCTGCTCAACAGCCCGCCGCTCGTCCCGCGCAGCCCGCTGGCGGCGCTCGTTTTAAGCAGCAGGCTCCTGTCCAGCGCACACAGGGGCAGGCCCGGCAATCGCGCTCCCACGCACATCATGTTCATGGCTCGCATGGCGTTGCTCCAGCCACGCGTTCGAGCTATAACACGCACGCCCGCCGTGGTGCCCAAAAGAAAAGCTCCCCGGTGCCTTTGATTATCGGTGGCGTCGCCGCCGTGCTTGCGCTTGTCGCGATCGTTTTCTTTGTCGTGCCAGCCGTTAAGGGCTTCTTTGGCGGTGAGGATGCGAAAGTCGTTGCAGGCCAGCAGGTTACTATCACGATTCCCGATGGTGCCTCGGGTGACAGCATCGCTTCGATTCTCTCTGAGAACCATATCGTCGAAAATCCCAAGGATTATTACGCGGCTGTCAAAAAGCTCAACGCGGATATGTCGCTTAAGCCGGGTAAGTATTCGTTTACCACGCTTATGGACGCGACCAAGGTCGTTCAGCAGCTCATGGAAGGCCCCAATGCGGGCTCCGATGCGCTGACTATCCCTGAGGGCCTGACGGTTGATCAGGTCGCCGACCGCGTGGCCAAGGCATACGGCAGTATCTCGAAGGAAGACTTCCTCAATCAGGCAAAGGCGTCCAACTATGTGAAGGACTATAGCTTCCTTGAGGGCGCCGCGAACGATTCGCTCGAGGGTTTCCTGTTCCCCAAGACGTATTCGTTGGGCAAGGACCCAAGCGCCGATGATGTGATTCGCGCCATGCTTGACCAGTTCAACGCTGAGTATAAGTCGCTCGACTTTGCCAGCTGCGAGGCCAAGATCAAGGAGCGCTATGGCGTGGAGATGTCCGATTACGACATCGTTAACCTTGCCTCGATCGTCGAGCGCGAGGGCCTCAACGCCGATCAACGTGCGCATGTGGCCTCGGTTTTCTACAACCGCCTTGCCGGCAAGCTCGACGGTCTGCGCTATCTCAATAGCGATGCGACTATGATGTATGTCACCGGTGGCGAGGTTACCGCCGACGACCTGCAGAGCGATAGTCCGTATAACACCTATAAGCATGAGGGTCTGCCACCCACGCCCATCTGCTCTCCGTCGCTCGAGGCACTCAAGGCCACGCTTGAGCCGACCGACTCCGATGACCTGTATTTCTACATTACGCAGGACGAGGAGTACTTCTCGCAAACCTACGAAGAGCATCAACAGTCTTGGAATTAGCATGAGGATTTTTAGCCCCAAACGTTACGTTGCCTCGGTCGATCGCATCGACCTTGATACCCTGTGGGCCGACGGCAAACGCGCCATTCTGCTCGATCGCGATAACACCCTGGTGCCGCGCGACACCGAGCAGGTTCCCGCCGCGGTTTCCGCTTGGCTCGATACCGCCCGCGCCAAAGGCTTTAAGCTGTGCATGGTGTCCAACAACTGGCATCGCGACCAGGTCATGGCATCAGCACGCGAGCTGGGACTCGAGGCCATCAGCCACGCCATGAAGCCGGCACCGTTTGCCCTCAAGGCGGGTCTTAAGCGCCTCGGCGCCACGGCCGACGAGGCGGTGCTGATCGGTGATCAGCTCTACACGGACGTGTGGAGCGGCAACTTCGCCGGCGTCGATACCATCCTGGTAAAGCCGCAGGCCACGCAGGACCTGTGGTATGCGCAGATCTTCCGTATCTTTGAGCGCCGGGCCCTGCGCGACCTTCCCTGCGAGGAATAGGTCTCGTCATGTCCCAGCACACCAAACACGGCTGCGACCATATCTTCTTTATCGGCTTTTTGGGCGCGGGCAAATCGACGCTCGCGCGCAACGTCGGCACTATGTTCAAGCGGCGTTTTATCGATACCGACCGCCTAGTCGTCCGCCGTTGCGGCAAGTCGGTAACCGAGATTTTTGAGACCGAGGGTGAGGATCGTTTTCGCGAGCTCGAGACCTCGGCGCTCCGTTCGCTCCAAAGCGAGCGCAGTCTGTTGGTTTCGTGCGGTGGCGGTATCGTCGAGACGCCGGTGAATATTGAGCTGATGCACGAAATGGGTACGTGCGTGTACCTCGAGGGCGACTTTGAGGATTCGATTCGCCAGATTCGTCGGTCCGACACGCGCCCCGATTTCCGCTCGCCCGAGCATGCCGCGCGCTTGTTTGAGCATCGCCGTCCGCTGTATCGCCAGGCCGCCGATATTACCCTTGATATTCGCAACAAGTCCTTCGAGGACGTTTCCTACCTTTGTGCCGAGATGCTTTTGGAGCGTGGACTGCTATGATTCGCCGCCAACTGATCAATTTCCAAAACCGCAGCGTCGATGTCCGTGTCGGATTGGGCGCGTTCGATGAGCTGTCGCGTATGTTTGCCTCGGCTGTGGGCAAGCCTAAGCGCGCGATGGTGGTTTGGAACTCCGCCTCGTCAGAACGTTTTGATGAGGTCGTCGAGCATGCGCTGGTCGACGCCGGTTTTGCCGTGTCACAGCTCTTCCTCGAGGTTTCGCCTGCTGGTGCCACGCTTGCTGATGCCGATGCGATCTTTGGCGCCTTGTCTGCCAACGGCATTACCTGTGACGATCTGGTTGTCGCCGTTGGCGATGCCGCAACCTGCTCGGTTGTTAGCTGGTGTGCCAATCAGTGGTGCGGCCGCACCGAGTGCGCGTTGCTGCCGACGACGTTCGACGCCATGCTCACGGTCGCGACGACCATGAAGCCGCTCGTCGCCTCGTCTGCCAATGCGCTTCCCGCTATCGCGTTCCGTCCCGAACCGGGCTTGGTCGTGTGTGACCTCGACCTTGTTCGTGAGGCGGACCCCGAGGACCTCAAGCTCGGCTTTGTGGTGCTTGTTGGCACCATGCTTTCGAGCAGTAAGTCCCGCTGGAATCAGTTTACTGAGACCGTCCCCGAGATTCTCGCGGGCGAGGAGGTCGCGCTCGTCAATGCCGTTCAATGGTCTCAGACTGCCCGTAAGGACGTACTGATGGCCACGAACCCGAGCGCTCGCCATGCGCTCGATTTTGGCAAGACGGGGGAGCGTACCCTGCGCGCCTGCTTGGGCGATGCCGCTTCGCAGGTCCCTGCCTATCAGCTGTTATCCGAGGGCATGCGCTTTGAGGCGCGCCTAGCACATGATGCCTGCGACTTTGATATCGATTACGTCTTTGAGGTCGATGACTGCCTGGAGGACTTTGGTATCGAGGAACTTGCCTTCGATCTGGAGCCTGCCGTATATATCGAGGAGTTCCGCAAGCAGCAGTTCGCTCGCTCGAACCGCAGCATGCTGCCGCTGCCCGCGGCACTCGGCGCCATTCGTCTAACGAGCGTTGAGGACGAGGTTCTTGAGCGCCATGCTCACGCCTACTTGGCTTCTCGCAAAGAACTTCTCTAAGATTTATTGACATCCATCGTCTTTCGTATCATGTTGAGGGACGGGTTTCCAATCGGTTGCGGATCGCATGCGATTCCGACGTTCGGTTGAGACCCGTCCCGTCTTTATAGAGACAATAAGAAAGGAATCTGCATGTCTGAGTTTGCTGCCGGTCCTGCCGGTCGTATCGAACGTGTCCGTGCCCTGATGGTCGAGCGCGGCTACGACGCCATCCTGGTGCGCGACGAGGCCAACCTTCGTTGGCTTACGGGCGTGAAGGGCGTCTTCGACTACACCTTCGAGTTCCCGCACGCTGCGTTTATTACGGCCGACCAGTGCCTGTTCCACACCGACTCGCGCTACCTCAACAGCTTTGAGGAGAACACGCCCGCTGGCAGCCCCTGGGTCTACGACATGGACGAGGGCACCATCCCCGGTTGGGTCGCCGGTAAGATCGCAGCCAACAAGTGCCGTGTCTGCGCTGTCGAAGACGATATGCAGATTAATTTCTACCAGGGCATTCAGCGCGGCCTGGAGGACCGCTCCGTCGCCTGCATGCTGCCGCTGATGCACGACGACATCCGCAAGATGCGCGCCATCAAGGACGCCGAGGAGATCGAGCTCATGCGCCATGCGCAGTCGATCACCGATGCCGCCTTCCAGCACATGCTCGGGTTTATTAAGCCTGGTATGACCGAGAAGCAGGTTCGCAACGAGCTCGAGAATTTTATGTTCGCCAACGGCGCCGACAGCCTTGCCTTCGGCTCCATCGTGGCGAGCGGTCCCAACACCGCCAACCCGCATGCCGTGCCGAGCGACCGCGTGATCGAGAAGGGCGACTTCGTCCTCATGGATTACGGCGCGGGCTACTGCGATTACCGCTCCGACATGACGCGCACTGTTGTTATGGGCGAGCCCACGCAGGAGCAGCTCGACCTGTACGCGCTCGTGCGCCGTACGCACGAGGAGTGCGTCGCCGCCATCCATCCGGGCGTCGAGGGCAACGACATTTTCAAGCTTTCCAAGAAGATCATCGGCGATGCCGGCTATGGCGATTACTACAACCATGGTCTGGGCCACGGCGTGGGCATCGACATCCACGAGCTGCCCAACTTCAACCGTAGCAAGAACATCATTGAGGTCGGCTCGGTTATTACCATGGAGCCCGGCGTCTACCTGCCCGGTGTGGGCGGCGTGCGCCTGGAGGACTACGGCGTCGTCACCGAGAACGGATATGAGCCCTTCACCAAGACCCCGCACGACCTGCACGTCATCGATTGCTAGCCCATTTCGATAGATTTTTGGGGCGGGGCGTCCGGAGCAATTCGGACGCCCCGCGTTCTCTTTTTATGCGCTCGCTGCAGGCGCCGTCTGCAAGTGTATAATTTCGGTTGTATGTAATTTGGACGCTTGTGCGTTCTGCCCATAACAAGAAAGGTCGCTATGCCTACCATTTCTACCGCCGACTTCAAGAACGGCCTCGGTCTCCGCATCAAGGACAAGGTCTACACCATCGTCGAGTTCCAGCATGTCAAGCCGGGCAAGGGCGGCGCGTTTGTGCGCTACAAGACCCGCGACATCAAGAGCGGCCGCGTCGTCGAGAACACCTGCAACGCCGGCACCAAGTTCGAGAGCGTCATGCTCACTACCCGTGAGTTCCAGTACCTCTACAACGATGGCACCGACTATATCTTCATGGACAACGAGTCCTATGAGCAGGTTCCCGTTCCCGAGGACATGGTGGGCGAGAACTCCAAGTGGCTGCGCGAGAACGACGTCTGCCAGCTGCTCTTCGCCGACGATGAGCTCATGGGCGTGACCCCGCCGATGTTCATCGAGACCACCATCGTCCAAACCGACCCGGGATTTAAGGGCGACACCGTCCAGGGTTCCACCAAGCCGGCCACGATCGACACCGGCGCTGTCATCCAGGTCCCCATGTACCTCAACGAGGGCGAGGTCATCAAGGTTGACACCCGCGACGGCAAGTTCGTCTCCCGCGTCTAGCAACCAAATCTTCTAGGAGGACTCATGCCCCAGGAAATCAAGATTGACGGCATCGGCATTTCGCCCGATGTTCTGACCGCCATCGTCTCGCGCGCCGTGTCCGATGTCGAGGGCATCGCCTCCGTTGGCGTCAAGGACCTTGCCACCAACCTTGTCTCCATGATGCTCTCGTCCAAGGCCCCGGCTTCCGAGCCGGCGGTCGAGGCCGAGGTCGTCGGCGACAAGCTCGCACTCACCGTGCGTGTCGTGGTGTTCTTTGGCTATCCGTTCAAGAAACTCGCCGAGGCCGTTCGCGCCGCCGTGGTCGCCGCCATCGATGCCCAGGTGGGCGTCGAGGTCGAGCGCGTTGACGTTTGCATCGACGGCCTCGTTTTCCCCAAGGAGTAACCTTTGAGCCTTAAGGTTTATCGCGGGCGTACGCTTGCCCGCAGTCAGGCGCTGCAGCTGCTGTTCCAGGCCGAGGCCACGGACAGCCCGCTTGAGCGCGTCCTCGAGGGTGATTTCCTGATCTCGAAGGGTCCCCTCGACCCCTATGCGCTGGAGCTGTGCCGCGGTGCCTACGAGCATATCGACCGCATCGACTGCGCTCTGCGCTCCGTTGCCAAGAACTGGGATCTTATGCGCATGCCCGGCGCCGACCGCAATCTGCTGCGTATCGCCGTTTACGAGATGCGTTTCCTCACCGACGAGGAGGTCTCGGACGCCATCGTGATCAATGAGGCTGTCGAGCTTGCCAAGGCCTATGGCACCGATCAGTCCGCGTCGTTCGTCAACGGCGTGCTGGGCAAGATCGCGCGCAGCGAGGAGTTGCCGGGCGAGGACCTGTACCAGGAACTGCTGGCCGAGGATCGCGCTCGCGAGGAGGCGCAGGCTGCCGAGGAGGCCGCCAAGGTCGCTGCCGCTCAGGCTGCCGCCGGTGTACTTGCCGAGGATGCGGACGCTGCTGAGGCCGTCGAGGCCGACTCCGTCGAGGAGTAGCCATGCCAGAGGGTTCCGTCCGCAACTTCGACGAGATCTCGGACCGCCTGGACCAGATCATCGCTACCGTTCGCTCCAAGGATACGTCCTTGGAGCGTTCGCTCGATCTGTTTGACGAGGCGATTGAGCTGGGCTCCCGCGCGGTCGATATGGTCGACATGTTTGAGCTGACGCCGCGTGAGGCCGATAAGCTCGAACAGGAATACGATGAGGATGCGGCAAACGAATCCCAGGATAGCTAGGCCGCATCTCCGGATACGAATGGTTGATGGCATTCATGAAACGCGTGCGTCTTGATGACGAACTGATTTCACAGGGCATCTGCGCCGATCGCGCGGATGCCCTTCGCACTCTTATGGCCGGCTTGGTCTCGAGTGGCGGCGAGCGCTTGACTTCGCCGGGTCTTAAGGTGATGCCGGGGCTGCCGCTGCACGTGAAGGGGCGTATTCCCTATGTTGGCCGCGGCGGTCTTAAGCTCGAAGGCGCGCTTGATGCGTTTGGCATCAATCCGACGGGCCTTGCCTGTTTGGATGTGGGCTGCTCTACCGGCGGTTTTACCGATTGCCTGCTCAAGCGCGGAGCTGCGACTGTTGTCTCTGTGGACGTGGGTCGCGCCCAGTTCGATTGGTCGTTGCGTCAGGCTGTCTCTTATACACATCTCCGAGCCCACGAGACGGACTCCTATCTCG
>URLR01000081.1 GCA_900548815.1 uncultured Collinsella sp.
AGATAGGAGTCCGTCTCGTGGGCTCGGAGATGTGTATAAGAGACAGCCTCGCACGATCGCATTTTGTTTGATGTCCGCACACTCGTGGGCGACCGCGATATCGAGACGGCGGCATCGACGCTCGTTGCATGCGTTGCCAAGGCGGCGCGCCGATGAGTGGGGCCGAAGCGTTGGTGGAATGCCCTGTTATCGTTGGCACGGCGGGCCACGTCGACCACGGTAAGTCGGCGCTGATCGAGGCGCTGACCGGCAAGAATCCCGATCGCCTGGAGGTCGAGCGCCGCCGCGGTATGACCGTAGAGCTGGGCTTTGGCGAGTTGGCGCTGCCGAGCGGCAAGATCGTCGGCCTGGTCGACGTACCCGGCCATGCCCACTACCTGCGCGCCATGGTGCAGGGTGCGACAGGCATCGACGTTGCCGTGCTGGTGGTCTCTGCCGTCGAGGGCGTAATGCCGCAGACGCGCGAGCACGTGCACGTGCTGGAGCTGCTGGGCGTCACGCATATGGTGGTGGCGCTGACGATGTGTGACCTGGCCGATGCCGAGATGACCGAGCTTGCCGAGCTCGATGTCGATGACTTTTTGTCGGGTACCGTGTTTGCGGGCGCGCCGATGGTCCCCGTGTCGTCCAAGACCGGCGAGGGGATTGACGCGCTGCTGGCCGCGCTTGACGATCAGGTTGGTACCTGCTGGGATTCCTGCCGCGACCGTGCCGAGCGTACCGATGCCGCGCCGCGCTTGCCGATTGACCGCTGCTTTACGATCAAGGGCGCCGGCACCGTCGTGACGGGAACGCTGCACGATGCGCCGGTTGCGGTGGGCGATGTGCTCGTTGCGCTGCCGTCGCGCACGGCCTGCCGCGTACGTGGGATCCAAGTGCATGGCGACATGCAGCAGGCGCTGCCCGGTCAGCGTGTGGCGCTCAACCTGGTTGGCGATGGCGTCGCTGCGCTCGATCGTGGTGAGATGCTCGGCGTGGAGGGTCGCTTTGGCCAGACGCTGCGCTTTATGATGTCGTTTACGTATTTGGGTCGCGAGGGAGCCAAGCCGCGTGTGCTCGAGTCGGGTGCGCGCGTGCATGTGATGGCGGGTACGGCCGAAGTCGTCGGCCGCATCATGTTCATGGAGGGCGAGGCCCTCATGGCGGTGGGCGAGACGCGAGTGGTGCAGGTACGCTTGGAGGAACCACTTCCGCTGCGTGCCGGCGACCATGCCGTGGTGCTGTCCTATTCGCCGGTCATGCTTATTGGTGGAGGGCGTGTGCTGTTGTCGCGTTGCCGCCGTTCGCGCGAACTTACTGAGGGGGAGCGCGTGCTGTACGCGGCGCTCGAGTCCGGAGATATTGCGGGCGCGGTGGATGCATGGCTGGCGCTGCAAGCGCTGCCGGTTGCGGCTGCCGATGTTACCGCGGCGCTCGATCTTGTTGCCGGTGAGGCTGAGGCGGCGTTGCGCGAGTTGGTGGCGAAGGGCGCTGCTTGCGCGCTTGCTGGCTCGGATGGCTCGCTGTATGCAGATGCTTCCGCGCTCGATGCCGCGATGGGCACGCTGGCGGCGACCCTGTCAGCTATGCATGCGGCGGCTCCCAAGGAAACGGGCTTTACGCCCGGCGCCGTTGCGCATGCTGCTTGGCCTACCGCTGACGATGCAATTGCCGCAGCCCTGATTTCCGAGGGCTGCTTGCGCGGCGTGTGCGCCTCTGAGGGCGCCGAGGTGTTCGATCCGCACTCCGCTGCCGCCGCGGCGCGCGTGGTGCGCGAGGCCTGCGAACGCATCGTTGCCTTGCTGGACGAGGCCGGACTCGATGCGCCGACGTTGCCTGAGGTGGGCGAGCAGTTGCAGCTCGATCGCGACACCATGACGCGCGCCCTGCGCGAGCTTTCGCTCAACCGTTCCATCGTGAAGGTCGAGCGCGACGTGGCCCTGTCCGCTGCCGCCGAGGCCCATGCGCGTGAGCTCGTCGCAGCTGCCATTGAGGCGGCCGGTGGCGCAGCCACAACGAGCGTGCTGCGCGAGGCCCTGGGCGTGTCGCGTAAACGCGCCATCAGCATCTTGGAGCACCTGGATGCCGTGCGCTTTACGGTGCTCGACAAGGAGGCCGGCGGCCTGCGCTCCCTGCGCTAGATTGGCTGCTTGGTTTGGTAAAATACCTCCGCACTTGGGAACGGATGGGCTCCGGTGGGCTCCGCGGTCCTCAAAACCGTTGCGAGGCGTGCAAAACGTCTTGGATGTGTTCGATTCACATACGTTCCCGCCATACGCTACCAGCGCTTTTGTGCTCGCGGTCTTGCTGCGTGCCGCAAAAGCGCTGTTTTGTTTTTGCATGGGTTTGCCGTGCCGCCCACTTTATCGGCGACGGTATTTGGCTTCGTGTGCTGGGTTTTGAGCATGCCGATGGAGGTGTTTTGCCGTATGACTACCGTAAGACGGGCCGATCTTTCTTGTGTCATCCAGGCGGGCGGGTTGTCGTCGCGCATGGGCCGCGATAAGGCGCGCATGGCGTTTTGCGGCGAACCGCTCATCGAGCGCGTGCTGGGTCGGCTGGCGACACTTGCCGGCGAGTTGGTCGTGACGACTTCGCGTCCCGGCGAGCTTGCCTACCTTGAGGAGCTTATGTTTGATGGCCTGCGCCCCCGCGTGGTGATGGACGTCGACGGTCCCGCCGGTGCCATGCGCGGCATCGCGAGCTCGTTGGACGCGGCCCGATTGCCGCTCGTGGCGATCGTCGCCTGCGATATGCCGTTTGTCTCGCCGGAACTCATCGGCGCGCTTGCCGGTCATGTTGAGGCCGAGGCGCTCGATGTGTGCGTGCCGCGTGAGGAGCGGGGGATTGAGCCGCTTTGCGCCGTCTGGCGCCGTGACGCGTGTGCGCCGGTTGCCCATGAGCTGCTTGCCTGCGACCGCCAGCGCATTCGCTGCCTGATTAATCGCGTTCAGGCTGGTTATATGGATGAGCCGCAGATCGTTAAGGTCGCAGGCTCGACGCTCTGCTTCGAAAACGTCAATACGCTAGAGGAGTTTGCGGCGGCCGAGTTGCTCGCCTAGATCTGCACACATCAATGACGGGAGATGCCGTGTCACATGATATTTGCCCCGATACCGGGGAACCTTGCACTTGCGATGGGTCCGAACCCTGTACCTGCGGTTGCGGTGGCTGTGGACATACTGCGGAAGAGGAAGCGGCCGCCGCGGCGTATCGCGATGCACACCGCGAAGGCCCGTCCGGTGATGCTCTCGACCATGAACGCAAGATCATCGTTTCGTTCGATAGCACCTTCGATGTGATGGAATGCGAGCAGCTGTGCCTTGCCGCCGGTGTGCCCGGGCGCATCATGCCGCTGCCCGGCTCCATCACCGCCGGCTGCGGGCTGTGCTGGGCCATGCCGTTCTCGGGCGATGCACTCGCCGCATTCCGCGCTGCCACCGAAGGCCGCATAACCCCCGCCGACTACCATCAGCTCGTCCTCTAACCACCAACATCACCACAAAGGTGCCTGTCCCCAATGTGGTGGCTTGGAACACGTGGACGAAACAGGTTTGAAACACGGGTTTTGCATGTCAGGCACTCAAAAACGCCTCTACCTGCATCGTAATCAAAACGAAACATCTGCTCGTCGGCTTATGCGAAACTTTCCCGCAACAGTGCGATATTATCCATACTCGATAAAGTTCGCGGCGCATAGGGTGCCGCGACCAACATTTTTCGTTTCCCATCATTGGAGGAAGCATGAGCTACACGCAGAAAGTTCTCGAAGAGCTCAAGGCCCGCTATCCCGAGCAGCCTGAGTTCATCCAGGCCGCGACCGAGATCCTCGGCACCATCCAGCCGGCGCTCGACGCCCACCCCGAGTACGAGGAGGCCGCCCTGCTGGAGCGCCTCGTCGAGCCTGAGCGTATCGTCATGTTCCGTGTTCCCTGGGTCGACGACCAGGGCAAGGTTCAGGTCAACCGCGGTTACCGTGTCGAGTTCAACTCTGCCATTGGACCCTACAAGGGCGGCCTGCGCTTTAACCCGACGGTCACTCTGGGTATGCTCAAGTTCCTGGGCCTGGAGCAGATCCTCAAGAACAGCCTGACCACCCTTCCCATGGGCGGCGGCAAGGGCGGCTCCGACTTTGACCCCAAGGGCAAGTCCAACAACGAGATCATGCACTTCTGTCAGTCCTTCATGACCGAGCTCTATCGCCACATCGGCCCCAACACCGACGTTCCCGCCGGCGACCTGGGCGTTGGCGGCCGCGAGGTTGCCTACCTGTTCGGTCAGTACAAGCGCCTGACCAACGAGTGGACCGGCGTCCTTACCGGCAAGGGCCTCTCCTTTGGCGGCTCGCTTGCCCGTACCGAGGCCACCGGCTACGGCCTGGCCTACTTTGTGGACGAGTACCTCAAGAGCCGCGGCGACTCCTTCGAGGGCAAGAACGTCGTCGTTCATGGCTCCGGCAACGTCGCCATCTACGCCGTCCAGAAGGTCTCCCAGCTCGGCGGCAAGGTGCTCGCCTGCTCCGATACTCACGGCTGCGTCGAGGATCCCGACGGCATCGACTACACCGTGCTCGAGCACGTCTACAACAAGAAGCGCTCCGGCCACGACAAGGGCGTTACGCTCGCTATGTACGTTGACGAGAAGCCCAACGCCGTGTGGCACGAGGGCGACGGCCGTGGCGTTTGGCAGCTGCCCTGCGACATCGCGCTGCCCTGCGCTCGCGAGAACACGCTGCTGCTCGAGGACGCCCAGGCGCTCGTCGCCAACGGCTGCAAGGTGGTCGGCGAGGGCGCGAACATGCCCACGACCATCGAGGCCACGACTTACTTCCAGGAGAACGGCGTTGCCTTTATGCCCGGTAAGGCTGCCAACGCTGGCGGCGTGCTCGTGTCCGGCCTGGAGATGAGCCAGAACGCCGAGCATCTGTCCTGGACCTTCGAGGAGGTCGACGGCAAGCTCGAGCAGCTCATGCGCGGCATGTTCCACAACGTGGACGACACCGCCAAGGAGTACGGCCAGGAGGGCAACTTTGTCATGGGCGCCAACATCGCCGGCTTCCTGAAGGTCGCCGACGCCATGCTCGCCCAGGGCGTCTGCTAAATCTTCGCTCGACATAGCATGCGATAAGGCTCCCAGCTATCTGGCTGGGAGCCTTTTTCTATGGTGACGATGGCCGTGCCCCCTCGTTTGGTACACTTAAACGTACTGGACAAGTGAAGAGATGGGGGAGAACGTGCTCAAGTTCGGTACCTACGTCCGTGTTGGAAACGCGGCCGAAGCCTATGAGCTCTTACAGAAGAACCGCAACAACAAGATTGTGGGCGGTGGCATTTGGATGCGCCTGGGTTCGCGTCGCGTGGCGACGGCGATTGACCTTTCGGCCTGCGGACTCGATCAGATTGAGGAGACCGAGACCGAGTTTCGCATCGGTGCCATGTGTACCCTGCGCCAGCTCGAGCGCCATGTCGGGCTCAACGCGCTTGTCAACCATGTCTTTGAGTTTGCCGTCCACGATATCGTGGGCGTGCAGCTGCGCAACACCGCCACGGTGGGCGGCAGCATTTACGGTCGCTTTGGTTTTTCGGACGTGCTCTCGGCATTTTTGGCGCTCGATTCGTATGTTGAGCTGACGGGTGCCGGCCGCGTGCCGCTCGCCGAGTTCGTGGACATGGGCTATGTGCGCGACGTGATCGAGCACGTCGTGGTCGTTAAGCACGATTACCGTGCGAGCTACGAGGCCGTGCGCAAGGCCGCGACTGACTTCCCCTCCTTAAACGTCACCGCCGCCTGGTGGGACAACAGCTGGCATGTCACCGTGGGCGCCCGCCCGCTGCGCGCGACCTTGCTGCAGGGCGAGGCGTGTGGCCTTACCGGCGAGCAGCCTTCCGAGGACGAGCTTCGCGCCCTTGCCGCATCCGTACGCGCGCTGAGCTATGGCACCAACCTGTGGGGCTCGGCCGACTACCGCCGCCGCATCTCGGCTCCGTTGGCGATTCAGGCTGTGCGTCGCGCCGCCGGCATCGAGCTTTCGGCCGCGCTTGCCCGCGAGCTCGAGACCGTGCAAGTGCCTAAGTTCGCCACGGACGAGTATTCCTGCCGCCGCGTGCCCGGCGTCGATTCTAGTGAGGTGCGCTAATGGCTGCCAAACTCATCGATCTTTCCTTTACGCTCAACGGCCGCAAGGTCAAGGTTCAGATTGCCCCCGACACCATGCTCTTTGCGCTGCTGCGCGAGCAGGGCTGCGCGTCGGTGCGCTGCGCCTGCGAAACCACCAACTGCGGCCTGTGCACGGTGTGGCTCGACGGCGACCCGGTGCTGAGTTGCTCGGTTCCCGCGGCGCGCGTCGAGGGCCGCTCCATCACCACGCTCGAGGGCCTCAAGGCCGAGTCCGAGGCGCTCGCCCGCGCAATGGCTGCCGAAGGTGCCGAGCAGTGCGGTTTTTGCGCCCCCGGCCTCATCATGAACGTGCTGGCGCTCGCCCGCGCTGCCAAGGAGGATCCGAGCCTCGTCGCCACGCGCGAGGAGCTCTCGCGCCAGCTCGCCGGTAACCTCTGCCGTTGCAGCGGTTACGAGAGCCAGCTGCGCGCCATCGTGCGCTTCCTCAATGAGTCTGGCGTGCAGGTTGGCTTTGAGATGCCCGAGCTGCCCGTCAACGAGACGAGCTCCGACGGTGTCGCGTACAAGCAGATCACCAAGAAGCAGCCCAAGAAGGACTCGAAGGCCCTGCTCGAGGGTCGTCCCGTCTACACCGGCGATATGGTGCCCGCCGGTGCGCTCATTGTCAAACTCAAGCGCAGCCCGTATGCCCGCGCCAAGATCCACTCCATCGATACGTCGCGCGCCCTGAAGGTGCCCGGCGTCGTGGGCGTCTACACCTATGAGGACGTGCCCCAGCGCCGCTTTACCATCGCTGGCCAGAGCTATCCGCAGCCGAGTCCCTACGACCGCCTAATTCTCGAGAACCTCGTCCGTTACCAAAACGAGGAGGTGGCGATCGTCGCCGCCGAGACCGAGGAGGCCGCCGACAAGGCACTCAAGCTCATCAAGGTCGACTATGAGGTGCTCGAGCCCCTGCTCGACTTTACCCAGGCGCTCGATAACGACATCGTGGTCCACCCCGAGGGCGACGTGACCTTTATGTTCCCGCAGGGCGGCGATGTTGCTCGCAACCTAGTGTGTAGCGGTACCAGTGATTTTGGTGACCTTGATGAAGCGTTCGCCCAGAGCGACATCGTCTTTGAGCGCACCTACACCAGCCAGGCCACGCAGACCGCGCCCATGGAGACCTTCCGCGCCTTCGCGACGACCGACGCGTTCGGCCGCATCTCGGTGACCACCTCTACACAGGTGCCCTTCCACGTGCGCCGCATGGTCGCGCAGTCGCTCGACATTCCGCAATCGCAGGTGCAGGTCATTAAGCCTGTCTCTTATACACATCTGACGCTGCCGACGATAAGGCTCGTGTA
>URLR01000082.1 GCA_900548815.1 uncultured Collinsella sp.
GATAGGAGTCCGTCTCGTGGGCTCGGAGATGTGTATAAGAGACAGGTCTTTACCGCATCCGACCGTAGCTTCCAGCACTTTGACGCGGCCGTTCCGCCCAAGGGCGAGTGCCGCCACGACTGGGAGATCTTCGCGGACCTGTCCACGCGTATGGGTTACCCCATGCACTACGACAACACCGAGCAGATCTGGAACGAGTGCATTAGCCTGTGCCCCAACTTTGTGGGCGCAACCTACGAGAAGATGGCTCCCGAGGGCGGCTACGCCCAGTGGCCCGTCAAGAGCACCGATGTGAACGACCACGGCACGCCCGACATGTTCGCTGGTGGCAAGTTCACCACCAAGGACGGCCGCGCCAACCTGATGGCGCACGACTGGGAGGCGCCCTCCGAGCTTCCCGACGATGAGTACCCGCTCATCCTGTGCACCGTCCGCGAGGTCGGCCACTACAGCTGCCGTTCGATGGCCGGCAACTGCAAGACGCTGGCACTGCTTGCCGACGAGCCCGGCTTTGTCCGCATGAATCCCGCGGACGCCGAGGCACGCGGCATCAAGAATGGCGACATCGTCTCGATCCACAGCCGCCGCGGCCAGGTATACAGCCGAGCCGACGTGAGCGACCGTATCAACAAGGGCACGGTCTATATGACCTACCAGTGGTGGATCGGCAAGTGCAACGAGCTGACCATGCACAAGGTCGACCCGGTCTCGCATACGCCCGAGGACAAGTTCTCCGCCTGCCAGGTCGACGCTATCGCCGACCAGGTCTGGGCCGAGGGCGAGGTCGAGCGTCAGTACACCGAGCTCAAGCAGGCTCTGGTCGACGCCGCCGCTCCCCAGGACGTTGAGCCCGGCGCCGCCAAGTTCGACGACGAGACACACGTGAATCAAATCGTGTAGTCCCGTTCTCGTTGGCTTTTTGGGCCGGGCGTCCCGTACGTTCGGGAGCCCGGCCCGTTATTTTGAAAGGAAGTGGGGATGAACCGCTTCATCGACATCAACCCGGAGAGGTGCATCGGCTGCGGAACATGCCAGTCCGCCTGTGCCGACGCCCACCGGATGCAGGGTCTTCAGGATACGCCGCGCCTGGCGCTCGTGAAGACCGGCGGTATTTCGGCCGCCCTTGCCTGCCACCATTGCGAGGGTGCCCCCTGCGCCGAGGTTTGCCCGGTGAATGCCATCGAGCACGATGGCGATCGCATCCACGTCAAGGAGCAGGAGTGCATCGGGTGCAGGCTGTGCGCCATCGCGTGCCCCTTCGGAGCCATCCATCCCGATGGCACGTCTATCGCCGGTGTCGCAGGCATGTGCGATCCGACGCCTTCGTATCCTAAGTCCCTGAGCAGCCTTCTTACGTGGGCTCCCGGCCAGTACACCTGCGCTGTCAAGTGCGATCTGTGCGCCTTCGATCCGGACGGCCCGCATTGTGTGGCGGCGTGCCCCACCAAGGCGCTGACCGTCATGGGCGGCGCGGCCGATCGCGAGCTCGACGAGGCCAAGCGCCTGCGCTCGATCGAAAACGGTCCGGCCGTCGACGTTACCGCTGTGGCCCAGGGCCTGTCCGAGAAAGCAGAAGGGAGCGTAAACAATGGATAGCATGACGCTGTTTATCGCATCGCTTGCCGTCTCGTGCATCGGTGCGCTCGCCTCGGTTCTGCTGATCAAGGCCGATAACGCCGCCAAGACCGCCGGCTGCCTTATCGGCGCCGTCGCGGCCGTGCTGTCGTTCATCGCGGGCCTCGAGGCCGTGCTTGGCGACGTTTCGTCCCTCAACACGGTCTTCTTCTTCCCGTTCGCCCGTCTCGAGCTCTTGCTCAACGGCCTTGCGGGCCTGATCGTGGTCCTCATCTCGATTCTCGCCTTTGCGGGCTTCATCTACGGTCTGTCCTACTTCGACGAGTACCCGGGCAAGGTCGGGCGCGCCGGCTTCTTTATGAACACCTTCGTCGCCTCGATGATGCTCGTCATCACCGCCGACAACGTGTTCTGGTTCCTGGTCGCCTTTGAGCTCATGTCCCTTACGAGCTACTTCCTTGTCGTTATCGAGGAGAACAAGAACTCCATTAGGGGCGGTTGGCTCTACTTCGTCATCGCGCACGTGGGCTTCGTTCTCATCATGGCGAGCTTCCTGCTCATGACCAACGGCGTGGGCGGTTCCTTCAGCTTCAGTGATTTCCGTACGCATGACTTTGGACCCGCCGTCTCCTCCGCGTGCTTCGTCCTCGCGTTCTTCGGATTTGGCGCGAAGGCCGGTATCATCCCGCTGCACTCCTGGCTGCCCCAGGCGCACCCCGAGGCGCCGTCCAACGTGTCCGCCCTCATGTCCGGCGGCATGATCAAGATCGGCATCCTGGGAATCCTCAAGGTCGGTCTCGACCTGCTCGCGGGTTCGGGCGTCCAGCTCTGGTGGGGCCTCATGGTCCTGGTCTTCGGATCCATCTCGTCGGTCCTGGGTGTCGTCTACGCCCTCCACGAGCACGACATCAAGCGCCTGCTTGCCTATCACTCCGTCGAGAACATCGGCATCATCTTGCTCGGTGTCGGCGCGTCCATGACGGCGCACGCCCTGGGCAACGACGTCATCGCGACGATCGCGCTCATGGCCGCCCTCTACCACACGCTCAACCACGCCATGTTCAAGGGCGAGCTGTTCCTCGGCGCGGGCTCCCTGCTCTATGCCACGGGTACGCGCAACATGGAGAAGATGGGCGGTCTGTTCCGCCGCATGCCGGTCACGGCCGTCTGCTTCCTCATCGGTGCCCTTGCCATCTCGGCCATCCCGCCGCTCAACGGCTTCGTTTCCGAGTGGTTCACCTACCAGTCCCTGTTCAACATCTCGACGCTCTCCGACCCGGTCGTCATGGTGTTCGCCGTCGCCTCCGCGGCCGCCCTCGCCATCACCGGTGCCCTGGCCGTCACGTGCTTCGTGAAGGCCTACGGCGTCTCGTTCGCGAGCAGCCCTCGTTCCCAGGAGGCCGCGAACGCCAAGGAGTCCCCGGCTCCGATGTTGTTCTCGCAGATGCTCCTCGCGGCCATCTGCGTGGTACTGGGAATCGGCTCCCCGGTCATCGCCCCGGTTCTGGGCGACGTCGCCCAGAGCGTGCTTGCCGGCTCCGCCGTCACAGCCACCTCGGGCGTGTCTCTCGTGAACGAGATTTCCGGTGCCGCCACCTCCACCCCCGCGATCGCCATCGCGCTCGTGGTCCTCACCGGCCTCGCGTTCGCGTTGAGGTCCTGCCTCGGCGCCAAGGCCCCCGCTAAGAAGACCGACCCTTGGGCGTGCGGCTACGAGCCCAACGAGCACATGCCCGTCGTCGCCACGAGCTTCGCGTCCGACGTCGAACTCTTCATGGGCCCGCTCTACACCCTGCGCGAGGTATGCACCAAGATCTGCTGGTCCATCGCGCACGTGTTCCAGAAGCTCACCGGTGTCGCCCAGGGCGTCGAGCCCCTGCCCGACCGTTTCCTGGTCGATGCACCGAGCGAGGGTGCCGACAAGCTGGCCGGCCTCGCCTCCAAGATCGAGGGCGGCAACTACTCCGTATACATCTGCTACATCGTCGCGGCGCTCGTGGTCTTCCTCGTGCTCGCCGTGGTCATGGTCTAGAGAGGGGAGAGGATATTATGAACATCGTTCTTGCGATGGCGCAGGGCCTCGTGGTCATGCTGGTCGCGCCCTTCTTCTCCGGCCTCGCCCGTGTGATTCGCGCGAAGATGCACAATCGCCGCGGTCCGTCCATCCTTCAGGATTACCGGGACCTCGCGAAGCTCATGGCGCGTCCCGAGTCCGTGAGTTCCGACTCGAGCTTCGTGCTGCGCATCATGCCGCCGCTGTTCCTCGCGGTGTCGTTTATGCTCGCCATGGGCCTGCCCATGTTCACGCTCCAGAGCCCCATGCCCGTCTTTGGTGACGCCATCACCATCATGTACGCGCTCGCGCTGTCCCGCTTCTTCTTCGCGCTGTCCGGCGTGGATTCCTCCAACGCCTACGCGGGCTTCGGCGGTATCCGCGAGCTCCTCATGAGCGTGCTCATCGAGCCGTCCATGCTCATCGCGCTGTTCACCGTCGCCATCGTGTGCGGCTCCACGGACATTGCGACCATGGGTCAGCACATCGTTACGGGCAACGTCTCGAGCGTCGTCGCCGTTATCCTCGCCGGCGTCGCCTTCGCGGCCGCCTGTTACATGGAGCTCGGCAAGCTTCCGTTCGATCAGGCCGAAGCCGAGCAGGAGCTCCAGGAGGGCCCGCTCGCCGAGCTCTCCGGCCCGTCCCTGGCCATGATGAAGCTCGCCATGGGCATGAAGCAGGTCGTGGTCGTCGCTTGGTTCACCTCCATCTTCATCCCCTGGGGAGAGCCCGCGACCATCGGCGTCACCGCTCTCGTGGGCGCCGTCGTCTTCCTCGTCAAGTGCCTGGTCGATTTCGTCGTCTGCGGCGTGCTCGAGAACTCCGTTTCCCGTTCGCGCTTCAAGGTGCTCGGTAACCAGACTTGGGCCGTCGTCGGCATCGCGGTCCTCGCGTTCGTCTTCGTCGTCGTAGGCGTGTAGGGAGAAGGGAGAAACTATGTCAATCGAATCGAGCTTGTCCCTCTTTGCCATGGTGGCGATCGCCGTCCCCATGCTGGGCTCCCTGCTCATCGTCATGCTGCCGCGTCCCTACGCTAAATGGATCTGCGCCTTTGCCGGCGGCATCGCCACGGTCGCTTCCGTTGGCTTGGCCGCGACGTTTGCCGGAAACGGCATGAACGCGGTCGATGTAACCTGGGCGAGTATGGGCCAGACCTTGGTCATGGGCTTCATATTCGACCGGATGAGCACGCTGCTCGCACCCGCGTTCGTCGCTATCGGCCTGCTCGTCGTCATCAATTCGTTCCCGTACATGAGCGATAAGAATAAGGAGCATCCCGACGCGCCCCGTCGTCGCTTCTACGTGTACTTCTCCACGTTCATCGGCGCCATGGCCGGTCTCGCCTACAGCTCCACCATCGTCGGCCAGCTCGTTTTCTTCGAGATCACCGGTGTGTGCTCCTGGGGCCTCATCAGCTACTACATGACGCCCACGGCCAAGAAGGCCGGTATGAAGGCGCTCATCATCACCCATATCGGCGCTCTGGGACTCTACATCGGCGCGGCCTTCCTGTTCGCCGGAACCGGCACGTTCGCGCTGAGCGCGATCTCCCAGCTCGATTCCGGTATGAAGACCGTCGTGCTGCTGCTCATCCTGTTCGCTGCTTGGGCCAAGTCCGCCCAGTTCCCGCTCTACATGTGGCTGCCCTCCGCAATGGAGGCCCCCACGCCCGTTTCCGCCTACCTTCATGGCGCGTCCATGGTTAAGGTCGGCGTGTGCGTGTTCGCCCGCGCTCTTGCGAGCGCCGGCGATATCCCCGAGATCGTCGGTTGGGTCGCCATCATCGACGCCGTCGTGACCATGCTCTTCGGCTTCCTCATGTACCTGCCCCAGAAGGATATGAAGCGCCTGCTCGCCTTCTCGACGATCGCGCAGCTCGCCTACGTGTTCTTTGGCCTGGGCCTCTCCGTGTTCGGAAGCCAGATGGCGTTTAACGGCGCCGTCGAGCACATCTTCAACCACGCGTTCACCAAGACCCTGTTCTTCCTCATCGCTGGCTCTCTCAGCTTCACGCTGGGAACCCGTATGCTGCCCAAGATCCAGGGCCTCATGAAGAAGTACCCGGTCACGGGCGTGGGCTTTGCGGTCGCCGCGACCGCTATCGCCGGCGTGCCCCCCATGAGCACGTTCTTTTCCAAGTTCCAGATCATTTCCGGTGGCTTCGCGGTTGGTGCTACCAACACGGTCATCTTTGTCCTCGTGTGCGTCATGGTCGTCGAGACCGTCGCCACCTTCGCATGGTTCCTGCGTTGGATGGGTAAGGTCCTGCCCGGTGAGCCGAGCGAGACCGTGGCCGCCGGCCAGCCCCTTCCGCGCGCCATGGCGTTCGTGTTCGTCGTCCTCATGATCATGGTCGTCGTCGCCGGTCCTATGTCCTCTAGTTGGATGGGTTAGGAGGTAGGACATGGGTTATTCGTTAGTCAATATCCTGGGCGGTCTTCTGATCGTGACCTCCACCATGGTGGTCGTCTCGAAGACCATCCCGTCCGCCATTAAGTGGTACGCGATCCAGTCGGTTGTCCTGGTGGGCGTGCTGCTCACCCTGGGCCTCACCACCGGTGCCACCGAGCTTCTCATGTGGGCCGCGTCGGCCTTCGTCACCAAGGTGATCCTCGTTCCGTTCATTCTCAACCGTGCCTACAAAAAGATGGGTTCGCCTGCCGATAGCACGCTGACCTCCTCCATCAAGCCGGCCTGGACCATCATCCTCACCGGTCTGGAGGTGGCCATCTGCTTCGCGGTGGTCACGCGCCTGAGCCTGCCCACCGCTGAGGTGGCTACTCCGGCCCTCGCCATCAGCTTCGCGCACTTCTTCGTCGGCCTCACGTGCATCATCTCCCAGCGCAACATCCTCAAGCAAATCTTCGGGTACTGCCTTATGGAGAACGGTAGCCACGTGACGCTCGCCCTGCTCGCGCCCACGGCCCCCGAGATCATCGAGATTGGCATCGCCACCGACGCCATTTTCGCCGTCATCATCATGTCCGCCGTCGTCGTGAGGATCTGGAACGACACCAAGTCGCTCGACTCCCACGACCTGACCGAATTGAAGGGGTAGGCCATGGATGTTTCAATGCTGACGGTCGCCCTGCTCGCTTGTCCCCTCGTGTTCTCCCTGATTATGGCTGCGCTTCCCAAGACGACGTCCTACAGCGTCTTTGCGGGGCTCAACACCATCTCCGTCGCGGCGACCCTCGTCCTTTCGGTCGTCACCGCGGGAACCATGCTCTCGAGCGGGCAGAATATCGACGCTTTGGGCCTGTGGCTCCATCTCGATTCGCTCTCGTCGATCTTCGTCCTTCTGGTAGGCATCATCGGGTTCATCACCGGCGTGTACTCCATCTCCTATATCAAGATCGATATCGAGGAGAAGACCATGCCGGCCGAGCGCACCAAGCAGTACTACGCGCTGTTTAGCCTGTTCGTTTTCACGATGCTGCTCGCCTGCCTGTCCAACAACATCATCCTCACCTGGGCGGCGGTCGAGGCCACCACGCTGTCGACCGTGTTCCTCGTGGGCATCTATAAGAACAAGCAGGCGCTCGAGGCGTCTTGGAAGTACGCGATGGTCTGCACCGCCGGCGTGGCCTTCGGCCTGTTCGGCACGCTGCTCATCTACGCGAACGCCGCCGATATCATGCCCAACGCGCATGCTGTCTCTTATACACATCTCCGAGCCCACGAGACGGACTCCTCTCTCGTATGCC
>URLR01000083.1 GCA_900548815.1 uncultured Collinsella sp.
CTCGTGGGCTCGGAGATGTGTATAAGAGACAGGTCATCATCCTGCCCAATAACGGCAACATCCGCATGGCTGCCGAGGCCGCAGCCTCTGCCTGCACCGACAAGAAGGTCGCCGTCGTTCCCACCAAGACCGTCCCGCAGGCGTTCTCCGCGCTGTTCGCCGTCCTGCCCGATTCTGAGCTCGAGGACGCCGTTGCCGCCATGGTTGACGCCATCAGCGAGGTCCGCGATGGCGAGGTCACCCGCGCCGTGCGCGACTCCAGCGCATCTGATGGCTCGCCGATTCACTCCGGTGACGTCATGGGCATCATCGCCGGCTCAATCGACGTGGTCGGTTCCGACGTGAAGCAGGTCACGCTCGACTGCATCAACCGCATGCAGGAGGAAGAGGAAGGCGACACGCTGACGATTCTGGCCGGCGAGGAGCTGTCCGATGAGGCCTTCCAGGAGATCGTCGACGCCATCGAGGAGGCTCAGCCCGATCTGGAGATCGACGCCTATCGTGGCGAGCAGCCGCTCTATCCCGTGATCTTCTCGATTGAGTAGGCAACTGCCCATGTCCGAGCTGTGCTCCGTGCCGCGCGTCTCGGAGCGCTTTGCCCAGAGCAATGCGCTCGACGAGGATATCGCGCGACTCAAATATGTTTCGGGTAAACGTGAGGAGGCCCTTCGCCGTCTGGGAATTCGGACGGTGGGGGACCTCCTTCTCCATATCCCTCATCGATACCTGGACTTTACCCGTTCTTGGTCTATCGAGATGGCGCCCATCGGTACTGTGTGCACCATCATCGCCACGGTCGACCGTATCGTCCAAAAACAGCCGCGTCCGCGCATGCAGGTGACCGAGGTCTCACTCGTTGACGAGACGGGCGTGCTGCAGGTCGCCTTTTTCCGCCAGCCCTGGATTGCCCAGCAGCTTAAGCAGGGCGACCGCCTGGCCGTGATGGGCAAGGTTGAGTTTGCCTACGGTTTTAAGCAGATGGCCTCTCCGCACTTTGAAAAGCTCGAGGAAGGGCGTGCTGCGGGTACCATTTTGCCGGTCCATTATGTGAGTGACGGCGTGAGCCAGGCGTGGATGCGCCGCATCGTAAGCGGCGCGCTCGAGGTCGTCGGCAATCCCTTCGACCCGATTCCCGCACGCTTGCGCGTCAAGCGCCGCCTGATGAGCAATGCCCGCGCGCTTCGATCGATCCACTTTCCATCGAGTATGGCTGAGCGGGATATCGCGCGACGTCGCCTTGCTTATGAGGAGTGCCTTTACCTTCAGCTGGCGCTTCGCCTGCGCAACGATGGCGGCCTAGTCGATGTGGTGCCCTATGCCCACACCGCGGGCGAGCACCTGGCCGCACTCAAGCAAGCCCTTCCGTTTTCGCTGAGCGACGAGCAGCAGGCCGCATTCCAAGACATCCTGCATGACATGTGCGATGGCGGGCGCGTGATGAACCGTCTGCTGCTGGGCGATGTCGGTACCGGTAAGACCGCCGTTGCCGCCTGCGCGCTGGCTGTGGCTGCCGATAGCGGCACGCAGGCCTGCGTTATGGCGCCCACGGGCGTGCTGGCGCGCCAATATGCCGATAAGACCGGCCCTCTGCTCTCGCAGGCCGGCATGTCCTGGGCGCTTCTGACGGGCGCCACGCCGGCTGCAGAGCGCGAGCGCATCCATGCACAGCTGGAATCGGGCGAGCTTAACGTGCTCTTTGGCACCCACGCGGTGCTTTCGGATAACGTTGCGTTCAAGCATCTATCGCTCGTGGTCATCGATGAGCAGCACCGCTTTGGTGTGGGCCAGCGCAACGCCCTGCGTGCCAAGGGCCCGGGTGCCGACCTGCTCGTTCTGACGGCGACGCCGATTCCGCGCACGTTGGCGCTCTCGGTCTACGGCGACCTTGACACGAGCATCATCCGCCATCGACCTGTTCCGGGAGCGGGCGTCACGACGCGCGTGCTCACCGAGTCGAGCCGCGACCTGGCCTACGGCGCCATTCGCGAGGCGCACGAAAAGGGCCAGCAGGCCTATGTGATTTGCCCACTCGTGGAGCCGAGTGACTCGGCCGATGAGCTGGAAGACGTGCCCGGTATCGCCCGCGACGACGAGGGCCGCGTGACCGTGCCCGTGCCGCTGCACGATACGGCAACCGAGCTCGAACGACTGCGTCTGGCGTTGCCGGGACTTACCATCGAGCGCCTTCACGGCCGCATGCCGGCGGGGGAGAAGGACCGCGTGATCGATGCCTTCAAGCGCGGCGAGATCGACGTGCTCGTATCGACCACGGTGGTCGAGGTGGGCGTCGACGTGCCCAACGCCACCGTCATGGTCATCGAGAACGGTGAGCGCTTTGGCTTGGCGGCCCTGCACCAGCTGCGCGGTCGTGTGGGCCGCGGCAGCGTGTCGGGCACGTGCCTGGTCATGACGCACTCCAAGGGCAATGGCGGCGCCTCGGCGGCACAAGAACGTCTCCAGTCGCTCGAAAAGACCTCGGATGGCTTTACACTCGCCCAGATGGACCTGCGTCTGCGCCATGAAGGCGAGATCCTGGGTTATCGCCAGCATGGTGGTGTGACCCTGCGCTTTGTCGACCTGGATGCCGACGAGGATCTTATCGAATGGGCCCATTTGGACGCGGTCGAGCTCTTGCGGTATGCTTGCACCCTTGACTCCGTGGCGACGCGCCCCCTGCGCGATGCGGTCGCCATGCGATATCGACACATTTTTAAGGAGGTCAGCGGAGGATGAGAATCATCGGCGGCGAATGGCGCGGTCGTAAGATCGAGGAGCCCCGTGGTCGCGATGTCACCCGCCCCACGACTGATCGCGTGCGCGAGGCGTGCGCATCTATGGTCATGTCGGCATTCGATTTCGATTTGGACGAGGTTCGTGTGCTGGACGCCTTTGGCGGCTCCGGTGCCTTAGGTATCGAGATGCTCTCTCGTGGGGCCCGCTCGCTCACGACGTTTGAGATCGATCGCAACGCCGCGCGGCTCATTACCAAGAATATCGAGTCGCTCTGCCGTGACCGCGCGCGTTGGCGCGTGGTCACGGGCGACATGCTGGCGAGCGCCTCGCGCGGCCGCGTGCCGGGTGGTCCCTTCGACTTGGTCCTGCTCGACCCGCCCTACGCATTTGGCGCCGAGCCGGTCGAGGAGCTGCTGCAGAATCTTGCCCAGCAGGGCCTGCTGACATCAGGTGCCTATGCCCTGTTTGAGCATGACGCCGCCGACGCGGGCGCGCATCCGGCCGGCTTTGAGACCGTGCGCGAGAAGCGCTATGGCATCACTTCGGTCGACCTGCTGCGCTGGGCCGGCGATAGCAAGGACGGCGGCACTGATGCTAACGAAAATGACGAGGCAGTATCCCCGGAGGACGCCCATGAGTGACACTATTAATCGCGTGATCGTCCCGGGCACCTTCGATCCCATCACGTTTGGCCATATCGATGTGATCCGCCGTGCCCGCCGCATCTTTCCCAGCGTGATCGTCGCTGTTGCTGAGTCGCAAGGTAAAAACGGTGTAGGTACCACGTTTATGCTCGATGAGCGCGTGGCGCTGGCCCGCGAGGCGCTCGGCGATATCGACGGCGTCGAGGTCCTGCCCTTTACCGGCCTCTTGGTCGACTTCGCTCGTGAGCAGGGGGCGGGGGCCGTGGTCAAGGGTCTGCGCGCCATGACCGACTTTGAGTATGAGCTGCAGCAGGCCGACCTTAACTATCGCCTGGATAGCGAGCTGGAGTCCATCTTTGTCATGAGTGCGCCGCAGTACGGCTATATCTCGAGCTCGGTCGTTCGCCAGATCGCCTCGCTCGGCAGCGATGTATCGACGTTTGTCCCGTCCAACGTGGTCGAAGCGCTCAAACATCGCTTTTCGTGACGTTTCTTATTGCCTGGTGGCATGTGGTAAACTAGCACGATGATATGTTACCTATGAAAGGAGACCGGATGCCGGGCGAGAATTTTCCTGGCGATAGGATCGTCAGCTTGGTCGATGAGCTCGAAGGGCTGATCGAGGAAGCCAAGCCGCCTTTCGGCAAGAACGCTCAGTTCAAGGTCATCGACGCCGACGTGTTCTTCAACATCCTCGACGAGATCCGCATGAGCTATCCCGAGGAGTGGCAGAAGTCCCGCCGTATCCTTAAGGAGCGCGAGGAGCTTATGGCTTCCGCCGCCGCTCAGGCCGATTCCATCATCGCCGATGCTCAGCAGCAGGCCCTCACTATTGCCGGTGAGCAGGAGATCGTCCGCCTTGCGCAGCAGCAGGCCGACGACATCCGCGATCGTGCCCAGCAGTACGAGCGCGAGACGCGTTATGCTGCCGAGGACTACGCAGAGCAGGTCTTTACGCACCTGGAGGAGAACCTCAAGAGCCTGACCGGCACCGTTACCCGTTGCCGTCAGCAGCTCAACGAGGGTGCCGCCCAACAGAACGGTCAGTGGTAATGGCTGAGTTCCCGAGCGTTACCGTCGATCTTTCCGAGCAGCTCGAGTTTCCCGGAGATTCGTATCCGCTGACCGGTAAGGTCGATGTCTCCACCTACACGGTGGGCGAGAAGGAGTACCAGCTTCAGGACGGCATCGACTACGACGTTGTCTTTACCAATGTCGGTACCGGTGTCTTGCTCACGGGCATGGTCCGCGCGCACGCCACCGGCGAGTGCGACCGTTGCCTGGAGCCCGCCTCGTTTGATATCGCCGGCGAGATCGAGGAGTTCTACCTCTTTGAGGAACCCGAGGATCCCGAGGCCTACGAGGACGGCTACGAGCTCCTGGGTGAGGACCGCATCGTCGATCTGGGTGAGCCCATCAATGACGCGGTCGTTATGGACACCCCGTTTGTGGTGCTCTGCAAGCCCGATTGCCGCGGTCTGTGCCCCACTTGCGGCTGCAATCTCAACGTCGAGCAATGCGATTGCGCCGCCCAGGCAGAGGCAGAATGGGCCGCTGCCACGGAAAATCCATTTGCAGCATTGAAGAATCTCAAGCTTGATGAGTAAAACTGTGGTAGTATCGCTACTTGCGCGTAATCGCCACACTGGATAGTTCATAAGGAAGGTCACTATGCCCGTACCTAAACAAAAGCAGGGTCGTATCCGCACTCACACCCGTCGTTCCGCCAACATGAAGATCTCGGCTGCGGCTCAGTCCACGTGTCCCCGTTGCGGCGCTGTCAAGCTTCCGCACCACGTGTGCCCCAGCTGCGGTTTCTACAAGGACCGCGAGGTTATCGTTACCGAGTAACGGTATACTCTGGATGCGATGCCGTTCCAAATGGAACCACAATGGCCGGCTCAATGAGTCGGCCATTTTTGTATAAGGAGCATGTATATGAGTAACGTTCGCGTTTGTGTAGACGTTGTGGGCGGAGACGAGAAACCTCAGGTCGTTCTCGATGGTATCGAGGCTGCGCTTGCCGCCGATCCCGATATCGAGGTCTTGGCAGCTGGCCCCGCCGAAATCGTCAATCCCTTTGCCGCCTCCCATGCGCGCGTCGAGGCCCTGGAGGCACCCGACGTTATCGCCATGGATGACGATCCCATTCGCGCCGTGATGACCAAGCGTAAGTCGTCGATCGTGCTTTCTTGCCGCGCCATTAAGAAGGGCAACGCGGATGCGTTCTTCTCCGCCGGCTCGACCGGTGCCATGACCGCCGCTGCCACCGCCTACGTGACGCCGTTTAGGTATCAGGCCGAAGGCAAGAAGCAGCCGGTGCGTCCGTGCCTCACCAATGCGTTGCCCAATCGCGCCGGCGGTCTGACGGTGCTGTGCGACATGGGTGCCAACCCCGATGTCGAGGTTGACGATATGGTGCGTTTTGCTCAGATGGGTAGCGCCTATGCCCGCGTCGTCCTGGGCATCGAGCATCCCCGCGTGGGCCTGCTTGCCAACGGCACCGAGGACGAGAAGGGCTCCAACTTTACCAAGGCCTGCTTCCCGGCCATGAAAGCCGCCGTTCCCGGCTTTGTTGGTAACTGCGAGGGCACCGATCTTACGTCGGGCAATTTTGACGTCGTGGTCGCCGACGGCATGTCGGGCAACATCGCGCTCAAGGCCACCGAGGGCGCTGCCAAGTTTTTGCTGCAGGAACTCAAGGGTGCCTTTATGGCCTCGCTCGGCACCAAGATCGCCGCGCTGCTCATTAAAAAGCAGATGCGCGAGATTAAAGCCAAGCTTTCGGGCGACGCCAAGGGCGGCGCGATTCTTTTGGGCCTGCGCGGCGTGGTCCTGATCGGCCATGGTGCCACCTCGGTCGAGGCTGTTAAAAACGGTACGCTTGCGGCGGCCGAAGCCGTGCGCGCCGGGCTGGTCGAGAATGTCGCCAACTCTATGGACGGTATCGTTTTATAAGAGCGAGTTAGAGTGCTGTTATGTGCTTCGCGGCGCACGTCGTGGGGTAGAATCAGAACCGTGTCTTGGTACCGCCCGGGCGGTACCATTCTTTTGGTATTCATGCACTATGAGAGGAAGCGCTATGGACCGCTCCGAAATCTTCGACAAGATCGCCGAGGTCGCTGCTGACGTTCTGGGCGTCGATGTTGCCGAAATTAGCGATGAGACCACCTTTGACGACCTCGATGCCAACTCGCTCGAGCGCCTGCAGCTGGTTACGGCTATCGAGGACGAGTTCAACCTCGAGATCGATGACGAGACCCTTCTCTCGCTCAACTCTGTCGCCGACGCCGTCGACGCTATCGAAGCTGCCAAGGAGGCCTAAGTCTTGGCTTTATCCGACCGACTTACGCGCGCCCAGGAAATCTTGGGCCACGAGTTCAACAATAAGGTGCTGCTGCGCGCGGCGCTTACGCATCCCTCGGCAGTCGAGGGCCAGCCGGTTTCTACCAGCTATGAGCGCCTTGAGTTCTTGGGCGATTCCATTTTGGGCGCTGTGGTCGCACGCTCCCTGTTTGAGTCCTATCCGGAGTTTGACGAGGGCAAGCTCACACGCCTGAAGGTGTCGCTTGTCTCGGGCGCTACGCTGTCCGAGGTTTCTCACGAGCTGGGCATCGACGACATCATCATCTTTGGTGCCTCCGAGACCGGTACCGGTGCGCGCGGCCTGCATTCGGCCCTCGAGAACGTCTACGAGTCGCTCGTGGGCGCACTGTACCTGGATGCCGGCTGGGATGCCGCAGCGGAGTTTATCCATCGTACGCTTAAGCCGCATTTGGCTTCCGAGCGTGCCGAGCATCCTGCAAACCCCAAGTCGTTTTTGCAGGAGTGCGTGCAAGCCGACGGTCATGAACCCCCGGCGTATAAGCTCGTTGGCTCCGAGGGCCCGGCGCATGCGCCCACCTTTACCACCTGTCTCTTATACACATCTCCGAGCCCACGAGACGGACTCCTATCT
>URLR01000084.1 GCA_900548815.1 uncultured Collinsella sp.
CTACACGAGCCTTATCGTCGGCAGCGTCAGATGTGTATAAGAGACAGGATGCGCGTGGGCTCCGAGACGTTGACGGCACGGCCCGACAGGTAGCTGTTGAGCACCTGACGCAGCTCGTCGGCGGTCTGGAAGCGGTTTGCGGGGTCCTTCTCCATGCACTTGAGGATGATGCGCTCAAGGTCGGCGTCGACACCGGAGTTGATCTGGCTCGGCGGAATAGGCAACTCGTTGACCTGCTTGAGTGCGACCGAGATAGCGTCGTCACCGTCAAAGGGAACGCGGCCGGTGGCGCATTCATACATTACGACGCCCAGCGAGTAGATATCCGAGGTGGGGCCGAGGTCCTGACCACGGGTCTGCTCGGGGCTGACGTAGTGGGCGGTTCCCAGCACGTTGTTGTCTTGCGTGAGGTGGCTGTTCTTGGCGCGCGCAATGCCAAAGTCCATCACCTTGATGTTGCCGTCGGGCAGCACCATGATGTTCTGCGGCTTAATGTCGCGGTGGATGATCTCGTGCTTGTGGGCGACCGAAAGCGCGGAGCTGATCTGCGAGCCGATCTGGGCGACCTTCTTGGGGTCGAGGGCGCCGTGGCTCTTGATGCCGCTCTTAAGGTCGGTGCCGCGCAGGTACTCCATGACGATGTAATAGGTGTCGCCGTCCTTGCCCCAATCGTAGACGCCCACGATATAGGGGGAGGAGAGACCGGCTGCTGCCTGGGCCTCCTGCTTAAAGCGTGCGGCGAAGGTTGCGTCGCCAGCATACTGCGGCAGCATGATCTTGACGGCTACCGTGCGGTCGAGAACCTGGTCCTGTGCACGGTAGACGGTCGCCATGCCGCCTGTTCCTACCTTATCCTTGAGGAGGTATCTTCCCCCGAGGACCCTCTGTTCCATTCCTGCTCCTAACATAACTATTCGCTCAACGATGTGTGTAGTACCTATGATGTGGCCGCTGGGGCCGTGTGGCGCGTTGCCGCTAACCCTTAGGCCGCGGCGCGCCTCGGGTGTCCGATTCGATCATGGGCATCACGCTCCCTGTGCGGCAAGCGCCGCGGTCAGGACGATACCGGCGATCTTGGCGGCCTTGACGTCATGCTTGTCGAAATCCTCCAAGGCCACCGAGATGGCGACCGTGGGTGAATCGTAAGGTGCAAAGCCAACGAACATCGAGTTGACGTTGGTGCCGCCGGTCTCGGCCGAGCCGGTCTTGCCGGCGACCTTGACGCCGGGGATTTGGGCATCGGTGCCGGTGCCGGACTGGACGACGGCAAGCATGGCCTGCTTGACCTGGTCGGCCGTGGCGGAGCTGACGGCCTGACCAAGCGAGCGGGACTGCGTGGTCTTGACCACGGTTCCGTCCGGGGCGAGTACCTGGGCTACAAAGTACGGGTCCATGACCACGCCGCTGTTAGCGATGGCGGCGGCAATCACGGCGTTTTGCATGACGGTGGTCTGCGGGCCGGGCGTGTGGTCCATGCCGACAGGCTGGCCGGCGCCGGCCCAGGCGGTCTCCCACTCGGTCATGAGCGACGGGTCGGCCATGATGGAGGCCGCGGAGGTCAGGTCCTGGCCGAGCTTTTGGCCGTAGCCAAAGGCGTTGGCAAACTGCACGAGCGTGTTTGCGCCAACTTCGTTTGCCACCTGGCCAAAGACGACGTTGGAGGACACGGCAAAGGCCTGCTGCAGACTGATGGTGCCGTAGCTCTCGTTGGCATCGTTGGTGACCGGTGCGTTGCCGATATCCATGGAGCCGGGCGCCTGGTAGGTGCTGGTCAGGCTGGCGGTACCGGTCTCGAGTGCCGCGGAAAGCGTAACGACCTTAAACGTGGAGCCCGGCGTGTACAGCGCGTCCATGGCGCGATTGTACATGGAGCCGTCCTCGCCGCCGCCCGTCTGCAGCAGGGCATCGATGTTGGTGTTGTCGTAGGTGGGCGAGCTGGCACATGCGAGCACCGCGCCGGTACGCGGGTCGATGACCACTACAGCGCCCTTAAAGCCCTTGAGTGCCTGCTCGGCCGCCGTCTGGATACGCGAGTCGATGGTGAGCTTGGCGGTGTTGCCCGGCTGGGTCTGGCCCGCGAGCGACGCGATGGCATTGTTCCAGCTGGAGTAGTCCTTAGAACCGGTGAGCGTGTCGTTCATGACGCTCTCGATGGCGGTGGTGCCATACTGCTGGCTCACGTAGCCAACCACGTGAGCTGCCAGGTTACCGTTGGGGTAGGAGCGTACGTAGGTGCCGTCCTCCTGCTGCAGCGACTCGGCCAGCGTCACGCCGTCGGACGTGATGATGGAGCCGCGCTGGATGTACTTGGAGCGGGCGATGGTGTGGTTGTTGGTCGGCATGTCCTGATAGTCCTTGGCCTTAATGACCTGGACATAGGTGAGGTTGCCGATAAGGATGGCGAACAGCGCCGTAAAGGCGAGCACCGCGCGGGTTAGACGGTTGGCAAGAGCAACGCGGCCGAGCACACCGGATTCAGGCGTGTCGAGCAGGCGACGGCGCATGCGCGAGCCGACGGAATGGCTGCCGCTGCCGTAGGAAGACGAGGTGGCAAAGCGCGTGCCCGTCGGGGCGGCGGCAGATGCGACCTGATCATCGGTGATGGCGGCCATGGTGCCGGTGCCGGTAAGCTCGGCCTCGCGTCCGGTCGCCTCGTCACCGGCGCGCAGCAGGAGCGCGACGATGATAAAGCTCGCCAGCAGAGAGGAGCCGCCCTGGCTCATAAAGGGCAGGGTGACGCCGGTCAGCGGGATCAGGCGGGTTACGCCGCCAACGATCAAGAAGGCCTGGAAGCTGATGGCGGCCGTAAGGCCTGTGGCACTAAAGGCGGCGAGGTCGGATTTAGCGCGGGCAGCCGTGGTGAGGCCGCGAACGGCAAAGAGCATAAACAGGATGAGCACGGCGCCGCCGCCCAAAAGGCCCATCTCCTCGCCGATAGCCGAGAAGATAAAGTCGGACTCGACGACAGGGATGTTGTTGGCCATGCCGTTGCCGATGCCAACACCGACCAGACCGCCATCGGCAAGCGAGAAGAGTGACTGGACGATCTGGTAGCCCTGGCCCTGGGCGTCCTTAAACGGATCGAGCCAAACCTGGAAACGCACCTGAACGTGAGACAGGAACTTGTAGGCGCCCACGGCTCCAACGGCTAAGAGCGCAAGGCCGATAACGACATATGAAAAGCGCCCCGTGGCAACGTAGAGCATCAGCAAGAAGATGGTGTAGAACAGCACGGCCGAACCCAGGTCGCGTTCGAAGACGACGACGAGCAGGCACACACCCCACACGGCAAACAGCGGCAGCAGCAGTCGCAGGCGAGGGATCTTAAAGCCCAGGATCTTGCGGTTGGAGATGGAGAGCAGCTCGCGGTTCTCGGCCAGGTACCCGGCCAGGAACAGCACGATAAAGACCTTGGCGAACTCGCCGGGCTGGATGGTAAAGCCCGCGATGCGAATCCACAGCTTGGAGCCCGAGATCGTGGTGCCGATAAAGATAGGCAGCATCAGCAGAATGATGCCGATGATGCCAAAGGTGTACTTGTAGCGCATGACCACGTCGAGGTTTTTGACTAGTGCAAGCGTTCCCACCATGAGCGCCACCGAGACAAACAGGATGATGAGCTGTGAGATGGCGAGAGCGGGGGCGAGACGCGTCACGAACGTGATGCCGATGCCCGAAAGTATAAATACGATGGGCAGGATGGCGGGGTCGGCACCGGGCGCCAAGATGCGCACGGCAATGTGGGCCGCGGCAAAGGCGGCAAAGAGGCCGATCGGTACGGCGAGCGTCTCAAAGGAGATGGCAGCGCCCGCGGTGAGGACGTACATCGCATACAGCAGGATGACGGGGAACGCCGAGGCGATGAGCAAGAGCAGCTCGGTGTTGCGGCGACTCATAAGCGGCACTCCCTTTCTAATTCTTATCGGAGGCTTCGGCCTCGGCGGACTGTTCGGCGGTTTTCTCGGAATCTGATTCGGAGGTCGATCCCTGATTGGTGTTGTCGCGAATCGTTTGCGCGTCGATCACCTGGCGGGTCTGCTCCTCGTCGATCTGGTGGCGGTACTTGGATATCGTGTCCTGCGCATCGTCGACACTTGTTTGCGGAATACCCGCCTTGAGGCGGTTTTGCGTGTCTTCGGGCAGGTCGGATAGCTTGATGCTGGTTTCGCTTTCGAGCCAGTGGAGCTTGAGTCCGAGTGGCTTGCCGGGCAGGCCGCGCCAGACGGCGACATTGCCCTGGTAGGTACCCAGGTAGTACGAGCCGGTGACACCCGTGTAGGCCCAGATGCCAGCTGCCAGCACAAAGACGAGGGCCAGGATGGCGGCGATAGTAACGTTGCGGCGACGCACGCGTTGCGCCTCGCGCATGACGCCATCGTCAACCAGGTCAACGACTACTACGGTCACGTTGTCGTGGCCGCCGGCGGCAAGCGCCGCGTCCACTAGGTTGTCGACGCAGATTTGCGCGGTTGAGGACTGCGTGGCGATGTTCTCGATATCGCTATCGGGAATCATGCTCGAAAGGCCGTCGGAGCACAGGATCAGACGGTCACCTTCCTCGATATGCAGAGTGAAGTGGTCGGCATACATGGCGGGGTCCGAGCCCAGCGCGCGGGTGATGACCGAACGGTTGGGGTGGACGCGAGCCTCGTCTGCCGTGATTTCGCCGGCGTCCACGAGCTCCTCCACGTAGGAGTGGTCGCGGGTCACGCGGATGAGCGTGCCCTCGTGGAGCAGGTAGGCGCGAGAGTCACCCACGTGGGCGATGGCGAGCGTGTCGTTTTCGATATAGGCGCAAGTGGCTGTGCAGCCCATGCCGGGCTTGCCCAGGCCATTCAAGGCAGCCTCGATTACGGCGGCGTTGGCGGCCTCGACGGCTGCCGCCAGGCGTGCGGCGTCGGCAGACTGAGGAGCTGTCTTGGCAATGGTCTCGACAGCGATAGAGGAGGCTACCTCGCCGGCGGCGTGACCGCCCATGCCGTCGCATACGCAAAAGAGCGGCGACTGCACCAGGTAGGAATCCTCATTGTGCGGGCGCACACAGCCAACGTCGGAGCGGGCGCCCCACATGAGTTGCGTGGTGGTGCCGGCATCATAGGTCGAGTCGGTCTCGATGCGCTCCTCGGTTAGGGGTTCAAAGCTCATGGTCGAGCCGGGGTCTTTGAGCTTGGCCTCAACGGCGGCAACGTCGATCTCGGCTGTGTCACCGGGAGAGACGGTGTCGGTCTCGGCGTTTGATTCGGAATCGCCGGTGTCCGGGGAGTCGGGCTCCTCGGAAACGCGGGCGGTCGACTCGTCATCTTGCGGGCTGACGTCTATAGGCTCGGGCGTCGCAAAGTGCGACGGCGCGGGCGTGTTTTGCGACTGGGCGGCGGGCTCGGCCACGGCATCGGACTCGCTTGCGGGCGCAGGCTGCGGGGTCTTGGGTGCAGGGCCGTCCTCGGGGGATGTCCCCGCCTCGGGCGCCGGCGTAGACGCGGGCGCAACCTCGGATGCCGGGGCTATGGGAAACGCCGGCGCGGCGGGCTCGGGTGCCGCAAACACCGCAGCGCTCTCGTTGATTGCCGCGGCGACGGGCTCTGCAAAGTGAGCCGGCGCCGGGGTTGCTTCGGGCGCTGTGGGCTGTTCCGCAGCATGTGCGCCGATGGGCGCCGCTACGGCATCCTCTTCGTCCTCGTTATCGGCGAGATCCGAAATATCATGCGTTACATGCGAAAGAGGCAGGGAGAACACGGTGTCCTCGGGTTCCACGGGTGCGGAGCCCGCCGGAGCGGCGTGGGCCGGCGCAGCTGCGGCGGCAGCCGGTGCCTCGGTCATAGTTGCGGACTTGTTCTCCTCGTCGATCATCGACGGTTCACCTTCATGACCACGTCGCCAATCTGGACTTCGTCGCCCTCACGCAGCGTCGCGGGCTCCACGAGCTGGCGGCCGTTGACGAGCGTGCCGTTAAGCGAGTTGAGGTCCTCGATGATGAGCGCCGGGCCCTGCAGCGAAAAGCGCGCATGCGAGGCCGAGACGAACGGTTCGTTGATGCAGATGTCCGAAGATGGCGAGCGACCGACGATGACGGGGCCGAGCATGTCTACGTGGATGCCGCGGATACCGCGCGGACCCTTGTCCACATCAATCGTCCAGATAGCCGAGTCGCGGCGCTGCCCGCGCACAAGTCCCACGCCGGTCTTCATGACGGCGAACAGGAAGATATAGAGCAGGGCGACCAGGACGATGCGGCCTGCAAAAAGGACGATATCGATGTTCATAAGCGACTATCCCCTAAATTCAAAGGTGCTCAGGCCAAACGTCAGCAGATCGCCGTTGCGCAGCGGGCAGCGCGTAATGCGGCGGTTGTTGACGAGCGTGCCGTTGGTGGAATTGAGGTCCTCGATCGACCAATCCGAGCCCGTAAAGGTGAGCTGGGCGTGGCGGCGCGACACGTTGGGGTCGCGCAGGGCAATGTCGGAAACTGAGCGCTCGCGACCGATGGTTACCTGTGCGGAGGTGATGCTATGGCTCTCGCCGCTCACGACGTCGACGAGCTGGGCGAGCGGGCGCTGCGGGGCGCGAGTGCTCGCCATGTTGGAGGCGATGCCGGCTGCGGCGCCTAGGCCCACGGCGGCACCGGTCGCGGCGGCTCCGCCCATGCCGGCAAGCGCGTCGCGCGAGACGGTCTGCGGCACCGGGATGGGTGCTGCGGCGGGGTCGGGGACGCTAGGCGCGAAGGGGTCTGCCACGGCAAGCGGGTCGGGAGCGGCGGCGCGAGGCGTCGGCTGCTGCTGGGGCATGGCGGCGGGGCGCTGCTGCTGCGGGGCAGCAAACTGCTGCTGGCCGGCGCGCGGGGCGCTGGCGGCACGGCTTGCCGCGGAGTTGTTCTGGCCCAGGCCGTTTTGATAGGCGCGCTCTTCTTCGTACAGGCGGCCGAGCGTGGGGGCATCGACGTTCTCGGCAAAGACCGAGAACTTGCCGGCGCGCAGCTGCGGATCGATCATAAAGCGCACGAGGGGCTCGCCGACAAAGACATAGCGGTGCTTTTCGGCCTGCGCCTTCACAAACTCGCGGACCTCGCGCGAAAGCTCGGGGTAGAACCTGTCTCTTATACACATCTGACGCTGCCGACGATAAGGCTCGTGTAG
>URLR01000085.1 GCA_900548815.1 uncultured Collinsella sp.
ACGAGATAGGAGTCCGTCTCGTGGGCTCGGAGATGTGTATAAGAGACAGATCGAGTACGTTCTGGTCATCGCGATTATCGTCCTGGTTGTGATGATAGCCGGCCCTTGGGTCTCGTCGGCAATCAGGAACCAGTTCAACACGGTGGCGGGAGTATTGGTAAACGGGACAGCAGGTGGGACTTGGGAACCGAGCGGTTCCGGCAGCGGTAACGGCGCGGGTTCCGCGACCGTCCAGGCGGCGCTCGCCAAGGACGCGAAGGACACGCGAAGGACTGGACCCTCGGTGAGCAGAAGGCAGTTGCCGAGGACATCGCCGCCAAGGGCGAGGCGTCGCCCGCCTACGCCAAGGCGAAGGCCGCGATGGATGCCGGCACCGAGTTCTCGATGAAGCTCACCGATGGCAAGACGCTGACTTACCGCATTATCGGCATCAATCATGATGACCCTGCAGGCGGATCCGGCAAGGCGGGCCTCACGTTCCTCACCACCACGACGGGCATTTGGTCCCCCATGAACGCGATTGACACCAACGCCGGCGGTTGGGAGAAGTCTGAACTCCGTCAGAAAATGAACTCCGGCAAGATCTGGAATCTGATGCCCTCCGATTTCCAGTCCAAGGTGAAGGCCGTCAAAAAGCTATCGAACAATGTCGGGGGCGGTGATGAGAACAAGAACGCCGCCGTGACGGCTACCTCGGACAAGCTGTTCCTGCTCAGCTACTCTGAGATCGCCCCCCACCTCCTATTGGGCATCCTATCCCTGGACTTCCTCCGAGGGCACCCAGTACGAGGCCTTCAAAGGCAAGGTGACGGAGAACTATAATCCCAACTCTGCCATTGCCATTGGCAGCGGTTGGTGGGAGCGTTCGGTGTTTCCGAACGCCTCGAAGGGCTTCCTCCATGTCGACAGCAGCGGCAATCCGTCGGACAGCAACTCCGCGCCGGGCTGGTTTTGCGTCTCCCCCGCCTGGTGCTTCTAGCTTGTCTAGCGCAAAGCCCGCGTTACCCCGCGCGTGCTTTCTTTTGGCGACCGAACGAACGGCTTCAGGTTCATGGCACGGGTAGTCGGATTGAAGAGAAATGGGGTCATACAGCGGCTCTCAGAGCGCCTGCCGCACTCCCCCGCCATTACCTCTGCTGCGTCCTCGTATAGAGTCCATCCTGCTTGGTGTTTCGAGTTCGGGGCGTATACGGTGGGTGGATAATGGATTCACTTCGATGACGGCGTTTACGGGAGCGACCATGGCGATGCGCGAGATCGCGGTCAAGTTCGATGAGGGCGAAATGGCCTTGATTCAGGGCCATGCGGACGCCACGGGCATGACCTTTTCCGAGTTCGTGAGAAGGGCCGCGTTCGAGAAGGCTGAGGACATGGCGGACATCGAGGCCTACAACGAGGCTTTGGACGGGGACGGCGGCACTCGCTACCCGATGGAAGAGGTCGTGCGCATGGCGGTGGAGGCTGAGTGATTGTCCACACGCGTTGTCTGTCTCGGCTCTAAAGGCTTCTCTTGGGCGGGGTTCGGCTTATAGCCGGGTCCCGCTTTTTTGCGGCTTTCAGTTGTCTTTCTGAAGGTATGAAATGGCTGCCTCGATATGAATACGGTCGGCATTCGAAGCGGACGTTATAGCCGCGCTAATAGCGCATGACTTTCTCCCCTGCCGTCATCGTTGCCGCAGCGGCAAGACCGTTGCAAATACTTGGAATAGCCCTACGCTCGGCTCGTATTGCAAACCCCGAGTGAAGGGAGCCGTATATGCATGCAGCGGCAATTAACCTTCGGGGGGGGGTCGCTCCTGAAACGACCCGCTTCCGAGGGCAATCAATTATCGAGTACGTTCTGATCATTGCCGTCATCGGCCTGGTCATCGTGTTCGCGGGACCCGGCGTGGCCGGAGCCATCCGAAACCAGTTCAACCTGGTCGGCAACACGGTGAACAATGGGACGGTCGGCGGCGTCGAGGGAGGCGCGTCCGGTGGCGGCTCCGCAGGCGCCGATTCCGCGGCCGTCCAGGTGGCCATCGCCAAGGACGCGAAGGACTGGACCCTCGACGAGCAGGAGGCGGTTGCCAAAGACATTGCCAAGAACGGTACATCGTCTATCGCCTACGCCAAGGCCAAGGCCGCCATGGATGCCGGCACCAAGTTCTCGATGAAGCTGACCAATGGCAAGACGCTCGAGTACCGTATCATCGGCATCAACCACGACGACTTGGCCGATGGTAGCGGCATGGCAGGCTTGACGTTCGAGGCGACCAACTCTGCCTTGGGTAGCCAGAGAATGAACGCTACGGACACCAATGCCGGTGGTTGGGATAAGTCCGAGCTCCGTACCCGCCTCAACAGCGGTGACCTCTGGTTGCTCCTGCCCAGCGAGCTCCAGTCAAAGGTGAAACCCGTCACAAAGACAACCGATAACGTTGGCGGTAACGGGGGCGGTGCCCCCTCGGCGACGACCGACAAGGTTTTTCTACTCTCGGCAACCGAAGTATACGGGGATATGCAATCTGACGGCATCCAGTACGAGTGCTACAAATCCAAGGGCGTGACGGGGTCGAACTATTCCGGTGCATCAGGCTATAGCCACTGGACTCGTTCCGTGAGACCGCGCAGCTCCACATCCTTTCGCTATGTTCAAAGCGGCGGTATTTGCTACAGCTACAGCGCGACGGACTCGTTTTATGTCCTCCCCGCTTTCTGCTTCTGATCTCTTTCATCGCAAAGCCCCCGCAATCCTGCGAGGGCTTTTCTTTTGGCGATTACTCAAACAATTCGAGGTTCATTGTACAGGTAATCGGGTTGAGGAGAAATGGGGTCATACAGCGGCTCTCAGAGCGCCTGCCGCACTTCCCCGCCATTACCTTTGCGGCATCCTCGTATGGAGTCCATCCTGGTTGGCGTTTTGTTGTAACCGCTCACTTGTCCACAGATCAAGTGAACTGCTGGAATAAATACAGCGACACACTAGTTCGTTACAGTCGCCATATCTGCGTAAATCGCCGCGATAAATACAGCCTGTACTCGTCTGTATACCAGCTACGCGTATGTAGATTCATGTCGCGTTAATAAATCGGCTCAAGCGCGTGCAAAACGCGCAAGTAACCGCAAAAAGCGATTATCGCGCAGGTAGATTTTTGGCACCCTGTTGCTTAATCAAAATTAAGCAATTGCTTAAAACAAAAAAGGTCAGGCACTAGGTGCCTGACCTGCAAACTTCTGGTCGGGACGACTGGATTCGAACCAGCGACCCCTTGACCCCCAGTCAAGTGCGCTACCAAGCTGCGCCACGTCCCGAAGCTTTTGTCTGTTGCTCTGCTCTCGCTCGCAACAGGGAGTATATTAACCCGAAACTTTAGACTTGTGCAAGAACTTTTTTACAAATTTTGAAGCAAGTCCAAAATTGTATCTGCGAGCTGGGGCTTTGTTAGCACGGGAAGTTCTTGCGTGCCCGCTGTGCTCACGATCCAGGCCTTGTTAGTGTCGGTTCCAAAGCCCGAATCGGCGCGCGAGACATCGTTGGCGATAATGGCATCGCAGCCCTTGCGCGCGAGTTTGCGCTGCGCGTACTCCACGACGTTATCGGTCTCGGCCGCAAATCCGATCACGCACCGCTCGCCCTTCTGGCGCGAGAGCTCGGCCAAAATATCGACCGTTTCGACCAGCTCGATGCAATCCAAGCGCTCGTTGGACTTTTTGAGTTTATGGTCCGCAGGGGCCGCCGGTGTGTAGTCGGCGACGGCGGCCGCGCAAATGGCCGCATCGGCCGTCTGGAAGGCGCTCAGCGCCGCCTCCAGCATCTCTGCTGCGGTCTGCACGCGCACGCACTCCACGCCGCGGGGAACATCGAGCGATGTCGGGCCCAGCACAAGCGTGACCTCGGCACCGCGGCGAGCAGCCTTCCCCGCCAGGGCGATGCCCATCTTGCCCGACGACCGGTTGCCAATAAAGCGCACAGGATCGATCGGTTCGTGCGTGGGGCCGGCGGTAATCACGATGCGCTTGCCCGCCAGGTCCTGAGGCGCGGGGTTGAGCACCTCACAGACAGCCTCGACGATGTCCTCGGGCTCGCTCATGCGGCCCGTGTCCACGTCGCCACAGGCAAGGTAGCCGCTGCCGGGTCCCACCACATGCACGCCGCGGTCGCGCAGCGTGGCCATGTTGGCCTGCGTTGCCGGCGCCTTCCACATGCCGTTGTTCATGGCCGGCGCGATCACGATGGGTCGCGGCGTCGCAAGCAGCGTGGTGGAAATAAGGTCATCGGCGATGCCGTTGGCCATCTTGGCGATGATATTGGCCGTCGCGGGCGCCACGACCACCAGATCGGGCTCTTGCGCCAGCGAAATGTGGTGGATGGGGTCGGAGGGGTCGTCGAACAGGCCTACGGCGACGGGCTCGTTGGTAAGCGCACGGAAGGTGAGCGGGCCGACAAACTCGGTGGCATGCTCGCTCATAACGACCTTGACGCGCGCGCCACGCTTTTGCAGCAGGCGCACGATATTGCACGACTTATAGGCGGCGATCCCGCCGGTAATGCCCAGCAGGATCGTTTTTCCCTCAAGTTGCATTGAATTGTTGGATGCCGCCATCGTTTAAGCTTCCTTGCTCGGGAGCACCAGGAGGCGGTGGCAGTACGGGCAGTGCGTAATCTCGCTACCGTCGTGGTTGAGGTCGCTCATGGACGATGCCTGCAGCGCGGTGTGGCAGACCGTGGGGATGTTGCCCTGGATGGTCTCGACGGCCAAGCCGCGGAACTGCTTGAGCAGACGCTCGTAGTCGGTGAGCACGTCGGCCGGCAGCGTGGCGGCAAGAGCGGTGCGCTCCTTAGTGGCGGCTTCGATCTGAGCCTGCAGGTCGGCAGCCTTGGCGCGGGCGGCGTTGGTATCGGCCTTCACGCCCTCCTCGAACTTGGCGATGATGGCCTGCGCGCGGGTCTCGCGGTCGAGCGCCTCCTTATGGGCGACAACGACATCCTTGCGGGTGTGCTCAATCTTGTCCAGGCGCTTGGCCAGGGTGGCGAGCTCGTTTTCCAGGTCCTGTACCTCGCGGTAGTCGGAGCCGTCAACGTGGCGCTTCTTAGCGGCCTCGATGGCGTTATTGGTCTGGATCTCGGTGGTGTTGAGATCGTCGAGCTCAATGTCCAGATCCTTGCGCTGGGCGTAGAGCTTGGTCATCTCGGACTTGAGCTTCACATAGGTCTTGCGCTTGGAAGCGAGCTCCTTGAGCTCCGGCATATTGGCAAGTTCGCTCTTGTTGCGGGCGAGCTCCAAATCGATCTGTTGCAGCTTGAGTAGCGTAGCGCCGGCGCTCATAAGTTCTCTCCTTTTGTCACAGTCCACCATTGGCAAGGGTTCAGTATTTTAATCGCATGACGGGGGTCGACCCCGGCGTCAACCGCAGAGTTCATCAATATATCAACGAACGGCTCCTCAGAACGGTCATGGCCGAGCAGGATCACCGCCAGCCCGCGCAAGGCAAGGTCTTGCGCCACGTGGTAGCCCGCCTCGCCCGTCACGATGACATCTGCGCCTCCGGCGATGGCGAGCTCTCCAAAGTCGCCCAGGGAGCCGCCCAAAATGGCGACGGTGCGGCACGGGCGATCGGCTTCGCCCCACACACGCGGGTCGCTCCCGAAGGCCGTGGCAGCACGGGTGGCAAGATCGCGCAGCGTGCACGGGTCGTTGGGCGTCGCAAGCGCGCCCAGGCCGGTGGCCTCGGGGTCGTCCACGTGCTCCAGTGAGCTCACGGGTGCGGCACCCAGCAGCTTGCTCAGGCAGGCGCGCGCCTCGTGCGAGCGGTCCAGATTGGTATGGAGCGAAATAATGCTCACGCCGCAGCGGGCGGCCTCATAGAGCGCCGCGCTGCACTGGGGGCGTGACGCATCCGCCGGGCAAAAGGCCTCGGGCGCCTTGATGTAGATGGGATGATGCGTGAGCAACACGTTGGCACCGGCTTCCGAGGCGCGGTGCACGTTGGCCCTGGTAGCGTCGAGCGCGCAGGCAACACCGGTAATCTCCGCGGCAGGGTCACCGACGGAGAGTCCTACATGGTCCCAACTCTCGGCATCGGTCTTGGGATAGCGTGCCAGCAGCGCGCGTTTAAGCTCGGCGACGATCATGCGGCGCCTACGATCGAGAGCAGCGTCTGGGCAAACTCGTCCAGATCGTCCGGATTCACGCGGTCGTCAAAGGAAATGCGCAGTGCGCCCAATGCCTGCTCTCGACCGATGCCCATCGCGCTTAAAACATGGCTCGGGTCCATGCTGCCGCTCGAGCACGCCGAGCCGGCCGAAACCTCAAAGCCGGCGGCGTCGAGCTTAATGATGAGCTCCTCGGAGTCCATGCCGTCGACGTAGATCGAAACCATACCCGGCAGACGATCGGCCTGCGCGTAGTCGCCCATGGTGGCGTGAATGCGCGGATGGGCCGTAAGCATGGCGTAGAGCTTGTTGGAAAGGGTTTGCAGCTTCTCGCGCTCCTGAGCCACATGGGGAGCCAGCGTGCGGGCGGCAGCGGCAAAGGCCAGCTGCGTGCGCAGGTCCTGCGTGCCGGCGCGACGTCCGGCTTCCTGTCCGCCGCCAAAGATGCGGGGGCGCAGCGGCGTGCGGGTCTTAACGTAAAGCGCGCCGGATGCCACGGGACCGCCAATTTTGTGGGCGGCGACGGACATGGCATCGACGCCCAGCTCGGCGGCATCGAGCGGAATGTGCAGATAGCCCTGGATGGCATCGGTGTGGAACAGAGCGCCCACGGTATGCGCGGCCGCGGCAAGCTCGCGGATAGGCTGTACCACGCCGGTCTCGTTGTTGGCAACCATGATGCTCACGAGCGCCACGTCGTCGCCTAGTAGCTCGACAAGCGTGGCAGGCTCAATGTAGCCCATGCGGCAGGGCTGCACCAGATCGACGCTAAAGCCTGCGGCACGCAGCAGCGGCAGGTTGTCCAGAATCGAATCGTGCTCGATGGCAGATACGATCACGCGGTTACGCTTACGGTCGCGCTGACGTGCACCCTCGGCAAGACCGAGCAGCGCCAGCTCTGTCTCTTATACACATCTGACGCTGCCGACGATAAGGCTCGTGTAGA
>URLR01000086.1 GCA_900548815.1 uncultured Collinsella sp.
GTGATGTCGCTGGCACCCAGCACAATGCCGGCCAGGTATACAGCCAAAAAGCCGTTGCCGCCCAGGTAGCTCGGCAGCGCGTAGGCGACGATGGCCACGGCGAACAAAAAGATGGTCTGCGCGCCCTCGGCCGTTGCGTGCGCGCGTTCAATCAGGCGGCCCGCCGCCCAGCCGATGGCAAGACCCAAACCCGCGCCCAGGATGATCTGCTTGGCCAGCAGTGCGGGAATGTTGATGTCGCCGCCGGCCGCGAGTGTGGCGAGCACGGCGGTGAGCAGGTAGGCGACGGGGTCGTTGGAGCCCGATTCGACCTCGAGCAGCGAGTCTGTGCCGCCCCTCAGCGAAAGGTTGTGCTCGCGCAGCACGCTAAAGACGCTTGCCGCGTCGGTCGACGCCACGACCGATCCCAGCAGCAGGCCGCCGATCCAGTCGAAGCCCAGCACAGAGTGGGCGAACACGCCGGTGATGCCGGCAGTGATGACGACGCCGAGCGTGCTCAGCAGCACCGCCGGCGCAGCGACGGGCTTGGCGCGGTCGATATTGGTGTTAAAGCCGCCGTAGAACATGATGAACAGCAGCGCCGTGCTGCAGACGGTTTCGGTAAGCGCGTAGTCGCTAAAGTCGATATGCGCCGGGCCGTTGACGCCCAACAGCATGCCGAGCGCGATAAAGATAAGCAGGGTGGGGAAGGGGAGCTTTTTGCCGACGGGTTTGATGGTCAGGCACAAAATGATGACGAGGCCGATAAAAAGAAGGATCTGGTTCATAGATGGTGTCCGCTCCTGGGTGGTTGGCGTGGCACGGTCAGTTGCCTGCGGTTATTTGTACCCAAAGATGGTGGGTTTATGGGGTTGGATTGCGGGCGTGCGCGATATCGTCATAGACGGCTGCCGTCTTTGCCTCTGCTCGGAAACCCTTTCCAGCTTTATTGCAACGGAGTACAATGGGTAACGTTTAAGTTCAACTTGAAGTTTTAGTTGCGGCACCGGGCTTCGGCCGCAATACAAGGAGAGGCGTACCATGGCGATCTATGTGACATCTGATGCTCACGGGCACGTGCGTGCGCTTGACGAGGCCCTGTCTAAGATCTCGTTGACGTCCGACGACACGCTGTACGTGCTGGGCGACATGATCGATCGCGGGCCCGATCCGGTCGGCGTTATTAAGCTCGTGCGCTCGCTGCCCAACGCCCGCGTGCTCAAGGGCAATCACGAGCAGATCATGCTCGATGCCATCATTGGCCAGGATCCGCTCGATGCCGAGACCTGGGATATCAACGGTGGCTGGACGACGCGCGAGCAGCTCAACGACATGGAATTTGAGGCATACGAGGAGCTCGTGCGATGGATGGCCGCGCTGCCACTCTACGCGGTGGTCGAGACTGCCGAGCGGCCGTACCTGCTGGTGCACGCCGGCATTCAGACCGAGGCGGCGCGTGCGTTTTTGCTTGAGCATGGTGTCGATTGCGGCGACGGCAGGGGAGCGGTCGATGCCGATCGCGAGCTGCTGCAGCAGATGCTCGCGGTGCAGTCTTCCGATGACCTGCTATGGATTCGTCACGGCTATTGGGATGTGCCGACCGGGCTGCTTTCTGCCGAGGGCAAGGGCCCGGTCGTGGTGAGCGGTCACACGCCCACGGTATCGCTTGGGCGCTATTGCGAGGTCGGTGGTCTGGCGGGGCTCGATGAGGAATCGGGACGAGGGCAGATTGTGCGCTTGGGCGGCGAGGACACTGCCGGCGTGCCCGATCGCATCGACATCGACTGCGCTGCCGCCACCGGCTCCGAGTTCGGTCGCGTGGGCATCCTGCGGCTCGATGATGGGGCGGAGTTCTACGCGAACATCAACCCGGGCGAATAATCGGTGCAAGTGGTAGCTAATTTGGGACGGGGCTTTTTTGACTACTTTTGCCCTTCTGCCCGCAAATTGATTTTTCAGGGACGGGGATTAGATAATCATTTGGCTGCCCGCTGGCTAAGTGAGTAGACTTTTTTGGAAATGCCGAGCACCCAACATATTTGCCTCAATAAAACCGCGGGTCACGGACTTGTGCTTTGTCGGTGTGGTCCGGGATTCGGTAAAAGTCTACTCACTTAGTTTTGCGTGTCCGCAACGAGACCCCAGCCGGGGTGATTCCACCGCAAATTAGCTGCTCCCATCGCCGCAATTAGGCGCCGTACGGATTCCGGTCCCTCTCTATGCGTTGGCGGATGCGGCGGTACTCGATAATCAGCAGCACCAGGAGTAGGGCCATGATGGCTAGGTAGCTCACCACAGCGCCCATCAGACCCAGCAGCTTAATCAGGATCACCGGCAGCACCACGCTTACGGCGAAGCAGATCAGGTAGATCTTGGTGACGTCGCCAGCGTGGCGCAATACCGTGATGATGGCGTAGATAAAATCGATGGCCGCGGTGACGCCGCCGGCGACGACCATCAGCAGCGCCAGCGTACGGTAGCGCTCAAAGCTGAGACCGTACATAAAGCTCATGAGGGGAATACCGGGACCTGCCATAAATGCGGCGCACACGCCGGTGATGACCACGATCAGCGCCATAACGGCAACAATAATCAGGTCAAAGCGACGACGCTTGCGAGGATTAGCCCAAATGCTCGACAAGCGCAGGGGCTGCGGTTTATAGACAAATCCAATGCTCAACAGAATAGCCTGAGCTGGAAAAAACAGGGCATTAAAGTACAGCTGGTATTTGTAGGCTAGTGTTCCTTCCATCACAAACTTGGGCATGCTCTCGATAAGGTTGAACAGGAATAGCGCGCCAAAGAGTGGGGCGCACTGGACAAACAGGTGGCCGACCTCGCGCAGGCTTACGCGGCGCGATTTTTCGGTCTCGAGCAGGGCGAGCGGCGCGGTGACCAGCACGAGCGAGGCGATCGCGGCGATGCCCATGGCAATGGCCGCGATGGGCATGCTACGCGTGAAGAACAGCGCCACGCTGAAGACCGCGATGACGCCGACGGAGCGTAGCGTTTGGCTCATGCCAGCCAGGTAGAGCTTGTCGGCCTGCTGCAGGCGGCCTTCGTACACGTCGGCGACGCCGTCGATGACCTTATACAGGTAGACGCCCAGGCCGATCGTCGCCATCTGCGCGTCATAGCCGCGGGCGCTGCTATACATGAGGCCGCAGCCTAGGGCGAGCGCTCCGCAGATCCAACGATTGAGCTGGTAGGAGGCGAAGGACGTCTTTTCGTCGATGTCCGAGACCTGGAAATTGCGCACGCCGTAGTTACATGCGATCATGATGAGCGTGCCGGTGACAAAGGCGATGGAGAACTTGCCGGCTTCTTCGGCGCCCACGAGCTGTGTGGACACGATGGTGAGCAGCGGAAACGCCAAGCCCCACACGGCGGTGCCGAGAGCGTTCCAAAGGTAATCGCGGCGGGTGGCGTGCTCCTCGTATTCCGCTTCCTGCATGGAGAAGCCGCCGCCGTAGACGGCACCGAGCAGACGGTTCCACCAAGCGTTGACCATGCGGCGGACGGGGCCGGGCTTGCGATCGCGTTCGCGCCGGCGACGTGTGGCTTGGCTGCTATCGGGCCCGCCGGCGTTGCGCTGACTTAGCTCTTGGATGCGTGCGAGTTCCTCGGCAGTGTGCGAGGCAGGGAAGAGGCCGTTCTCGATGCGGCCGCCCTGGGCCTTCGCGGCGCCGTCTCTCGATGCAGCGGGGTTGGAGACGCCGTTGCGGCGGGCGATGGCGCGGCGAATGCTATCGAGGGGCGTGATGCTCAAAGCGGAGTCCTTTCTATTGCTGCGCTTTAGTATAGACGCGACGGTGTTCGTTCGTGTTTTTGAACGGATTGTTCAATAATTTCGGCGGGCGGCTGTAATTTGTCGGTAAACGTGCGGTATCCTGTTGAAGTTTTGTGACACCCCCGATGCCGCCCACGCGGTACCAAGGAGCTTCTACCTATGGACGTCGCCGCATTCTTACTGGCTCTTGTGCCGATTATTTGGCTGGTCGTGATGCTGCTGTGCTTTAAATGGCCAGCTTGGAAGGCCGCTATCGGATCGTTTGTCCTTTCGTGCTTGCTTGCCTTCGCATGGTGGCGCCTGCCGGCAGCGCAGATCGCGACCGCCTCGCTCGAAGGTTTTTTGATGGCTCTGTGGCCCATCGTCCTGGTGATCATCGCCGCGGTGTTCACGTATAACCTGTGCGTTCGTACGGGCGCCATGGACGTGATAGGCAGCATGATCACCTCCATCAGCAGCGACCGCCGTCTGCTGGCGCTGCTCGTGGCCTGGTGCTTCGGTGGTTTTATGGAGGGCATGGCCGGTTTTGGCACTGCCGTCGCCATTCCTGCCGGCATGCTCGCGGGCCTGGGTTTTGAGGCCGTGCCCGCCGTGCTCATCTGCCTGCTGGCAAACGGCGTGCCCACGCCCTACGGCTCCATCGGCATCCCCACGGTGTCCGTTGCCGACCTGGTGGGTCTGGATTCCCTTCACCTAGCGACCGTTCAGCTGGTGCAGCTCGCACCGTTCTTTGTGGTGATGCCGCTATTTATTGTGCTGGTTGCGGGCCGTGTTGCCGATGACCAGGGCAATGCCGCGAGTGTGGGCGAGCGTCTGCACGGTGTTGCCGGCGTGGCGTTGCTCTCCGGCGTGTCGTTTGTCGGCGCGGCTCTGGTCGTTGCCATGTTTGTGGGCCCCGACCTGGCCGTGGTCGTAGGATCCATCGTTTCGCTCGCGCTGACAGCTGCGCTTGCCATGCGTGCCGAGAAGTCGGGGCATCTGGACGCACGCTTCCATATGAATATCGAGGCCGGCGAACAGCTCACCGTTAAATCGGCGCTTTCGGCCTGGTCGTGCTTCATTCTGTTTTTTGTACTGCTGCTGGGCACGTCTAACCTGGTGCCCGCCGTGCATGCTGCGCTCGCGCCGTTTGCGAGCCATGTGCAGGTGTATTGCGGTGAGAATCCCGGTATGCTTACGTTTTCGTGGATCAACACGCCAGGCGTCTGGATTTTCCTGGCGGCGTTTGTCGGCGGCGCCATTCAGGGTGCTTCGCCGCGCATGATGGGCGAGGTGCTGGCCGCGACCGTCAAGCAGATGATGCCGACGGTTATCACCATGCTTTCGGTGCTGGGCTGCGTCAAGGTGATGGGCTATGCCGGCATGATTTCGTCGATCAGTGCGTTCTGCATCGCCGTCGCCGGTGGGCTGTACCCGATTCTGGCTCCGTGGATCGGTGCGGTTGGTGCGTTTGTGACCGGCTCGGGCACGTCCTCGGGCATGCTGTTTGGCCCCATTCAGAGCCAGGCTGCCACTGCGCTGGGTGTGAGCGACTACTGGATGGTCGCATTGAACGCCCTGGGCGTCGCCGCCGGTAAGATGATCTCGCCGCAGACCCTCGCCATTGGTCTTGCCGCCGTGCACGTGCGCGGTAAGGATGCCGAACTCCTGGGCGCGGTGCTGCCCTACGCTGCCGGCATGCTGGTCCTGATGAGCGCCATAGCCATGCTTGGCCAAGGCCTGCCGCTGTAGTCGGCACTTAGGGACGTTCCTTATGTGCCGGCACTTTGGGAACGTCCCTAAGTGCCGGCATCCGGGGACACTCCTTGAATGTTGCCTGTTCAAGAGTGTCCCCAATGACTAGTCGTTTAAGAACGTCCCCAATGACTGGGCCGCTTGCCTGCGATTTTTGACCGTTGGGCGGGCTTGCCGCCCTTGCCGCAAAAACGTTTTTGCATATCGGGTACAACGGGCTTTACGTGAGTAAAGTGCGCGTCGCGTCCACGTGTCGCGTTTTTAAAGGAGGCCCCATGCCTGGTGTTACCCCTGCAGAAGTTCTGTCCAACTTTGGTATTACGCTCGTTGAAGATCCCGCCGAGAATCAACCCCGTCTGCTGGTGGACCTGCCGGCGGCAGAGCTTGTCGAGCACGCTATTCGTCGCAAAGAGGGCCGTATGGCTTCTAATGGCGCGCTCGTGATCGAGACGGGGGAGCGCACTGGTCGTTCGCCCAACGATCGTTTTATCGTTGACACCCCCGATGTTCACGACAAGATTGCCTGGGGCGCGGTCAACCGCCCGCTGTCCGTCGAGAGCTATGAGGCCATCAAGGCCGGCATCGTCGACTATCTCAACGAGCGCGACGTGTTCGTCACCCGCGGCATGGCAGGTGCCGACCGCAACCACACGCGTCGACTGCTCGTTGCCTGCGAGCGTGCCAGCCAGGCACTTTTTATTAAGCAGATGCTCGCCCGCCCGCTCGCTCGCGAAATCGCGCGCACCGGCGAGCCCGACTTCTGCGTGCTCGCAGCGCCCGGTTACCAGTGCGACCCCGCCATCAAGGGCCTCAACTCCAGCGCCGCGGTGGTCATCAACTTCCAGGAACGCGTGATTCTGGTCGCCGGCACCGGCTACTCCGGCGAGATTAAAAAGTCGATCTTTAGCGTCATGAACTATCTGCTGCCCGTCGAGGACGACGTGCTGCCCATGCACTGCTCGGCCAGCATGGATCCCGTCACGCACGAGACCGCTGTGTTCTTTGGCCTGTCCGGCACCGGCAAGACCACGCTTTCGGCCAATCCCACGCGCCTGCTGATCGGCGACGACGAGCACGGTTGGTCCGACATGGGCATCTTCAACATCGAGGGTGGCTGCTACGCAAAATGCGAGGGTCTGGACGCCTCCCACGAGCCCGAGATCTTCAACGCCGTCCGTTTTGGCGCCATTTGCGAAAACGTGGTGCTCGACCTGTCTCTTATACACATCTGACGCTGCCGACGATAAGGCTCGTGTAGA
>URLR01000087.1 GCA_900548815.1 uncultured Collinsella sp.
GCTCGGAGATGTGTATAAGAGACAGGATCTTGAACTGCTCGCTGCGGCCAAAGTGCATAAAGATGTTGCCGTTGTCGTGCGTCGTTGCCACCCTCATGGTGCCGACCTCCTTTGCTGGCCATGCGGCCGTCGTCGAGGCGATGGGGGAGTACGCGATATTGCCGCCCTCGATGACGAGCGCTCGTCCGTTGACCAGCGCATCGGCCACCTTGCGATGCGCGCGGCTGCAAATGGCCGCCACCGTTGCACGGGCGATGCCCATCTGCTGGGCGACGGCCTCCTGATTGAGGCCCTCCAGATCGCACAGGCGCAGTACTTCGAGCTCATCGACCGTCATATCGATAGCGTCTCCGCTGGCAAGGCCATCGGGGTTAAAGCCGCGATATTCGGGGATGATCCCAACGCGGCGCAGTTTTTCGCGTCTTCCAGCCATACACTCTCCAAATCTGACATATGTCAACAATAGAATAGCGAACGTGCGGATTTGCGCAAGGAATTTCTGGCATATGTCAGAAAATGAGGGCTTATGTTTGGGCTGTGGGGCCGCGTGCGCCTGGGCTACAATAAATCTCGCTTATAGGCGACTGACAGGAGGGTCAATGAGCAAAGCTGATCAGCAGTTTGTAACCATGTGCCGCGATATCTTGGACCATGGCACCACCACCGAGGGCCAAAAGGTCCGTCCGGTGTGGGAGGACGGCACCCCTGCCTATACCATTAAAATCTTTGGTGTCACGGCGCGCTATGATCTGCGCGAGGAGTTCCCCGCGCTCACCCTGCGTCGTACAGCGCTTAAGTCTGCCATGGACGAGATTCTGTGGATCTATCAAAAGAAGTCCAATAACGTGCATGATCTCAACAGCCATATCTGGGATGAGTGGGCCGATGAGACCGGTTCCATCGGTAAAGCCTACGGCTATCAGATTGGTCAGAAGAGCCATTACGCCGAGGGCGACTTCGACCAGATGGACCGTGTGCTGTACGACCTTAAGCACACGCCGTATAGTCGTCGCATTATGACCAATACGTACGTGTTTAGCGATCTGTCCGAGATGCACCTTTATCCGTGCGCCTATAGCGTGACCTATAACGTGACGCAGCGTCCTCAGGACGACAAGCCGACGCTCAACATGATTCTCAACCAGCGCAGCCAGGACATTTTGGCCGCGAACAACTGGAACGTGTGCCAGTACGCCATTTTGCTGATGATGGTCGCGCAGTCGGTCGATATGATTCCCGGTGAGCTGCTGCACGTGATCGCCGACGCCCATATCTATGATCGTCATGTCGATATCGTCCGCGAGCTTATCGAGCGTCCGCAGTTTGCGGCACCCAAGGTAACGCTCAACCCCGATGTGCATGACTTCTATGCGTTTACGACCGATGACCTGATCGTCGAGGGCTATGAGCACGGCCCTCAGGTCAAGAACATCCCCATTGCGGTGTAGGTGGTGCTCATGACGTGTAAGCTTTCTGCCATCGTCGCCGTGTGTGACGACTGGGGTATTGGCTGCGAGGGCGACATGGTGGTGTCCAATCGCGTCGATATGCGCCATTTTGTGGCCTGCACCAAGGGCTGCCCGGTTATCATGGGACGCAAGACGCTGCTGAGTTTTCCCGGCGGGCGTCCTCTCAAGAACCGCCGCAATATCGTGCTTACGCGCGATATGGGCTTTACCCGCGAGGGCGTCGACGTGGTGCATAGCGTTGACGAAGCGCTCTCTGCGGTTGCCGATGAGCTCGTTGCCTGGGTGATCGGTGGCGGCGAGGTGTATCGGCAGTTTTTGCCGTATTGCGCCGAGGCCGAGGTCACGCACAACCATTGCACTCATGCCGTGGACACGTACTTTCCCGATTTGGACGCCGATCCCGCGTGGGAGATTGCGTGGCGTGGCGGTGTTGCCACGATTGCCTCGGGCGAGGGCGACGAGGGTGTCGATTATGAGTTCGTGACGTATCGTCGCGTTGAGGCGTAAATCGCCTGGCGTGAACGGTATTATCGGGTTGATTGAATGTATGGGGCGGCGCTTAGCGTCGCCTCGTTTGGTATAGATGTGCTGTAAAGAAGGGTGCGGGCAGGCTGCTATGACTGATGCCGTTGAGGTTCTGCGAATTGATTCGCTCGAGGACGAGCGGCTCGATGCCTACGTGCGACTGACCGAGCGTGAACTGCGCTGCGTGCTAGAGCCGCAAAAGGGCATCTTTATCGCCGAGAGTGCCAAGGTTATCGAGCGCGCGGTTCGCGCCGGATATGAGCCGGTGAGCTTTCTTTTGGGCGAACGCTGGCTCGACCAGATGATGCCGCTGTTTGAGCGCCTGGTTGTGCGCGAGGGCGCAGGTCCGGTTCCTGTGTTCGTGGCTTCCATGGAACTCATGGAGCAGCTGACGGGCTTTAACGTGACGCGCGGTGCGCTCGCGGCGTTTCGTCGCCCGCGGCAGATTCCGGTTGATGAGTTCTTGGGTGGCGTCGTTGAGGCGGCGGGGGAGCGCCCGGTGCGCGTGTGCGTGCTCGAGGGTATTGTCGACCACACGAACGTGGGTGCGATTTTCCGCTCGGCCGCCGCGCTCAATGTCGACGGTATTTTGGTCAGTCCGACGTGCTGCGACCCGCTGTACCGTCGCTCGGCCCGCGTGAGCATGGGCACGGTGTTTCAGGTGCCGTGGACGCGTATTGGCAGCGAGGCTCGTGTGTGGCCGCACGATGGCCTGGCGGCACTGCACGAAGCCGGTTTTTCGTGCGCTGCGATGGCACTGACGGACGACTCCGTTTCGCTGGACGATCCTGCGCTGCAGGAGGTTGATCGCCTGGCGATCTTTATGGGCACCGAGGGTGCCGGCCTGGGCGCCAAGACTATCGCGGGCTGCGACCGAGCCGTGCGTATTCCGATGGCGCACGGGGTCGATTCGCTCAACGTGGCCGCGGCGAGTGCCGTCGCCTTTTGGCAGCTGTGCCCGCACGTGAGCAACGAGTATCACTACCAGCCGGGGCTGTATCACTAGGCAGATAGTTTGCACCGGGCTCTGACTCGGGGTGTTTCGGTCGACGTCGGTCGGTGCTAAGCTGCTATTAGCTTAGGTCTTTAATTACTGTTTTGTCGGTTGACGTACGCTTTTGGGGAGGGCGTGTGGCTAAGAAATCTACGGCTATCGATGTAACGCAGGGTGTTATTTGGCAGCAGCTGCTTTCGCTGTGCGTTCCCATCTTTTTTAGTTCGTTTTTTCAGCAGGCCTACACGCTTATCGGTACCTATATCGTCGGTCAGTTTGGCGGCAAGCTCGCGCTAGGTGGCATTCAAGCTACGATGGTGCTCACCGAGCTCTGCATTGGCTTTTGCGTTGGCGTCGGGGCCGGCTGCGCGGTCATTACCGGTCAGTATTTTGGTCAGCACGATGATGAGCGACTGAGTCGTTCGGTCCATACAGCCATGACGCTCGCGCTGGTGGGCGGTATCGTTTTCTCGATTCTTGGCATAGTGTTCGTTGAGCCCATGCTGGTGCTTATGAACACGCCGCATGAACTATTGGCCGAGGGCGTGGCCTATGCTCGCTGTTATTTTGCCGCGATGGTTGCGGCACTGCTGCTTAATATGGGAACCGCACTGCTGCGTGCCGTGGGCGACACGCGCGGCCCCGCTGTGATCATTGCCTCTGGCTGCCTGGTTAACGTGGTGCTGGATATCATCTTTGTCGCTGTGTTGCATATGGAGGCGCTGGGCTGCGGCATCGCAGTGGCGCTGACCATTTGCTCCAATGCAACGATGATCGTGTTGCGCATGATGCGCGCTCCGGGCGCATGGCGTCTTTCGCTGTCTAAGCTCGGCATCGATTGCGGTATTTGCAAGAGTATGATCTCGTGTGGTCTGCCACTCGGTTTTCAATCGGCTGCCTATTCGATCTCGAACGTGCTGATCCAGGTGTCGGTTAATTCGTTTGGCGCCGATGTCACGACTGCTTGGGGTCTATCTGGGCGCCTGGATGGCATTATCTGGATGGTGACCGAGGCGCTCGGCGTTTCGATCACCACGTTCTCGGCGCAGAACTTTGGCGCGCGCAATTACGAGCGCATGCGCAAGGGATATCACACGTCGCTCGTGCTTTCGTTTATGCTCATTGGTGGCCTGTCTGCCGTGCTCCTGGTGTTCTCGGGTCCGCTGTCGCGTTTGTTTGTCGACGATGCTTCGATTTCTGCGTACACCACGACGATTCTTCATTTCATCGCGCCGTTCTACGCGATCTTCTCGATTATCGAAAACGCGTCGGGTTCCATTCGCGGCGCCGGCGTGAGTCTGCAGCCTATGATGCTCACCATCTTTGGTACCGTTGTCTTGAGGGTGATCTGGGTGTTTGCGATCATGCCCTTCGATCCGTCGCTCGAGCATCTACTGCTGGTCTACCCCGTAACCTGGCTCATTACGGCCACGATGTTCACCATCTACCACCACAGCGGCAACTGGCTAGGCCGCGCCACCGCCTAGCTCATCCGTCGGGTTCCCCTGATAAGTTGCGGTGAAATAGTTCCTGAAAAGCCCTTGCGGACCGTCAAACAAGTTCTATTCCACCGCAACTTCCTTATGAGCTGTAGGTGTTGGCGGAAAACGAATCAATTAGTATTCGATGCCTTGACGGGCTAGGAGGCCTTCGTCGAAGTAGTGTTTGACGGGGCGCATTTCGGTTACTAGGTCGGCAAGGTCGGCGAGGGGTAGCAAGCCGCGGCCGGGGAGCACGAGCTCCGTGGTGGCGGGCTTTATCGCAATCAGTTCCTCGACATCCTCTCGCGCCCCAACGCAGCCGTCGTCTTGCCCTTGCCGTCGTCCGTATAGATTTGAACCTTGCCGACTTCCAGTGATGCCATCTCTGTCCTTTCGTGCCCGGCGTCGGTTTATCGCCGTCCGGGTTGGGTATTCTAGAAAACAATATCAACCCCAGTAGATGGAGTTCAAGCAGATGGAGATGGATGACAACAAGCGTAGACGGAATATGATCCTCTACGTGCTCATCGCCTTCGTTGTCTACCTCGTGCTCTCGACCGTTCTGTTCCCCAACATCGGTCACACGCAGCAGATTACGAAGACCGATTACTCGACGTTTGTCAAGGCGCTCGATAAGAAGAGTGTCGACAAGGTCGAGTACAACACGGACGATTACTCGATTTATTACACCAAGAAGGGCGAGGACGAGAACATCGCCTATAAGACGACCGGTGTGCCGAATGACGCGGGCTTTACCGATCGCGTGCTTGAATCTGGCGCCTCGCTTGAGTCGGTCGTTCCCGATAAGAACTCGGGTCTGATGACCTACTACCTGCTCACGCTCATCCTTCCCATGGCGATTTTCTTCCTCATCGGTTGGTGGCTCAACCGCCGCATGAAGAAGGCCATGGGCGATGACGGTCCTTCGATGAACTTTGGCCGCGGTGGTTTTGGCGGCGGCGGACTGGGCAAGTCCGGCGCGCGCGTGATCGCCTCCAAGGACGTGGGCGTGACTTTTAAGGACGTTGCCGGTCAGGAAGAGGCCAAGGAGTCCCTTAAGGAGGTCGTCGACTTTCTGGAGAAGCCGCAGCGCTACGAGGAGATCGGCGCCAAGCTGCCGCGCGGTGCTCTCCTTGTTGGCCCTCCGGGTACCGGTAAGACCCTGCTTGCCAAGGCTGTTGCCGGCGAGGCCGGTGTTCCGTTCTTTAGCATTTCGGGCTCTGAGTTCGTTGAGATGTTTGTTGGTCGCGGCGCTGCTAAGGTTCGTGACCTGTTTAAGCAGGCCAAGGAAAAGGCCCCGTGCATCGTTTTTATCGATGAGATCGATACCATCGGCAAAAAGCGTGATGGCGGCGGCTTTAGCGGCAACGACGAGCGCGAGCAGACGCTCAATCAGTTGCTGACCGAGATGGACGGCTTCGATAACCACAAGGGCATCGTCGTCCTTGCTGCCACCAACCGCCCCGACAGCCTTGACCCGGCTCTGTTGCGTCCCGGTCGCTTTGACCGCCGCATTCCCGTCGAGCTGCCCGATTTGACCGGTCGCAAGAATATCCTTGAGCTGCACGCCAAGAGCGTGAAGACCCAGCCGCCGATCGATCTGACCGCGATTGCCCGCGCCACGCCTGGTGCCTCGGGCGCCGATTTGGCCAATATCATCAACGAGGGCGCCCTGCGCGCCGTTCGCGAAGGTCGCAAGCGTGCAACCCAGGACGACTTCGAGGAGTCGGTGGAGGTCGTCATTGCCGGCCAACAGCTGTCTCTTATACACATCTCCGAGCCCACGAGACGGACTCCTATCTCG
>URLR01000088.1 GCA_900548815.1 uncultured Collinsella sp.
CATACGAGATAGGAGTCCGTCTCGTGGGCTCGGGAGATGTGTATAAGAGACAGAATCAAGGGCACGCATGTCGCTGTCGACTACCCTGCCGGCGCCTACGAGCCCGTTGAGCCCGATGTCGAGGAGCACCTAGGCGGCGCCGCGACCACGCAGGAGATGCGCCAGGTTGCGGGGCGCGCGACCACGGCGCGCGTCGCCCCCAACAGCCTGCGCGCCAAGGCGGCGGCAGAGCGCAGCCAGACGCAAAAGAAGGTCATCGTCTTCTCGATCGCCATCGCCATCGTCGCCGTCATCGCCTGCGCCGGCGCCATCCTTATCACCACTGCCGGTGAAGGCCTGGGCGAGCGTCCCGAGCCAATCCTTTCGTCGCACACGACCGAGCACGACGCGGATAGCTCCGGTCAATCGCAAAGCCAGCAGGACGACCCGCAGGGCAACTCCGCATCCACCGACTCGTCATCGAACACCCCCGATCAATCGCAGGGCGTCGATTCCTCTGCGAACAACAGCGGCACGCAATCCGGCACGACCGACTCAAGCCAAACGACTGACGGCTCTCAGCCGAGCACGGGCGACCAGACGAACGGCAATACGTCGAGTACGGGATCCACCGACAACGGCAACACCAACAGCTCGAGCGGAACCGCGTCCGGCACGGCATCTGACAGCTCGAGCCAAGGCACGACGTCGGGCAACTAAGCACGTTTGCCTCTCATAGATAACCGACCTGTATAACGGGCGCGAACCGGCAACGGTCGCGCCCGTTTGCCTTAGGCGCCGAGGTGGCACGCCCCGTGCGATGGTAAGATGCTTTGGTGTGTAAAGAGGAGATTTGCCATGAGCAAGACAATAGTTGGGCCCGCGCTATCGCTGGGCAACCACATCTATCTGTATCGCCTGCTACGCGATGCAATCGGATGCGGCAAGCAAACGTTTATGACGCAGGTCGAGGAGGCGCTCGCCGCCGGCGACATGACCGCTTATGACCTGGGCTTCGAGTCCACGCGCGAGCTGCTCGAGGAGCTCAACGACTGTATTAAGCTGACCGTCTTTAAGGGCGGCCGCCTGTATGCCACCGTCATCGCCAACGAGGCCTGGGATGCCGCCCTTGCCAAGGGCGAGGACAAGCCCAAGGCCGCCAAGGGCGCCAAGCAGTCCTACAAAAAGAAGAAACGCGGTGAGAAGGACCTCAAGGCCGTGCGTCCCAAGCACGTTAAGCGTCCCGAGCCCGAAGCCATGGTTGAAGCCGCGCCGGAACCCGAGCCCGAGGCAGAGATCGAAGTCGCTATTGAGGTAACGGCAGAAGCCGAAACCGAAATCGCCGCCACGACCGATCTCGAAGTCATATCCGAGCAGGAAGCCACTGTGGAGCTCAACGAAGCGCCCAAGTCGACAACCGAAGAAGCCGCTGACCAACCCGAGACGCCTGCGTTCCAAAACAGCGATGTCTTTGGCAACGAGGCCGAGGACGATCAGTCCGACGAGCCCGCCGAACAAGACGCTACCGAGTCGGTGCCGGAGCCCGAGACGCCGCAGCCCGCCATCTCACTCACGGTCGTCTATGACCCCGAGAACGCAAACGCCGGCATCACCACCATGGCATCCACGCCCATCGAGGCAAAGTCGAGCGTCGAGAACGAGAACGCAACGCAGGTTGAGGTTGAAACTGCAGCTGCAGACGCGCCCGTCACCGTGGAGCCCGCGGATTCCACGATCGAGCCGGAAGCGACGCCGGAGCCCGCACCCGTCATCGAGTCCGTGCCCACCTCTGCTTGCGACCAAATTCCCGCACCTGCACCGGCTTCGGCACCCGCAGCGGCCCCAACCCCCGCACCTGCAGCACCCACCATCCCCAAGGACTTCCCCATCGATTTCGCAACCGAGGTCTTCTGCCCCGGCCCGCTTCTGCACCAGCTGTCGACCTATCTCCCCTACGGCGCCGACACGCTCGGCATCGTCGGCGAGTACTACTGGATCGCCCGCGAGCGCGGTACCATCGAGGCCGCGCGAAACCGCGCAAGCTTCCCCCTGCACTATACGCAGGCCGGCGAGCGCCACGAAATCACCGTGCGCATCCGCCGCAACACCACCGGTGGCCTCGGATCCACCTGGGCTATCGATAAAGTCGAAGAACCCGAGCAGTAACGACAAACGGCTCAAATCCAAATCAGGATTTGAGCCGTTTACATTTGTTGATGTTGCGTAACCAAACCAGCAATATATCTAGTCGCGCGTCAGCTTGCGGTGAATACGATGCGGCTGGGCTGCGTCCTCGCCCAGGCGCTCGATACGGTTGGCCTGATAGGCCTCAAAGTTGCCCTCAAACCAATACCAGTTGCCCGGATTCTCGTCGGTGCCCTCCCACGCCAGAATGTGCGTGGCGACGCGGTCCAGGAACATACGGTCGTGGCTAATGACCACCGAGCAGCCCGGGAACTCAAGCAGCGCCGCTTCGAGCGAGGACAGCGTCTCGACGTCGAGGTCGTTCGTGGGCTCGTCGAGGAGCAGCAGGTTGCCTCCCTGCTTGAGCGTAAGCGCCAAGTTCAGACGGTTGCGCTCGCCACCGGAGAGCACGCCAGCGCGCTTCTGCTGGTCCTGGCCCTTAAAGCCAAAGCTCGCCACATAAGCGCGGCTCGGAACCTCGGTCTCGCCGACCATCATGTGGTCCAGGCCGTCCGAGACGACCTCCCACAGGTTCTTATCGGGATCGATGCCGGAACGGTTCTGGTCGACGTAAGAAATCTTGACGGTCTCGCCCACCTCGAGCTCGCCCGAAGTCAGCGGCTCCAGACCCACAATCGTCTTGAACAGTGTGGTCTTACCGACACCGTTGGGGCCGATGACGCCCACGATGCCGTTGCGCGGCAGGGTGAATGATAGGTCGTCGATGAGCACACGGCCATCGAACTCCTTGTGCAGGTGATGAGCCTCGAGCACCTTGTTGCCCAGACGCGGGCCCACGGGGATGCGGATGTCGGTCCAGTCGAGCTTCTGGCTTGCGCGGGCCTCGGCCTCCATCTCCTCGTAACGAGCCAGACGGGCCTTGTTCTTGGCCTGGCGAGCCTTGGGCGAGCTGCGTACCCACTCGAGCTCGGCCTCCATGCGCTTGGCGAGCTTGGCATCGCGGTTACCCTGAGCCTCGATACGGGCGGCCTTGGTCTCCAGATACGTGGAGTAGTTGCCCTTGTAGGGATAGAGGTGACCGCGGTCGACCTCGCAAATCCACTCGGCAACGTTATCCAGGAAGTAGCGGTCGTGCGTGACGGCCAGAACGGCGCCCTGGTAGTTGTGCAGGAAGTGCTCGAGCCACAGGATCGATTCGGCGTCCAGGTGGTTCGTGGGCTCGTCGAGCAGCAGCAGGTCGGGAGCCTCGAGCAGCAGCTTGCACAGGGCCACGCGACGGCGCTCGCCGCCGGAAAGTACGTTGACCGGCATGTCGGAATCGGGCAGCTGCAGGGCGTCCATGGCCTGGCCGAGCTTGGAATCGATATCCCAGCCGTCGGCGGCGTCGATCTCGTCCTGGAGCTTTCCCATCTCGGCCATGAGGGCGTCCATGTCGCAATCCGGGTCGCACATCTCCTCGCCGATCTTATTGAAGCGATCGACCTTGGCGATCATATCGCCAAACGCCATGCGCACGTTCTCGATAACGGTCTTGTCGTCATCGAGCGGCGGCTCCTGCTGCAGGATGCCCACGGTGTAGCCGGGGGTGAGCCTGGCATCGCCGTTGGAGACCTCCTCGATGCCGGCCATGATCTTGAGCAGGGTCGACTTGCCCATGCCGTTGGGACCCACGACGCCGATCTTGGCACCGGGGTAGAAGCTCAGGGTCACGTCGTCAAGGATTACCTTGTCGCCATGGGCCTTGCGAGCCTGATACATCTGGTAGATAAACTCCGCCATTTGCCTGTTTTATCCTTTCTACCTGTTGTTTCCCTATTCTTGATTCGCTTTAGTGGAAACGAAATGAGGAAACCAGCTCTGAAACGTAACGAAAAAGGGGCATGGTTGCCCACACCCCCTAATACTACCTGGGAAAAGTCCCCCAGAACATACTATGAACTGCGTACGCTAGTTTTCCGCAACCTTAACGAGCGGCTCGCTGCGATTTGCGCCACAACAGATACGAGTAGACGTAGACGGCTCCAACCGAACCAAACGCCAGAGCCGCAATCACCGCGGCGACGACTTCACTCGAAAGCACGCTGCCCGCCACGCCCATCACAATCAGGCCAATACCCAGCACCATAAAGCAGGCGCCGCCAAAACGCTGCGTACGGCGCCAGTTCTCGGGATCGGCAAGCGCCCAGGGTGTCTTGATACCGAGCGTATAGTTCTGCTTCACACGCGGCAAGTAGTTGCCTACGCCGATGAACAGCAAACCGATAGCACCGGAAATCAGCACGTTGACCGAACCGACCGCCGGCACCACGCCCCAGACCGTAAGCTCTCCCAGCCAGCTTATGGCGCACATGAACAAGGTGAAGGCGATTACGAAGCCCTGGTAGAACTTGCCCGAGGTTCGATATGCCTCACCTTTGGGGTCGATGCGCGGCACCACGCAGAACATTGCGAGAAGCGCCAGAGGCAGCACGCCGAGCGCGGAGGCCATCCAGCTAGGACCCCAACCGTCGACGGCTCCGTTCGCGCCCCAGTGCGTGGGAATCTGCGTAGGCAAGCTCGGCATCACCATGAGGTGCGCTACGACATTGGCGACGCACAGAGCGACCAGCGCAATCCACACGCGCGACGATACCCCCGTGGGGTGAATGCCCTTGTTTTCGTTATTCATCCTTATCACCTTCAGTGTTTGTAAAGCCCATAAACCAGCCAATTAAATCCTGCATGACGGTGGTGTTTAAGCTGTATACGATGTTTTGGCCATGCCGCTCGTCGGTCACCAACCCGGCGTTTTTGAGCGTCGCCAAGTGATGGCTTAGCGACGGCTTACTGATATCGAAATGCTCGGCAAGCTCCCCCGCCGTGCAATTGCCCTCGCGCAGCAACTCCAAAATGCGCCGTCGCGTTGGATCGGCAAGCGCCTTAAAACCCTCTCCCGGCATAAGACCTCCTCTCATCATCTCTCATGACGCGCACACTATACTCGATATTTAGATGTTTGTCTAACTATCTAATCTTGTACTCAAAAAAATAGCCGCCTCCGCGTAATGCGAAGACGGCCACTTCTCACGCTACAAACGTGTTTGGGAGTTGGCCAACCCGCTGCAACGGGTGCCATCTGCTTCATCTTATGCGAACCCCGATCCCATTTCAACAAGCCCAAGGGCTCAAATGGAATCGCGATAACACCTATAATGGCAATAGCTAAAACACGATTCGCTTCCCCATCGGAGGATGTCTATGACCGAAACCGCTGCCGCCCTCGTCGAGACACGCGACACCAAGCTCGAGATCATCATGGGCCGCGAGGCACTCGATAAGCTCGCCGATGCTACGGTGCTGGTGCTCGGCTGCGGAGGCGTGGGCTCCAACTGCTGCGAGGCACTCGCCCGCGGCGGCATCGGTCATTTCGTCATTCTGGACAAGGACATCATCGCGCCCAGCAATATCAATCGCCAGGCCATCGCCTTTCACAGCACCATCGGCAAGCGCAAGGTCGATGTTATGGAAGCCATGATCCACGACATCAATCCCGCCGCCACCGTCATCAAGCGAACTGAATACTTGCTGAGCGACAACATCGATGATTTCTTCGCAAGCGTTTTGGAGCAGACGGACGGCAAGCTCGACTACGTCGTCGACGCCATCGACACCATCTCGGCCAAGCTCACCATTGCCAAATATGCTCAGGACCACGACATTCGTTTGGTTAGCTCCATGGGCGGGGCCAACAAGCTCCATCCCGAGTGCCTCCGCTTTGCCGACATTTTCGATACGGTACGTGACCCCATGAGCCGCATCATGCGCAAAGAATGTAAGAAGCGCGGAATCAAGAGTCTGCACGTGCTGTTTAGCTGCGAGGAATCGGTTAAGACCCAACCCCGCGACCCGTCCAACATCCACGAGCGTACCGAGTTGGGTACCGCTAGTTTTATGCCGCCCATCATGGGTCAGATGATTGCCGGCGAGGTTATCCGCCAGATCAGTGGACGCGGCACCGAGCGTGTGCGCGCCGACGGCCAACGCCTGGACTAGCGGAGTGCGCCGAGATGGAGCCCCGGTTATTTCTGTCTCTTATACACATCTGACGCTGCCGACGATAAGGCTCGTGTAGA
>URLR01000089.1 GCA_900548815.1 uncultured Collinsella sp.
TCTACACGAGCCTTATCGTCGGCAGCGTCAGATGTGTATAAGAGACAGGCTCTACGATGCTCTTTTTGACATGATGGATCGCGAGCGCACCGATGAGCTTATGGAGCGCGGCGTGATCGAGATCGCCCCGCTTGCCTACATGCGCGGCCGTACGCTGAGCGATGCCTTCGTGGTGCTTGACGAGGCGCAAAATACCACGCCCGAGCAGATGAAGATGTTCCTGACGCGCCTGGGCTTTAACTCCAAGTTTGTGATTACCGGCGACCTGAGCCAACGTGACCTGGTGGGTCGTCGCGGCGGTCTTGCCGACGTTGAACGGATTTTAGGTCGTGTCGACGATGTCGCATTTTCTCACCTCGAGCGTGCCGACGTGGTGCGTCATGCCTTGGTGGGGCGTATCGTCGAGGCATACGATACTTATGATGATGTGCGCGAGAATCGCGTACACGACCGAAAGGAGTCCCGTTGAGTGTATTGATCAGCAACGATGCCGAGCTCGATACGCTGCTCGACGCGCAGGAGGTGGAGCACATCTGCGGGGTTGTGCTTGCCGCCGAGGGCGTTGAGCGTGAAGTCGAGATTTCCCTTTCGTATGTCGATGAGGACGAGATGCACGAGCTCAACCACGAGTGGCGCGGTATCGACCGTACCACCGATGTCCTCTCGTTTGAGTGCGACTCGGCCTTTGACGAGGATATTCCCGCAGACGAGACGCTCGAGCTCGGCGATATCATCCTGGCCCCGCAGGTCATTGCCCGCCAGGCCCCCGGCTTTGGCAATAGCCCTGCCGACGAGTGCCGTCTGATGCTCGTGCATGGCATGCTGCACCTGCTGGGGTATGACCATATTGAGGACGACGAGGCCGAGGTCATGGAGGCCCGCGAGGACGCCATCCTGCGCGATCTGGCGCTTGAGCGCGGTGAGGACCCCAAGCTGGTCCACGTCGGCCCCATCACCAACCACGCCCACGACTAGGAGCCGTCTATGATTCCCGGATCGAACAAGGACCATCCTTCCTTCTTAATGTCGTTCTCCTACGCCATGGAGGGCTTCGTCACCGCCGTTAAGACCGAGCGCAACATTAAGGTCATGCTCGCTGCGGGCGTTTGTACCGTCGTTGCCGGCTGCATTGTCGGCCTCGACATTGCCGAGTGGGCCACAGTTATCATCTGCTGTGGCTTGGTGATTCACGGCGAGCTGTGCAATACCGCTATGGAGGCGATCGTCGACCTGGCGACCCAGGAACTTCATCCGCTGGCAAAGCGTGCGAAGGATATCGCCGCCGCCTCCGTATACGTACTTTCCATCACCGCCGCGATTGTGGGATTGCTGGTATTTGCCCACGCGCTCGACTTTATTTAGAAAGGGATTATCATGTCCGACAATATGCAGCCTATCGATGAAACTCTTGACGACGAGTCCCTGGATGCGGTGGATGCCGAAGCGACAGAGGCCTATGAGGATATCGAGGAGTTCGACCCGTTTGAGGGCATGAGCGACGAGGAGCTCGACGCCCTGTGCGACGAGGACGATAGCCTCGCGGGCTTTGGCGACGTTGAGCCCGGTTTCCGCAGCGGCTTCGTGGCCCTGGTCGGCCGCCCCAATGCCGGTAAGTCCACGCTGCTCAACGCCTGCTATGGCAAAAAGGTTGCCATCACCTCGCCGGTGGCCCAGACGACCCGTCGTCGCATGCGCGCCGTCGTCAACCGTCCCGGCTACCAGCTGGTTTTTGTCGATACCCCGGGTATTCACAAACCCAAGGACGGTCTGGGGTCCGAGCTCAACAAGAGCGCGCTGTTCGAGCTGAACGATGTCGATGTCGTCGCGTTTTTGATTGATGCCACCAAGCCGATCGGCAGGGGAGACGCCTGGGTTGCCGAGCGCGTCAAGAATGCCCATTCCAAGAAGGTCCTGGTGCTCACCAAGGCCGATGAGGCCGACCCCGCACAGGTCATGGAGCAGCTTAAGGCCGCCCACGAGCTCATGGAGTATGACGACGAGATCGTGACGTCGTCGGTCAAGAACTTCAACGTCGATGCCTTTATCGAGACCGTTGCGCACTTTTTGCCCGAGGGTCCGCGTTGGTTCCCCGAGGACATGGGTACCGACGCTTCCGACGAGACGCTCGTTGCCGAGTTTGTGCGCGAGAAGGTCTTGCGCCGCACCCGTGATGAGATCCCGCACTCCGTTGGCGTGATCTGCGATGCGCTCGAGCAGACCAAGAAGGTGCTGCGCGTGCACGCCACCATTTACGTCGAGCGCGAGGGGCAAAAGGGCATCATCATCGGCAAGGGCGGCGAGATGATCAAACATATCGGTATCGACGCCCGTCGTGACCTTGAGCGCATCTTTGGCACGCAGGTCTTTTTGGAGCTGGACGTGAAGGTCAAGGCCGGCTGGCGTGACGACGAGGCCCAGATTCGCCGCTTTGGCTACAACGCCGAGGACTAAGGACGCGCGGCGCGCATGGCAGGCTCCCGGACATATCGCACGAAGGTGCTCGTCCTCGATAAGACGAAGCTCAAAGAGACGGACCTGATCTTGACGATGCTTGACGAGCGGGGTCGGCAGGTTCGCGCCGTGGCAAAGGGCGCCCGCAAACCCGGTGGGCGCCTTGCTGCGCGCTGCGAGCTGTTCTGCACCGTCGATATGCTGCTCGCGCATGGACGGTCGCTCGACGTGGTTTCCCAGGCCGAGCTTATGGAGGCGCCGCTCGGCGCTGCGCCCGATTACGAGACGACCTGTGCCGCAAGCGCGATCGCCGAGGTCGCGCGCGTGTGCTCGTTTGAGGACGCCGAGGATCCATTTACCTTTGCCATCACGCAGCGAGCGCTTGCCCTGGTGGGCAGCGGGCTCGACACGGCGCATATGGATCTACTTGTGGCGGCATATGTCTTTAAGCTGCTGTCGCACGTTGGCTATCGACCCGATTTTTCGGCCTGCGTGCTGTGCGGAGACCCCATGCTGTCGTATTTTTCGCCCCGGGCGGGCGGGCTCATGTGCGGGTCGTGCGCGTCGAGCGTTCCGGGTGCCGAGCTGGTGTCGACCGGTGAGGTCGCGTGGCTGCGCGCCCTCATGTCCATGACCTTCGATGCACTCATGGCCGAGAGGATCGATCCCCATACCGCTGCCTTTTTATTGGGGCTTTCGCATGTTTGGGCTGCGACGCACACCGATCAGCGCCTCCGTGCGATGGAATTCATGTTGGGTCGGTGATGATGCGCAGGCGCGGGCCGCTTGTGGTAACATACCGACCTGTTGGTACCTCGATCTTGGATGCTCGCTCCACCGGCGGCTTCCCAGTCCGAGGCGAATAGCGTCGCCCGAGGGCGACAAGAAACGAAAGGTGAAACAATGACTGTTTCCAAAGAGCGCAAGGCGGAGCTGACTGCCCAGTTCGGTGACACCCCGGTCGACACCGGCAACCCCAAGGTTCAGGTCGCCATCCTGTCCGAGCGCATCAAGGAGCTGACCGAGCACATGAAGTCCCACCAGAAGGACTTCCACACCCGTCGTGGCCTGCTCATGCTCGTCGGCCGTCGTCGTCGTCTTCTCTCCTACATCAAGAAGAACGACATCGTCGAGTACCGTGAGCTCATCAAGGCTCTGGGCATCCGCGACAACATCCAGTAAGGATTTGTACATGCTAAGAGCGTCCTGCGCAGCGGGGCGCTCTTTTTGTGTAAGGGCGTGAACAATCACGCTCTGAAGCGTGGCGGGGGCAGGGGGCCCGTGTCACATGAGAAGCCCGCAGGCAAGGGGCCTGTGGGGTAAAGGAGAACAATGACACTCGTATCCAAGACCTTTGAGCTGTACGGCAAGACCTACACCTTTGAGTCGGGCGAGCTTACCAAGCAGGCCACCGGCGCGTGCCTGGTCAAGCAGGGCGACACCACGATGCTCGACACCGTGGTCGTCTCCAAGGAGCGCAAGAACTACGACTTCTTCCCGCTGACCGTCGACTTCAACGAGAAGATGTACGCCGCCGGCCGCATCCCGGGTGGTTACCTCAAGCGTGAGGGCCGTCCCAGCGAGAAGGCCACGCTCACCGCGCGCATGATCGACCGCCCGATTCGCCCGAGCTTCCCGGACGGCTTCCGCAACGAGGTACACATCGTCGCTACCTCGCTCGTCGCCGACCAGGTCAACCCCTTCGACGTCATCAACGTCATGGGTGCTTCCCTGGCCATGACGCTCGGCGGCGTTCCCTTCGAGGGCCCGCTTGCCTGCGTGCGCATCGGCCGTAACGTGGAGACCGGCGAGTTTATCGTCAACCCCACCTACGAGGAGCGCGAGAACTCGGATCTGGACCTGGAGCTGGGCGGATCCGCCGACTTCATCTCGATGGTCGAGGCCGGTGCCGAGGAGATCTCCGAGGACGACATGCTCGCCGCCATGAAGTTTGGCCAGGAGGCCCTTGCTGCCTTCTGCCAGGCCCAGGACGAGTTCGTCGCCGAGTGGGAGCAGGTCAACGGCCCCATCGTCAAGAAGGAGTATCCGCTTGACCAGCCCGTCGAGGAGGTCCAGGAGCGCATCTTCGCCCACTACGACGAGATGGCAGCTGCCCTTCGCGACGCCGACAAGCTCTCCCGTATCGGTAAGGTCGAGGCTCTGAAGGAGTCCATCCGCGCCGAGTTTACCGAGGAGGAGCAGGCCGCTTGGGAGCGCGAGATCCCCGTGGCGCTCAAGAAGCTCGAGAAGAAGGCCATGCGCACCATGGTCGTCGAGACTGGTGAGCGCGTCGACGGCCGTGCCGCCGATGAGATTCGCCCCATCATGGTGAAGGACAACTATCTGCCGCTCGTTCACGGCTCCGGCCTGTTCCAGCGCGGCCAGACCCAGGTGCTCTCGGTTCTTTCGCTCGGCATGCTCAACGAGGGCCAGCGTCTGGATACCATCGAGCCCACCGAGGGCAAGCGCTACATGCACCACTACAACTTCCCGCCGTTCTGCACCGGCGAGACCGGCCGCATGGGCAGCCCCAAGCGCCGTGAGATCGGCCACGGCAACCTTGCCGAGCGCGCCCTGCTCCCGGTGCTCCCCGACGAGAACGAGTTCCCCTACGCCATCCGCGTGGTCTCCGAGGTCATGGAGTCCAACGGCTCCTCTTCGATGGCTTCGACCTGCGGCTCCACGCTCGCCCTTATGGACGGCGGCGTGCCCATTAAGCGCCCGGTCTCCGGTATCGCCATGGGTCTGATCCAGGAGGAGGGAAAGACCGTGGTCCTGTCCGACATCCAGGGTCTCGAGGACTTCCTGGGCGACATGGACTTTAAGGTCACCGGCACCACCGAGGGCATCACCGCCCTGCAGATGGACAACAAGGCCACCGGCCTTACCTTCGACATCCTGGCCCGCGCCCTGCAGCAGGCCAAGGAGGGTCGCGCCTTCATCCTGCAGAAGATGCTCGATGTGATCCCTGAGCCGCGCCACACCACGCGCAGCACTGCTCCGCGCATCGTTTCCATCCAGGTTCCGACCGACAAGATTCGCGACGTCATCGGTTCCGGCGGTAAGGTCATCCGCGGCATTCAGGACGAGACCGGCGCTTCGGTCGACATCCAGGAGGACGGCACCGTCTTTGTCGGCGGCACCGGCGAGTCCGTCGACCAGGCCGTCGAGCGCATCAAGCTCATCATCAAGGTTCCCGAGCCGGGCGAGGAGTACACCGGTCGCGTGGTCTCCATCCAGCCCTTCGGCGCCTTCGTCAACCTGCTGCCTGGCAAGGACGGCCTGCTGCACATCTCCCGCGTCGCCAAGGGCCGCGTGGAGAAGGTCGAGGACGTTCTCAACGTGGGCGACGAGGTCAAGGTCGTCGTCATCGAGGTCGACGATCGCGGCAAGATCTCGCTCGATCGTCTTGACAAGCCCGAGGCCCCGGCTCGCGCCGAGGGTGCCTCCGAGGGCGACGGCGAGCACTTCCAGCGCCGTGAGCGTCCGCGTCGCGAGCACTCCGAGCGCAGTGACCGTCCGCGCCGTCCCGGCGACAACGGAGGCCGCAAGCCCCGCCGTCACCACGACGCCGAGTAACAGCTACACATAGGCATCTCAACAAGGGCGACTCCGGACAGGGGTCGCCCTTTTGCTTGCGCCCGGGAGGGCCGCATATGAAGTTTCCTGCTCTACAGTCCTGCGCAAGACGGAAAGCACATTAAGTGCTTTCCTTTGCGTG
>URLR01000090.1 GCA_900548815.1 uncultured Collinsella sp.
CGTCGGCAGCGTCAGATGTGTATAAGAGACAGGGCCATGGAGGACGTCATCTTCTCGGGCTCGTCAGCGCGCAAGCCGGTGGGTGTCGCCGAGGTCACGCTGGTGCTCGATAACTCGGACCATATGCTGCCCGTCGATTTTGACGAGGTCGCCATCACCCGTCGCATGTATCGCTCGGGCGAAAGCGAGTACCTCATCAACTCGAGTCCGTGCCGCCTGATGGACATTCAGGACATCCTGCACGATTCGGGCCTGGGCAAGGATACGCATTCCATCATCAGCCAGGGCAAGCTCGACGCCATTTTGCAGAGCCGCCCCGAGGAGCGCCGCGCCCTCATCGAGGAGGCCGCCGGCATCTCCAAGCACAAGCGCCGCAAGGAGCGTGCGCTCAAAAAGATTAAGTCGATGGACGAGCACCTGACGCGTGCCCGCGACATCAATAAGGAAATCGCCCGTCAGCTGCGACCGCTGGAGCGTCAGGTCGATCGTGCGCGCAAGTACAAGGAGTTGTCCTCGCGCGCGAACGAGCTTACGCAGATGCTGGCCGTCGATGAGCTGCGTTCGCTGCAGTCGCAGTGGAACGACCTGGAGAGCCGCTCCAAGGAGGGCGCGGCCGAGCTTGAGCTTGCGCAGTACCGCTTGGGCGAAAAGGAGCGCGAGCTCGAGAAGCTCCAGGTCATGCTCGAGGAAAAGGGCCTGTTTGTGGGCGACCTGGGCGAGCAACGCCGCCATATGCAAGATGTGGTCGGCCGCATTAACTCCGACATGCGCCTGCTCGAGGAAAAGGGCCACAACATGGTGTCGCGCCTGTCTGACATGCGCGGTCAGATTTCGAGCTCCGAGCATCAGCGTCGTCGCGTGGTCGAGGAGCTCGAGGACGCGCGTGCGCAGCTTGAGGAAGTGACCGGTGCGCACATGCAGGCCCAGGAGGACGTTGACGCCGCTGGTCCTGCCGCCGCTGAGCTCCACGAGCGGTGCGTGGCGCTCGACAATCAGATATCGCAGCTTACGTGTGAGCAACGCGATGTGCAGCGCGTAGCCGATAACGCCGCGCTCGAGCTCGCCAAGGTGAAGGATTCCTTGAGCAATGCCGAGGTCGAGGACGACATGTATGCCTCGCGCCTGGAGCAGATCGAAGAACAGCTCGAGGAGGTCACGGCTTCGCTCGAGAGCCGTCGCGACCGCGCCGAGGAGCTTGAGGGCGCTCTTGAGGAAGCGCGCCGGGCTCAGGTTGATGCGCGTGAAGGCACCGAAACGGCACGCGCGGCCCTGAAGGACCTGCGTGCCCGTGAGAGCGAGGCACGCAACAAGTTATCCGAGGTGCGCTCGGAGCTTGCCAGCCAAAAGAAGCTTGATGCGCGCATGGGCGACAGCTCGCCGCTCGTGAGCCGTCTGGTGGGTGCGCTTGGCGATGACGTAATGGGTCGCCTGGGCGATGTGCTCGAAGCCCCTCGCGAGCTTGAGGGCCTGGTTGAGCAATTGCTCGCCGGCGATATCGATGCGCTGCTGTTTGATGACGCCGCCAAGCTTGAGCGTGCCGGTCGTGCGGCTCTGGACCAAAAGAAGGCCTCAGGCGAAGCACTGCTGGTGGCGCGCGGCGTGAGCGGCTCTACCGCCGCTGAGGGCGCTGCCGGTATCCGCCTGGTTGATCGTCTGTCCGTGCGCGCAGGCTACGGACCCGTCGTCGAGGCGCTGCTCGGCGGCTATTACGTAGTGGACGATCTTGCTGCCGCGCTTTCGGCGCCGGTCGTTGACGGCGTGACTTACGTGACCCCCGATGGCGCCCGCGTCGCCTGCGGCGGCCTGGTACGCGTGGGCCTCGATGCCGGCGAGGCCTCGGGTGCTCTGGAGCGCAAGCGTCGCATTCGCGAGCTGGAGGGCCTGGAGCCCGATCTGGCTGCCGTGTTTGAGCATGTGTCGGATCAGGTCGTCGAGGCCAATGCGGCCGTCGAAGAGGCGCGTGCCGCCGAGGGCGATGCCGCCGGCGAGATCGCCCGTCTTGAAGGCGAGCGCCGCTCGCTGCTCTCCGAGATCGGCCGCTTGGAGCAAAGCGCCAACAATGCCGAGGTCGAGCGCGTGCGCATCTCCAAGCGCCGCGAGCAGGCCTCCGAGGCCGTTCGCGCTTCGCGCCCGCGCGTGGACGAGCTCACCCGTTCGCGTGACGAGGCTCGCGCGCAGGCAAGCGATCTGGGCTCGCAGATTGCCGAGGCCAACGACGAACTCGACCGCGTTCGCCGTGACGATTCCGAGGCTGCCGGCAAGCTCGCCGACGCCAAGGTTCGCCTAGCCCAGACGAGCGAACGCCTGCGTTCGCTGAAGGGCCGCGTGCCCGACCTGGAGCATCGTCTTGAGGGCATCGACCGTCGTATCCGCGGAACACGCCAGGCCTCGCGCTCGCTCGAGCTGCTGCGCCTGCGCGTCGACCCCATGCACGAGCGCTATTCGGCCCTGCTGGAGCGTGCCTCGGATTGGGCTGCGCGTCTGCGTGACCAGGCTTCGCTCGAGGAGGCGGACTCCGCTTCGCTCAAGAAGACCATCGAGGATGCCAAGGCAGAGGTTGCCCGCGCTAAGGAGCGAGTCGATACCGCCTCTGCCACGCAAAACGAGTTCAAGGTCGCGCGTGGCAAGCTCGAGGTGCAGGTCGAAGCCGCCATTAAGGCCATTACCGCCGATGGCACCACGGTACTCGAGGAAGCGCTCATGCTTCCGGCGCCCACGGACCGCGATGCCGCCGAGCGTGAACTCAACCAGCTTGTGCGCCAGATCAACAACCTTGGTCCCGTTAACCAAGTTGCCATGGAGGAGTACGAGCAGCTCAAGCGCCGCGCCGACTACATCGAGGAGCAGCTGGCCGATCTGGAGAGCGCGCGCAAGGCGCTCACCAAGATAACCGTGGCTATCGACCGCAAGATGCGTAAGGCCTTCCTAGTTACCTTTGAGAAGGTCGATGCGAACTTCCGCGAGATCTTCGCTATGCTCTTCCCGGGCGGTCAGGCTCATTTGGAGATGACCGATCCCGAGCATCCTGCCGAGACGGGTATCGAGGTCGTGGCGCAGCCGCGCGGCAAGCGCATCACCAAGATGATGCTCATGTCGGGCGGCGAGAAGAGCCTGACGGCGCTCGCCCTGCTCTTTGCCGTGTATCGCACGCGCACGGTGCCGTTCTATGTACTGGACGAGGTCGAGGCGGCGCTCGACGACGCCAACCTGTCCAAGCTCATCGGCGCGCTCGATGTGTTGCGTTCCGATACGCAGCTCTTGGTTATCTCGCATCAGCGCCGTACTATGGAGGATGCTGACGTCCTCTACGGCGTCTCGATGCAAGCCGACGGCGTCAGTCGCGTCGTCTCGCAAAAACTCGATCGCGAAACCGGAAAGGTCGTGAATGCATAATGGGATTCTTCGATGCTCTCTCGCGCGGACTTGAGCGCAGCCGCGAGGCCCTCAACGAGGTCTTTTACTTTGGCGGCGAGGTCGACGAGGATTTTTGGGAGGACCTAGAGGACACCCTCGTTATGGGTGACATGGGTGCCGAGGTCGCGATCAAGGTGTCCGATGACCTGCGCGATGCCGCGGCCAAGAAGAACCTCAAGACCGCTCCGCAGCTTCGCCGTGCCCTGGCCGAGCAGCTTGAGCAGCACTTTGTGCCCATCGAGCGCGATCCGTTCTCCGATACGCCGAGCTGCGTGCTGTTTGTGGGCATTAACGGCGCCGGCAAGACCACGACGGTCGGTAAGATCGCGAGCGCCATGGCCGCCCGCGGCAAGAACGTCGTGATCGGCTCTGCCGATACGTTCCGCGCTGCCGCTATCGAGCAGCTCGATGTGTGGGGCCAGCGCGCTGGCGTCCCCGTCATCAAGCGCGACCGCGGCTCCGACCCGGCAAGTGTTTGCTACGACGTGCTCGACGAGGCCGACAAGCGCGGCAGCGACCTGGTGCTTATCGACACTGCCGGTCGTCTGCACACGAGCCCCGAGCTCATGCGGGAGCTTGCCAAGGTGGTTAACGTGACGCGTAAGCGCGCCGCCAATATGGCCGCCGGCCCCATGCCCGTCTCAGTCGTGCTCGTGATCGATGCCGCCACCGGCCAGAACGGTCTGAACCAGGCGCTCGAGTTTAACGAGGCACTGGGCCTGGACGGTATTATCATGACTAAGCTCGACGGCACGGCTAAGGGCGGTATTGCCATGGCCGTGGCCGAGAAACTCAAGCTCCCGATCCTGCGCGTGGGCGTGGGCGAGCAGGTCGATGACCTGCAGGAGTTCAATGCCAAAGATTTCTGCCGCGCCCTGGTGGGCGAGTCTAATTAAGGAGTGACTAGTGTTTGATTCCCTGAGCGATCGTCTCAACGACACATTTGACCGCCTGCGCGGCAAGGGCAAGCTGACCGAGGCCGATATCACCTCTGCCATGCGCGACATTCGCATGGCGCTGCTCGAGGCCGACGTTAACTTCAAGGTCGTTAAGGAGTTCGTCGCCAAGACCAAGGAGCGCTGCATGACCGCCGAGGTCATGGAGTCGCTGTCGCCGGCGCAAAACGTCGTCAAGATCGTGCTCGACGAGCTCACCGAGATGCTCGGCTCCACCGAGAGCAAGCTCGTCTTTAGCAACCGCATCCCCAATGTCATCATGCTCGTGGGCCTGCAGGGCTCCGGTAAGACTACGGCGGCCGTAAAGCTGGCCTACCTGCTCAAGAAGCAGGGCCGCTCGCCGCTGCTCGCCGCGTGCGACGTCTACCGTCCCGCCGCTGCCGACCAGCTTGCCACGCTCGGCGGAGAGATCGGTGTCCCGGTCTTCCGAGGCGACGGTGCACACCCGGTCGACATCGCCAAGGGCGCCATTCAGGAGGCCGTCGACCACCTGCGTGACGTGGTCATCGTCGATACCGCCGGTCGTTTGCAGATCGACGAGCAGATGATGCAGGAGGCCGTGGATATCAAGAAGGCCGTCAAGCCCGATCAGGTGCTGATGGTCGTCGATGCCATGACCGGCCAGGATATTGTCAACGTCGTCTCGACCTTCGCCGAGCGTACCGACTTTGACGGCGTGATCATCTCCAAGCTCGACGGCGATGCCCGTGGCGGCGGCGCGCTTTCCGTGCGCCAGGTGACCGGTAAGCCCATCAAGTTCGTGAGCATGGGCGAGAAACCCGATTCGCTGGAGCCGTTCTATCCCGATCGTATGGCCAAGCGCATTCTGGGCATGGGCGATGTTGTCGGCATCATTGAGAAGGCCCAGGAGGCAGCCGACGCCGAGCAGCTCGAGGCTGCCGAGCGCATGCTGCGCGAGGGCTTCACCATGAACGACATGCTCGACCAGATGAAGGCCGTCAAGAAGATGGGCGGCATGAAGGGCATCCTGGGCATGCTCCCCGGCGGCCAGCGTGCGCTTAACCAGATGGGCGGCAACCTGGACGAGGGCATCTTCGACAAGAACGAGGCCATCATCATGTCGATGACCAAGGAGGAGCGTCTGCGTCCTTCCATCATTAACGGCCAGCGTCGTGCCCGCATTGCCAAGGGCGCCGGCGTGACTCCCACAGAGGTCAATAGCCTTATGAAGCAGTGGGGCGAGATGAACAAGATGATGGGCCGCATGCGCACGATGGCCAATCAGGCACAGGCCGGTGGCAAGAAGGGCAAGAAGGGTAAGAAGGGCAAAAAGATGCGCATGCCCAATATTCCCGGTCTGGATGCCATGGGGTTGGGCGGCATGGGCGGCCTGGGAACGGGCGGCCCCAAGTCCGATATGGACCTGCTGCGCCAGATGGAAGCGCAGATGCGTAATAAGAAGTAACGACTGGTTGAGTCGTGTATGGCGAAGGCCGCCTGGATGGTATTCCAGGCGGCCTTCGCCGTTTGTTCGCTGGTTGTCGCACGCGTGGAAGCGCGTTCTCGACGAGGTGCTTGCCGCTAGTGGCAGCCGCAGCCTTCGTGCCCGTCATGGTCGTGGTGACCGTGGCAGCCGCAGGACTCGCCATGCTCGTGGATGTGCTCGTGATCATGTCCATGGCAGTCGCAGGTGGCCTCGCCGTTCTGTGCCTGTCTCTTATACACATCTCCGAGCCCACGAGACGGACTCCTATCT
>URLR01000091.1 GCA_900548815.1 uncultured Collinsella sp.
GATCTACACGAGCCTTATCGTCGGCAGCGTCAGATGTGTATAAGAGACAGCGCCGTGGGTGTACGATGCCTGCGCCTTGCGCGCGCGGCCGAGGCGCTGCCCAAAGGCGTCGTGTCGGTCGCGTCGATCGCCTGCGCGGCGCGCTTTCTCTCCGAGAACCCGGGTCGCGCGCTTCTCACGACGGGGAGCAAGGAGCTTGCTCCCTATACGCGCGTCGCCGATTTCTCGGAGCGCTTCTTCGTGCGTGTGCTCCCGCTGCCCGGTGCTATAACGAAGTGCATCGACGCGGGGTTTTCGCCGTCGCACGTCATCGGCATGCAGGGGCCCTTCACCCGCGAGCTCAACGAGGCGATGCTTCGGCAGGTGGGAGCCCAGTGGCTTGTGACCAAGGACTCGGGAACCGTAGGCGGCACGGCCGAGAAGCTTGCCGCCGCGCGCGACGTGGGAGCGCGCTGCATCGTGGTCACCCGTCCCGCCGAGGGAGACGGGGCCCTTTCGCTTCGGGAAGTGGAAGACGCGCTCTTACGGGAGTTCGCGCGCTAGGCGCTCGCCGCGCATGCGTGCCCTCCCGCCTGCGAGGAGGAGCGCCCCGAGCAAGCTCGACCCGTACAAGCCTGTCATCCGCCAATCGCTCGAGGACGACGCACGGAACTGGCGCAAGCAGCCCTTCAATAAGTTGCGGTGAAATAGCGTCTGTTTTTGCTGCTAAATAGCATATTTAGTCCCTAATTCACCGCAACTTGTTGGTGGTGGCTTACTGGTAGCGTAGGCATTCCACCGGGTCGAGCTTTGCCGCGCGTCGAGCGGGGTAGAAGCCAAAGATTACGCCGATGCCGACGGAGACGGCGAAGGCCAGCAATACCGTGGCGATTGAAAAGCTCGGTGTGATTTGCCCGCTGGCACCGAGCTCGCCAAGAATCCCGGATCCGGAGGCAAACATCGCGAGGCCCCAGGCCAGCAGATAGCCAATCAGGACACCCAGCAGACCGCCGGTGATGCACAATGCCGAAGACTCGGCCAAAAACTGCGCGGTGATATCGCGACGACTGGCGCCCAGGGCACGGCGAATACCGATCTCGCGGATGCGCTCAGTCACGTTGGTGAGCATCATATTCATAATGCCGATACCGCCGACAAGCAGCGAGATGCTGGCGACAGCGCCCATGATGAGCGAGAACGCGCCCATAAAGGAGTTGAGTGCATCGATGGCGCTTTTCATGGATGTCGCCGATACACTGTCGTACTCATCCTCCTCCTCGATGCCCTTCATCGCGCGCACCTTGGACTCGATGGTCTTACAAAGCTCATCCATGTCCATGCCCTCGGCGGCAAGTGCCGTCACGCTGGGGAATGAAGGATTCTCGTCACCAAACAGGCCGGAGATGGTTTCGCGTGGCATATACAGCGTGAGCGAGCCCATGGAGTCGCTGCCACCATCTATCACGCCTACAATCTGCACCTCGCCGTTGGACACCTTGATGGTTTTCCCCAGCGCATCCTGTTCGTTGCCGTACAGCTGATCGGCGCCGTTGCGGCTGATGAGCGCCACGCGCGAGCCTGACTGGGACTCGGCCTGGGAATAGGTGCGCCCCGCAACGAGCTTGCTGGCCCCCACCGCGTCGAGCATGTCGCTATCGACACCTTGTGCCATGACGGTATAGCTTTTATCGCCGGTCTTATACTCGGTATACGCGCTGTCGACAATGCCGATCTGCTCTATCTGCGGCACCAGTTTTTGAAGCTTCTCGATGTCCGACTCGGTGAGTTCTTGCGACGAATAGATTTGCACCATGCGTGCCGCATTGAGGCCCAGACTGTTGACCAGGCTGTTTTGGATACCGCCGATGAGCGAAGTCATGGCGATAACCGAGGCGATGCCGATGACAATGCCCAGGATGGTGAGCAGGCTGCGCCCCTTGTTGGCCTCGAGCGAGTGAAGGGCTTCCTGGATGAGATCGCGGGCGCTCATGCCACCACTCCTTTCGGCGGGTTGGCGGAGGCGGAAATCATGGGCAGGCTATCTACGGCGCTGCGCAGGGTCCGCGGTGCATGTGGAATATACGCGCCGTCGTGAATGCGACCGTCGCGGATGGTCACGGCACGGTCGGCCTCGGCGGCGATTCCGGGGTCGTGTGTGATAAGCACGATGGTTTTGCCGCGCTTCTGGAGCTTATGGAAGGTCTCCATCACAAGCGCTCCGGTAGCGGAGTCCAGGTTTCCCGTCGGCTCGTCGGCCAGAATGATGGGCGGGTCATTGACGAGGGCTCGTGCGATGGCGACACGCTGCATCTGGCCGCCCGAGAGCTCGGATATGCGGTGGTCCCAGTGGTCGACCGGCAGCGTGACGGCCTGCAGCGCGTGCACGGCGCGCATCTCGCGCTGGCTACGGGGCACATTGGTGTAGGCCAGCGGCAGCATCACGTTTTCGATAACCGACAGGCGCGGCAGCAGGTTGAAGCTCTGAAAGACAAAGCCAATGCTCAGGGCGCGGACTTCGGTGAGCTCGTCATCGTCGAGCTCGGCCACGTTGAGCCCTTGCAGGTAGTAGTCGCCCGCCGTCGGTTTGTCCAGGCAGCCTAGGATGTTCATGAGCGTTGATTTGCCCGAGCCCGAGGGGCCGGTGATAGCGACGAATTCGCCGGGTTCTACCGCCAGGCTCACGTTGTGCAGGATGTGGGCGCAACCCGCCTCGCTCTCAAAGATGCGGTGTACGTTGCGGATGTCGATAACGGGACGCATTACATGCCCTCATCGTCAGACATACTGCCCGAATCCGCGCTGTAGCCGCCGTCAGCCGTTGCGTTCGCTCCGGTGTCCATGACGAGGGTGTCGCCATCGCGCAGCTTGGTAACCGGCACGTTGGGGTTGATCTCGTTGCCCTGGTCGTCGCGCTTGACCTGTGTCTTGCCGACTACGGCTTCGTTGTCGTTTTGCGTCACGACGGTCACCTTCACGCGACGGGTTTGCTTGTCCTCGTCATCAGTCGCCACGTTGACGTAATAGTGTTCGCCGTCTTCGGTCATGAGCGCCATCGTCGGCACCATCACCACGTCGTTGAGCTGCTCGGTCACCACCGATACCTCGGCCGTCATGCCCGGCTTCAGGCGCGCGTCGGGCGCCTCGATGAGGATGTCGACGTTAAAGGTTACGCTGCCGCCGCCACCGTTGGCGGCGTCGGAGTTTGCCACCGACGCGATAGCCGTGACGGTGGCCTGGCTCACGATATCGGGAAACGCGGGATACGTGACGTTGGCGCTCTGCCCAACGGCGATCTTGGCGATGTCCTTTTCGCCCACCTGCACGGTCACCTTCATTTTGGACAGGTCGGCGATCTGCATGCACTGCTTGCCGCCGCTCGTGTCGCTTTCGCCCATGATCATGCCGCCTGTTACCGTGGCGCCCACCTTGGCGTTGAGCTCCACGATGCTGCCCGAGCTCGGGGCCGTGACCGTACGACTGGCTGCCTTGGCGTTCGCCTGATCGAGGTTTGCCTGGGCCGATGCGAGGCTGCGCTGCGCGGCCGATACGGCGTTCGTGTCCGCCGATGCGGCGGAGATGCCAGCCGCTGCGGAAGCTTCATCGACGTCCGTCATTGGGGTGGCCTGTGCGGCGGCTGCGGCTTTCTGCGCGTTGGCGAGGTCTTCCTGGGCGGCTGTAACTGCACGCTGCGCCTCGGCAACGTTGCGATCGAGCTCGTCGTTTTTAATGGTCATAAGCACGTCGCCCTCGTTGACGGATTGGCCTGCCTGCACGTTGATAGAATCGACCGTGCCGTCGACAGAAGGGGAGACCACTGAGGACGAAATGGGTTTGAGCTGGCCTTTCGCCTCGACCGTTGTGGTAAACGTGCCCTCGGTCGCCATGTCGGTCACAGGCTCGTTAGCGCCCTGTGGCTGCGCATTGATAATCAGGGTTGCGACAATGGCAATGAGCGCGATGGCACCCACGACGCCGGCGGCAATACCGCGTCGAATCAGCTTTTTGCGTCGACGTTCGGCACGCTTTGCTTTGAGCTTGGCGTAGGCCTCTTCGTCAGAAATCTCGGTTGTATCGCTTGTGCTGCCATTTTGCTGTGTGGCGTGCACGTCTGTTATGAGGGGAATCGTTTCGGTGGCACCCTCGGGCGCTCGCTCGGTATCATTTGGTCCCGAGCTGATGGTGGGGACATTCGACATGGCGTCTCCTTTATAGAAAGTTCCTCAATTAGTATATGCGCCCGTCGCGTGAGGCGGGCGCATATGGCGGATTCTTTCGGAACTGTTAGATTGGAGCGTCAGTTTCCCGTTGTGTGAAGGCGTGTTTTCCTACGAGTGGACAACCACGCACAGGCCGACTTTGATGCAATCGTGTAGTGCCTTTGCATCGGCCAGGCGCAGGTTGATGCAACCGTGGCTGCCGCACCACTTGTACGACTCGGCATTATCGAAGCTCTTGTCGTTTTGCCAGGTGGCGTCGTGGAAGCCGATCATATTGCCCTCGAACGGCATCCAGTAGCTCACCGGGCTCTCGTATTTGGGCTTACCGGTCTCGGGGTCCTTGGCTCCGATCAGCGTGCTGCCGCCGTCGTTGCTGTTGATCTGCCACACGCCCTCGGGGGTGGCGTCTTCGCCCGGTTTCCCGGAAATAAAGTTGGCCTCCCAAACGATATTGCCGTTCTCGTCGTAGTAGCGCGCGTGCTGCTCGGACAGATCGACATCGATGTATGCCTTCCAGTCGGGCTCTCCCTTTGCGGTAAAGGTGTCGGCCTTCTGGGAGTACTTGATCTCGATTTCGCCGGTCTGTTTGTTGTTAATGGCGTCCTCGACCTGCTTGGCGAGCGAGCTACTGTCGATGGACCGACCAAAGTCACCGCCTTCGACGGCGCACTGCTTGCCATCGGCGCGCGTCCACCAGCGAGTGGAGCCCACGGTATTAAAGCCGTTGGCGAGCTCGGCTGCCCAGCTGCTGATCTGCGACGTATCGAGCGTGGGGTTGGCCGGATCGGCAAAGCTGATCCACTGCAACACGGAGCTGCCGTCGACCTTGCCGGCATCCTCGCCGTTGAGTTTGAGGGTCACATTGACGCCCAGGAAGTTGTTGGCGGCATCGCATGCGGCCTGAATCTGATCATCAGTCAGCGTTCCATTGAGCGGCTCATAGGCATCGTTGCCGAGCTTGGAAAAATCTACGGTCTCAGCCAGCGAGGCAAGCTCGAGCTCGGCATACTTAATGACATGCTCGCGGTTGAGTTTTTCGTTGGAGCGCGCCTTCTCGACGGTAAACTTGCTCGCTTGCTCGTCATAGGAGCTATTGGCCTCGAACGTGCCCGAACGACCCTCGTTAAATTCGTCGATGGCGGCGCCCAGATCCTTCTCAAACTTCTTTTGGTCAAAGGTGTCGGGGAGCATGGACAGGTCGACGTTTTGATCAAGATCGACTTCGTTGGAGGTAGCGGTTGTTTTGGTTTTGCCGCTTAAGGATTCCACAAGGCGGACCGGCCATACAAAGGCTTCGTTGTGGCTGATGATCTCTTTTGCGGCTGCCTCTCCGTCGACGATGGGTTCATCGGACTCGGGCTGATAGGTCCAATTAAAGTCATCGCCTGTCACGGTGAGCTTATAGTGCTTCCATGCCGAGTTGACCTTGGTGGCGGCAGACGAAGCGTTGGAAAACGAGACATCGACCCCGGCAATGGTGGTGTTGGGGTAGGCTACCTGCGAAAACGCTACGACGCCGACGATATAGACACTGTCTCTTATACACATCTCCGAGCCCACGAGACGGACTCCTATCTCGTA
>URLR01000092.1 GCA_900548815.1 uncultured Collinsella sp.
TCTACACGAGCCTTATCGTCGGCAGCGTCAGATGTGTATAAGAGACAGGCCATGGACGCCATCGCCGAGCGCTTCCCCGAGCGCCGCGCCTCCGCGCCCGGCGATGCCGCCGACCGCGCCCGCATCACGCCCGAGACCGAGCTCGACGTGCCCGCAACCTCCGTCTACCAGGCCGGCGCCATTAAGCTCGAGGAAGAGCTCTCCCCTGCTGAGGCCTTCGAAACCGGCATGGGTGAGGCTGCCTACGCCTACTTGGCCGAGCACGCTACCAAGCGCATCGTCATCGATGTGCCCGCATACAAGCACGCCACGGTTACCGTGCGCGTGAGCGGTGTCGATGCAGCCGCGGCCATCGCCGCCATCGACGTCGTCGCCCGTCCGCAGGCAACACTCGACCTGCGCATAGCCCTGGACTCCCCCGTCAACGGCCAGGGCGTCGTGGGCTCTGTGCTACGCGTGTGCGCTTACGAGTACGCCACCGTCAACGTAATCTGCACGCAGACGCTCGATGACAGCTGGATCGCACTCGATGACACCGGTCTATTCCTAGACGAGGGCGCGCGCGTCAACGTGCAGCACACCGTCCTGGGTGCCGGTGCCAGCGCCACCGGCCTCGCCGGCGACCTGCTGGGCGACACCGCCAAGGTGACCATCGATACCGATTACCTGGGCGCCCGCGAACAGGTGCGCGACTTTAACTACGAGCTGCGCCACCGCGGTCGCAAGACCGAGTGCGAGATCGACGCCAACGGCGTGCTGACTGGCACGTCCAAGAAGGTCTACCGCGGCACCATCGACCTCGTGCACGGCTGCAAGGGCGCAACCGGCACCGAGCGCGAGACCGTGCTGCTCGCCAACAAGGGCGTCGACAACAAAACCGCCCCCGTCATCCTCTGCGACGAGGACGACGTCGCCGGCAACCACGGCGCCACCATCGGTCACGTCCGCGACGAGCAGCTGTTCTACCTCGCCTGCCGCGGCCTTGACCAAAACGCCGCCGAGGACCTGTTCATCCGCGCCAAGCTGGAGGACGCCGCGCTTTCCGCCACCGACGAGCGCACCCGCGCAGCCGTCGTCCGCCTGGGCAACAACCTGATCGACAACTTTGAAGAGGAGCTCGCATGATCGACACCGAGCACGTTAAATGCGATACCTGCACTGCCCCCGAGCCCATGGAGCTCGACGCCAGCGACGAGGCTTCGCGCGGCTGGCCCACCGTAGACATCGAAACCAACCCCTACAAGGCGCAGTTCCCGCTCTTCCAGCAGCACCCCGAGATCGCCTTCCTCGATAGCGCCGCCACCGCGCAGCGCCCTGCCTGTGTGCTCGACGCCGAGCGCGACTTCTATCAGCGCATGAACGCCAACCCCCTGCGTGGCCTGTACTCGCTGTCCGTCGAGGCAACCGACGCCATCGCGAAGGTCCGCCAGCAGATCGCCGACCTCATCGGCGCTCCCCAGGCCAACGAGGTCGTCTTCACCCGCAACACGAGCGAGTCGCTCAACCTGGTCGCCAAGAGCTTTGCACCCACGGTGCTCGAGCCCGGTGACGAGGTCGTCATCACCATCATGGAGCACCACTCCAACCTGATTCCGTGGCAGCAGGTCTGCCGCGAGACCGGCGCCAAGCTCGTCTACCTCTACCCCACCAAGACCGGTCAACTCACCACCGAGGAGGTTCTGTCCAAGGTGGGCCCCAAGACCAAGATCCTGGCCGTGGGTCAGGTTTCTAACGTGCTGGGCGTCGAGAACCCGGTCAAGAACCTCGGCAAGCTCGTGCACAAGTACGGCGGCTATCTGGTCGTCGACGGCGCACAGTCGCTGCCGCACATGCCGGTCGATGTGGCCGACCTGGGAGCCGACTTCTTTGCCTTTAGCGCACACAAGGCCATGGGCCCCATGGGCATCGGCGTGCTGTGGGGCAAGATGGACCTGCTGAACGCCATGCCGCCCATGCTCACCGGTGGCGAGATGATCGACTCTGTCACCGAGCAGGACGCCGTCTGGGCGCCCGTCCCCGAGAAGTTCGAGGCCGGCACGCAGGACGCCGCCGGCATCTTCGCCACGGGCGCCGCCTTTGATTACCTGGTCAACACGGTGGGTTACGAGAACATCCAGGCCCGCGAGCAGGCACTCGTCCACTATCTGATGGGCGAACTCATGCAGCTCGACTTTGTCCAAATCATCGGTTCCATCTACTGGGACAACCACCACGGCGTTGTGAGCTTTAACGTCAAGGGAATTCACCCGCACGACGTCGCGAGCATCATGGACATGGACGGCGTCTGCATCCGCGCCGGCCACCACTGCGCGCAGCCGCTGCTCACCTGGCTGGGCGTCGAGAACCTTGCCTGCTGCCGCGCCAGCGTGGCCTTCTACAACGACAAGGCCGACATCGACAAGTTCATCGCCGGCCTGCATCACGTTTGGAGCACGTTCAATGGGTAATCTGTACACCTCCACCACGTTTATGGAGCACAACTCGCACCCCGACTATAAGTACGAGATGGATGCTCCCACGCACGAGCACGACGGTATCAACCCCAGCTGCGGAGACGAGCTCACCTTGCAGCTGCGTGTCGAGAACGATGTAATCGAGGAAGCCTCGTTTACCGGGCACGGCTGCGCCATAAGCCAGGCCAGCGCCGACATCATGGCCGACCTCATCACCGGCGAGACCGTCGAGGAGGCGCGTCGCTTGGCGGGACTCTTCCTCGCCATGATCCGCGGCGAGAAGCTCTCCGAGGACGACCTGGAAGACCTGGACGAAGCCGCCCAGCTCCAGGACATCTCGCACATGCCCGCCCGCGTCAAATGCGCCGAGCTCGCCTGGCGCACCCTCGACGGCATGCTCGAGGGGCAAACAAACCAGTAGCTTATGCCCCGAATCCAAGGGTTTTGATTGCCGAGCCGCCCGATACGGGCGGCTCTGTTTTTACCTAATGAGCGCGTGGCACAAAGTCCGCGCGTCCGGCGCCCCGTCTGACATTTGCCACACAGCCAGACGCGAACACGGGCGTTTTCCACAGCACCAAAGGCCTGCGGCAGGGCCCCGGGCCCGCCAAGCAATGCGCCAAGCCCCGTTCTGCGAAGCTCCGACTCGCTTCGCGCCTGCCGCAGACGGGTCCCATAGGGAGCGGCGTGCATTTTTGCGAGTATTCAGCACGCCAAGCTGTGTGTATACGCATCGAAAGCGTTAATCAACATCTTCAGGCGCATATATATTGTGTTTAGAACAAGCATCGCGGTCTGACGGGACGCAGACACGTGCTTCGGGGGCGCAACGGCAGGGATCAATAGCTTCGGGGTCCGCATGTTGCAAGATTGCGTCGGTGCCGACAGCACCACGATGCTGAAAACTCCGTTTTTTGCACGGCGCAGACGGGGGTAGGCACGGGCAAACCCGGACTGAGCCGTTATTTTATGCAAGATGGCGATTGTTCTATGCATATTAAGAAGTGCAGTTACCTCACCAAGCTTTTGAACGCTGGTTGCGGCGTATGGACGACCCCGGCTGCGGTGAAAAGGCGACCTTAAATCACGTTCCCGCCAGCCCGCATCGCCGTTCGCGCGCGGGCGCGCACGATACGAGAGACGGTACTTTTGCCAATCCCGGTATACCGCTCAATCTGGCGCACCGTAAAGCCGGCATTGTTCAATCCAACAATAACAGTATCGCGCTGCGCCGGCGGTGCAGTTTTAACCCCGTTGAGCGGAACCCCGAGACTCTTCGCCAACTTGCCGGCAAAGGCATTGCGTTCCCACTCTGCCTCTTTCATATCGCACAGCGCTGGCTTGCTGCCGTCGGGCGTCGAAAGCGAATAGGCAATAAAGCCCTCGGCAGAACCAAAAAGCTCAAGCACGCAAGAAGGATCAGAAAATCCCCTCGCGACATCAGCCGCGTCACCGTCGTAAGCGCACAAATGCTCCGCAAAGCTACTCCAGGGATAACGCTCGATTAGGCTAACGCCCGCCTCCTGCGGATCGGCGTGTACGGAGCGAATAGCCTCCATCACCTGCCAGTCGGTATCGAGCGAGCGCCGGTCAAAACGGTTCTGGAACAGATGGCCTGTGCGCCTCGTGCGTTTATTGAACCGCCGCGCGTACGTCAAAAGCAGCCGGTGCATCGCCGCGCTCATCCTGTCCTCGTAATCTGCAAGCACCAAATGCACGTGATTGCCCATAAGGCACCAAGCGATAACCGTCACACCCTCCTCGCGGCAGCACTCGCGCATCAGCTCCAAAAACTCCCACCGGTCCTCATCGCCCTCAAAGATGAGCTGCTTGCCCGTACCGCGGGCACAGACATGGTAAAAGCCGGTAACCGTTCTCCAAACGCGCTGCATGGCGCTCCCTTCGCCGGGATCTGCTTGCCATCCAATACAGCACGATTGAAGCGTGCCATCAAAACATTCACGCAAAACAATACACTCGCGCGGCCAAAGGCAGTAATCAGGCGGCGAACGGCATCGTTGCAACAGGTCAACCCCCGCAATGCTTACAAGAGCTGACCAATAGCTTGCCCAAGACGGACCCCCTCTACGGAAGTTCACGACCACAGAACATAGAGTTAAACCGTTTCAATTAAAACTTCCGGACTTCTCGCTACGAAAACTGAGCCGTTCGCCGAATATTCCGTGCATTTCGCGGTATTATAGGGGCTGCATGTCATGTCCCTTTCGAAGGGTCGCCCGGCAATCGCCAGCCACGGCCCCCAGACGGGACGCCAACACGATAGAGAGGAGAGGCATGCAGTACTCACAGGAAGTGGAGAACATGTGCCCCGTTGCCAAGGGTGCATACCACGGCCCCGCACCCATCCCCGAGGAGGGCAAGTGGGTCCAGGCTAAGGAGATTTCCGACATCTCCGGTCTTACGCACGGTGTGGGTTGGTGCGCACCTCAGCAGGGCGCCTGCAAGCTCACGCTGAACGTCAAGGACGGCATCATCGAGGAGGCCCTCGTTGAGACCATCGGCTGCTCGGGCATGACCCACTCTGCCGCCTGTCTCTTATACACATCTCCGAGCCCACGAGACGGACTCCTATCTCGT
>URLR01000093.1 GCA_900548815.1 uncultured Collinsella sp.
CGTCGGCAGCGTCAGATGTGTATAAGAGACAGCGGCTATACCTTCCAGGGCCTGTTCTACGAGCCGTCCAACTGGCTGCCGTTTATTGCGTACTTTGTGGTGGGTGCCGTGTGCGGCTATGTGCAGCTGCGCAATAGCGAGGCCATTAGGGCGGAGCGCGATCAAAACGAGCTCGTGCGCAACCGCAATACGTTCCTCACACAGCTCTACCACGACGCGATCGAGGACAAGCGTGCGTACAGGCGCCAGATCGTGGGTCGCCACGACAGCTTTGGCAAGATCTTTGCCGTGACGCAGGAGCTCGACGTGCTCAACCCACGCGACATCTATCGCAAGTGCTGCGAGCTTCTGGGCGAGATCCTCGAGAACGATTCGGTGGCGATCTACCATGTTTCGGGCGGGGCATTTGCACGCCTGGTGGCAGCAAGTCCCGCGATTGCCGAAGATGCCGCACGCTCGCTCACGCTTGAGCAGCTTGCACCTCTTTTGGGCGACGGGGGCCGTTCGAACCTATGGGTGAACCGCGAGCTGACGCCGGGGCTTCCCATGTTTGGATACACGATCGAGCGCGACGGGGCACCCGCCGTGTTGATCTTTGTGCGTAGTGCGGCCGAAAACCAAATGACCCTCTATTATCAAAACCTGTTCCGCATCTTGTGCGGCCTGGTCGAAAGCGCGCTGGGCCGTGCCTTTGACTATGAGGCGGTGGCACAGGATAAACGCTGCGTTGAAGGCACTTGCGTGCTCAAGCAGGCTGCCTTTGGCCAAGAGCTCGCGGCGGAGCAGGCGCTCGCAGATAGCAAGATGGGGAGTTATTTGCTCCTGCGCGTGGTACCGGGCATAGAGCCTGTCGGCGAGCTGGTGGGCGCAATTGGGTCGGCAATCCGCGAGAGCGACGCAGCGGGCTTGGTCGACGGCGACGTGCTCTACCTGCTTATGCGCCAGGCAAAGGCGTGCGATCTGCCCATTATCCGCGAGCGCCTGAGCGCAAAGCAGATTGCGGTGGAGCCCGTCGACGGCGAGGATATCGTGGCGCTGCTGCAGCACATCTCTTACACCGGTGACGGTGAGGGGGGGGGTGCCGCTTGATCTCGCTTGTCGTTGCTGCCGTCTTGCTGCTGATTCATGCGCTGGTTTGCCTGATGCTGTGGACGCTTATGAAGCTGGGCCTGCTGCCGGTGCGCGGGCACATGCTGGCTGTGATAGTGCTGGTGCCGCTGTGGGGCCCGTTGCTGGTGGTTCTGCTATCGGTCCGCAGCGCGGTGTTTGGCGAGGGGCTGAAAGAGTCTGCGCTGGAGTCGCTGCGCTTCAACGACGAGCTGCATCGCAGTATGTCGGTACCGAGTGGTGAGGACGATGCAGGCGTAGTGCCGCTCGAGGAGGCGCTCATCGTCAACGACCCGGCATACCGGCGCCGCCTAATGCTCTCCATGCTCACCGAGGAGCCCGACGCGTACCTGGCGCAGCTGCAGGCGGCTAAGCTTAACGACGACGTTGAGGTGGCGCACTATGCCGCGACGGCGGTGGCGCAGATCTCCAAGGAGTCCGATCTTAAACTGCAGCAGCTGGAGCATGCCTTTAAGACAGACCCGAGCGCGCAAAACCTCAACGATTACTGTGATTTTCTTGGTGAATACTTGGGCTCGGGCTTGGCCGAGGGGCGCGTGGCTCAGATTCAGCGCCAACAGTACGCGCGTCTGCTTGCGCGTCGCTGTGAGCGCGAGGATACCCTTGAGCTGCGCATTCGATATGCGACGGCGCTGGCCGATGTCGGACAGATCGACGAGGCGCAGGCCGTGACCAACCAGCTGGTGCTCGACGTGCCCGAGGAGCAGGAGGTTTGGATGCTTTGCCTGCGCCTGGCCGTGATGCGCCGCGACGGTGACGAGGTCCACCGTGTGATCGATGCGATCGACAATCAGCATGTGTATTTGAGTGCCGCCAACCGTGAACAGTTGGCGTTTTGGCGCGACGGGGAGGAGGCCAGATGAGCGTGGCGCAACATATCCGCGACCGTGCAGGCCGCTTTCGTTGGATGGGGCTGCTCGTAGTGTGGGCTGTTTTTATCGTCATGGCCGCCGTGCTGCTGGTGGAGCGTGCCGGCGTGCAGTACAGTGCGGGCCAGCATAAGCTGGGGATGCTTGCCGCCAACGATGCGGTGCCGGCCTCCTCGGCAATCTTTGGCCAAAAGCCCACGTGCCTGGTCATTACCGATTCCGATCAAGCTGGCGTCGAGGACGTAAAGGAGCAGTTCGACCAGATCCTGCTTGACATGAAGATCGCCCATCGCGATGTTGCTATTGCCACCGACGGTGCGGACGCGATCCCGTCGCTCACGTCGTTTGATCGCGTGATTGTGCTTATGCCCTCGCTTGACGGACTGGGTACGCATCTGACCGATCTGATGAGTTGGGTGAGTGCGGGCGGCTCACTCATGCTGGGCATGACGCCAGATAACTCGAACTACCTGCAGGCTATTGCTTCCAAGCTTGGGATCGAATCGGCCGGATATGACTATGCGAAAGCCGAAAGTATCGTTCCGAGCGAGGACTTTATGTTGGGCGGAGGAGAGCGCTACGAGTTCTCGGATCCCTTCGATTCTTCGCTCTCGGTTTCATTGCGCGATACGGCGCACGTATGGGCAAAGACCGGTGACGCGGGCACGCCGCTCATTTGGTCTAACGATTGCGGCAGTGGTCACACCGTGGTGTGCAACATTGGCATCTACGACAAGGTCATGCGTGGGTTCTATGCTTCGGCCATAAGCTTGCTGGGTGATGCCACGGCCTATCCGGTCATCAACAGCGCCGTGTTCTATTTGGACGACTTTCCTAGCCCCGTGCCCTCGGGCGATGGTACTTATATCAAGCGTGACTACGGCCTTTCCATTGCGGATTTTTACACCAAGGTCTGGTGGCCCGATCTGCAAAAGCTCGCGCAAAAATACGGCATTCGCTATACCGGCGTGATGATCGAAAACTACGAGGACGCGGTCAACCAGACCGAGCCCGCGCGCCAACCCGATACCACGCAGTTCCGCTATTTTGGCGGCATGCTGCTGCAGATGGGCGGAGAGCTGGGCTTTCACGGCTACAACCATCAGCCTCTGGCGCTCTGGGACACCGATTACGGCACGCTGTACGACTACAAGACGTGGAAGAACAAGGAGACGCTCGTCGCATCGCTTAACGAGCTTATTGCCTTTCAGGACGAGGTGCTGCCCAACGCGCACGGCTCGGTCTACGTGCCGCCGTCGAATATCCTTTCGGCCCGCGCGCGCAAGCTTATCGGTACCGATGTTCCGCGCATTAAGACCATTGCCAGTACGTATTTTGAGGACGGCACCGACCTGCCGTACGTGCAGGAGTTTGGCGTGGCGAGCGACGGCATTGTGGAGCAGCCGCGCATTGTCTCGGGCGGCATGGTCGGCGATTCCTATATGCGCCTGGCTGCCGTGTCCGAGCTCAACATGCACTACGTAAGCACGCACTTTATGCACCCGGACGACCTGCTCGATCCCGATCGCGGCGCTACGGAGGGCTGGGAGGTCTACAAGGGCGGCCTGACCGACTACCTGGACTGGCTTACCAAGTTTGCGCCCGACCTGCGTCGCCAGACCGGCTCGGAATGCTCGGGCGCCATCCAGCGCTTTTCGTCGGTGACGGTGGGCGTGGATACCAGCGCGGATACCTGGACGCTTAGCCTGGGCAATTTCCACGACGAGGCGTGGCTCATGTTCCGCGCCAACAATGGCGAGCTGGGTGCAGTCACGGGTGGCGAGATTACGCATCTGACAGGCGACCTGTACCTGGTCAAAGCCACGGACAAGACGGTGACCATTGCGCGCAAGGAGGGTAGCGACAAATGAGAATTTGCTTGGTACTCGAGGGTTGCTACCCCTATGTGCACGGCGGCGTGTCTACCTGGATGCACGGCTACATTACGGCTATGCCCGAGCACGAGTTTGTGCTGTGGGTGATCGGCGCGCATGCTGCCGACCGTGGCAAGTTTGTCTACGAGTTGCCCGGCAACGTGGTCGAGGTGCACGAGGTGTTTCTGGACGATGCCCTGCGGCTTTCGGGCGAGCAACATGAAGCCAGTTTTAACGACCGTGAGCGCGAGGCGCTACGCCGTCTGGTGTCGCTCTCCAATCCGGACTGGGACGTGTTATTCGATATCTTCCACCGCCGTCGCGTGCATCCGCTCTCGTTTTTGCAGAGCCGCACGTTTATGGACATCTTCCGCGACGTGTGCCTTGCCGAGTACCCCTACACGCCCTTTGCCGACGCATTCCACACCATGCGCTCTATGCTGTTGCCGGTGCTCTACCTGCTGGGCAGCGAGGTGCCGGTTGCCGATGTGTACCACGCTATCTCGACCGGCTACGGCGGCCTGCTCGCCTGCCTGGGCTCAAGCGTTCACCATGCGCCGGTGCTGCTGACCGAGCATGGCATCTATACCCGCGAGCGCGAGGAAGAGATCATTCGCGCCGACTGGGTGGTGCCGTCATTTAAGGACCGCTGGATTCGCTTTTTCTACCTGCTTTCGGAGGAGATCTACCGCCGCGCCTTCCGCGTGACCAGTTTGTTCCATAACGCCCGCAAGACGCAGATTGATATGGGCTGCGATGCGGACAAATGCCTGGTCATCCCCAACGGCATTCAGTTCGACCGCTTTAAGGACATTCCCTTAAAGCCCGATGACGGCTGGGTGGACATTGGCGCGGTGGTGCGCCTGGCGCCCATCAAGGACGTCAAGACTATGATCTATGCCTTTTTTGAGCTGCACGATCGCCTGCCCAAGGTGCGCCTGCACATCATGGGCGGCGTGGACGACGAAGAGTACGGCGCCGAGTGCCACGCGCTGGTCGATACCCTGGGCGTGCGCGACCTGATCTTTACCGGTCGCGTCAACGTGGTCGAGTACATCTGTCTCTTATACACATCTCCGAGCCCACGAGACGGACTCCTAT
>URLR01000094.1 GCA_900548815.1 uncultured Collinsella sp.
GCCTACTTACGCACCGCCCCTCCAATAAACGCGTTATCATCTTGACCCATGAACATACGTTAGGAGCAATCATGCCAAACGAGAACAGCTACGAAGTCGCGCTGCAAAAGAGCAACGCCATTCGCGAGGGCCTGGCCAAAACGCCCGAGAAGTTCACCATGCTCACCGGCGACCGCCCCACCGGCCGTCTGCACCTGGGCCACTACTTCGGCACCCTCAAGGGCCGTGTTGAGCTGCAGAACATGGGCGCCAAGACCAACGTGCTCATCGCCGACTACCAGGTCATCACTGACCGCGACACGACCGAGCACATCCAGGACAACGTGTACAACATGGTCATGGACTACCTTGCCTGCGGCATTGACCCCGACAAAACCATGATCTACGCGCACTCCGCCGTGCCCGCCGCCAACCAGCTCATGCTGCCGTTCCTGTCGCTGGTGTCCGAGGCCGAACTGGCGCGCAACCCCACGGTAAAGGCCGAGATGGAGGCCTCGGGCCACGAGCTCACCGGTCTTCTGCTCACCTACCCGGTACATCAGGCCTGCGACATCCTGTTCTGCAAGGGCAACGTGGTGCCTGTCGGTCGCGACCAGCTGCCGCACATCGAGCTTACCCGCACCATCGCTCGCCGCTTTAACAACCGCTACGGCAAGGTGTTCCCCGAGGTCGACGCGCTGCTGTCCGAGACCCCGCTGCTGCCGGGCCTGGACGGTCGCAAGATGAGCAAGAGCTACGGCAACGCCATCAATATTTCGATGACCGCCGAGGAGACGGCAAAGCGCATCAAGAAGAGCCAGACCGACTCCGAGCGCATGATCACGTTCGATCCCGAGAACCGTCCCGGCGTGTCTGGCCTGCTTTCGACAGCCGCCATCTGCACCGGCCGTTCCGAAGTCGAGATTGCCGAGGAGATTGGCATGGGCGGCTCCGGCCAGCTCAAGAAGTACGTGACCGAGGCCGTCAACGAGTACTTCGCACCTATCCGCGAGCGTCGCCAGCGCTATGAGAACGATCTGGACTATGTGAAGGACGTGCTGCACGAGGGCAACCGTCGCGCCAACGAGATCGCCGAGCAGACCCTGGCAGAGGTTCAGGACGCCATGGGTATGGTGTACTATACCGATCTGCTGGCTTGAGCTTTCGATTGCTATAGGGCGGGCGCTACGGCGTCCGCCTTTTTTGGAGCGGACCGCTTCGGCTCCGTCCATCGCACTCCCCCGACAAACAGGAACAGGACCGCCGGCAGTTAGTTGCCAGCGGGCCTGTTCCCGAAGTACACCGTTGAATCGCACAGAGGGGAGGAATGCGAATCAAACTCAACAGGGCAGGCTTTTTCATCGCCTATTGCCTGCTCCGTTGCTGAAACCAATATAGTTCACCGTGGTTTACTTTGCAGGATCAATATCCGCCGCCATAGCTTCTCCATAAGTTAGCCCCGGTAAACTAAAACCACCACGAAGGGGACAGGCACCTTTGTGGTGATTTTGACGAAGCCCGCCACTACAGCCCGGCAGGCCAGCGACAGGCGGCCAGATCAACATGCATGGGATCGGCAAACGTCACGCCCTCCCCCATTAAGAGCTCGCGCTGAGCATCGGGGCCACCAAAGGCAAAGCCCTCACAGATACGGCCGTCGGCAAACACCACGCGATGGCAGGGAATCTCGCCGGGGCGCGGATTGCTGTGCAGCGCGTAACCCACGTACCGCGCACTTCGTGGACGACCGGCAAGCAGCGCCACCTGACCATACGTGGCGACCATCCCCTCGGGGATCTGCTCGACCACCTCGTACACCCGCTCAAAAAAGCCCTCAGACGCCATCGCATGCTCCCTTCCACCCGGAAAAGCATAAACCACCACAAAGGTGCCTGTCCCCTTTGTGGTGGTTTATGGCAGGTCGGTTAGTTGGCGGGCTGGAAGAAGGCTACTGCTACGGCGCCGGGGCCAACGTGGGTACCGATGGTGGCGCCGATGGTGTGAACGGGCAACTCGCCCTCGGTGTGGCCAGCCCAAAGTACCGCGCTGTCCTCGATATACTTCTTGAGCACCGCATCCGAAAGACCCGTATAGCCGAGCGCCAGCGGCATGGAAAAGTCGATGCCGCCCGCCTTTTCGACCTTTTGGTTCAGCAGGTTGCGGCCGTTCTTGGAACCGCGCGCCTTGCCCAGCTGCACGATCAGTCCGTCCTCGGCGGCCACAACGGGCTTCACGTTGAGCAGCGTACCCACGGCGCCGGCCGCAGCAGACAGACGACCGCCGCGCACCAGGTACTCCAGTGTCTCGAGTAGGCCGATAACCACCACACGGTCGCGCACGGCCTCGACAGCCGCCGCGATCTGAGATGCACTGCGGCCCTCGTCCACCAAGCGCAGCGCATATTCGACCAGGACGCGCTCGCCCAGGGTGACGTTGTTGCTGTCTACCACGAACACGTCGCCACCTGGCGCCTCGGCAAGTGCGGTACGGGCACTCTGATTGGTGCCTGATAGCTTAGCGCCCACGGTAATAATCACGGCCTCGTCGCCGGCCTCACGCGCCTCGGCGATGGCCTGCGAAAACGCGTACGGGTTGACCTGGCCGGTCTTGGGCAGCTCATCGCGCTCCACGAGCATCTCGTAAAAGCGCTGGTGATCGATGTCGATGCCATCCATGTACACATCGGTGCCAAAGGTGACGGACAGCGGCAAAACGGCCAGTGCCGGGTGCTCCGCCGGCGACATATCGCTTGCGGAATCGGTAATAATGCGGACGGACATAGCGAATCCTTTCTTGCGCAGGTCCCGCGCAGGGAATTTTGACAGCAAGGCCCCGGCACGGTATACGCGCTCAAACAGGACTATGCAGTTGTTAATTGGAAGCAAAAGCCTTGGCGGCCCTACAGCTCGCGCAGGGTGTTAAGAATCGTGTGCAGCGACGCATACATCTGCTCGCGCTGCTCCACACCCATAGCCTTACCGGTGGTATCGAGCACTTCGTGGATGATGCGGTCGGCCTCGCCCATGCTCTCGCCGCCCAGAGCGGTCAGGCGCACCGGAGCACGATACTTAACGGCGGCATCGCCCGAATCATCGACCTCGACGTAGCCGCCCTCCTCCAGATGCGCAAGCGTACGCGAGACGGCGGCGCGGGTCACGCCTGCCATGCGAGCCAAGTCAGCGCCAGTCAGGCCGTCCTTGCTGCGTTCAAGATAGTACAGGCACATAACGTCGGAGCCCTTAAGGCCGAGCCTTGCGCCCTCGGATGTCTTAATGCGCTGGATCTCCTTGTAGAGCCCGCTGATCAGTCCGACAAAGTCCTCGAAACGTGTCTCGTCGTTCTGCTGCATGGGAGACGACCGCCTTTCGCTTGCATAATGCTAACGGGTAAACATCTTAACCGTACCCAGCGGCCGCCAGCCCTGCACGACCTATTTGTTGACCCATCAACATAAAAACCACCACAAAGGACAGGCACCTTTGTGGTGGTTTGGGGCATCAATAGGTTCTAGGAGCCGCTACAGTTCCACGCAAGGATTGTCGCGGGTCACAAGCGTCTTAATGACAACCGTCGCTCCCAGATAGCGCTCAAGCAGCTCGGCTAAGCGATCGATCGCAGCCTGGCAATCCCCCATCCGCTCGGGCTCCACGCACTCAATCGCCAGGAACGCATCGGCCGAATCATCGGACAGCGCCGTGCGAACGCCGTCGCGCCAGTTCCAGCAGCGGCACACAGCGCCCGCATCGTCGATGTAGGCGAGCTCGCCGGGCAGCGTCGGATCGTCCGCCTCCTCGCCAAGCGGCAAGAACGCATCGCCACCGTCGGCCACCTTCAGGCGAAGGTCCCCCTCGATCGCATGCAGATCCTCGCCTCCCACGGGCAGCGCGTAGGTCAGCGACACCGTGTTGTAAATATCCACCGCGGGCGTAATGTGGCCCACCGGCTTGCCTTTGAGCACGCGTTTGAGCAAGTTCTCGATCGAGCAGCGCGCGCCTTTCTTGGTCTTGAACAGACGATAGGCCTCGCGCCATGCCTTGACCGGTGCGTTCTCGCTGATAGTGTCGCTGGTCAGATGACGCTCCGCATCGATATTGGCGCGGTCGAGCAACGCCGCAATCGCATCCACGTCCTCTTGAGGAATCTGAGCCGTGGGCTTCATGCCCTCCACGACCACAACACCGACCGCTGCCTGCGGAAACAGCTCCCAGAATGAATCCTCGGCAATAAAGCTCTTCATACGCTCTCCCTTCATTATGTGCGCCCGAGTGAGGGCGCCTAAACAAAAAGCGCCCTCACGACGGCCACCTTCAAAGTCCTACGGTGCCGTCACAAGAACGCTTGCGCTGTCCCCATCCGGAGAAGGGGACGATATGTCAGGCGTATTGTAACCCGAGTCATCCACGCGAGCAAAACCACCATAAAGGTGCCCCCTTTATGGTGGTTTTGAGTCTGAGGCGACGCTAGTGGCGGAGCCCCAGCAGGCCGCGGCCGCGATGACGGGCCTCGGCGGACACCTGGGCGTGCGGGCCGGCGGCTTTGACGGACTCGGGCAGGTGCGAGTACTTCTTCTCGAAGTTCTCCTCGAACATCACCGCCAGGTTGTGCGCGGCCTCGTCGTAGCGCGCGGTGCTCTGCCAGTATTGGCGCGGCACCAGGATGCCATCGGGCACGCCGTGGCACGTCGTGGGAATGTCAACGTTAAAGATGTCGTCGTGCACGAACTCGCTGTCCTCGATGGTGCCGTCGAGGGCGCGCGCGACCAGCGAGCGCGTGTAGGCCAGCTCGATGCGATGACCCACGCCGTAGCCGCCGCCAATCCAGCCGGTGTTGACCAGGTACACGCGCGTGCGGCCGTCGGCAATGCGCTCGCCAAGCATCTTGGCGTAAACCATGGGGTCGAGCGGCATAAACGGCTCGCCGAACAGCGAAGAGAACGTGGGCGTGGGCTCGGTGACGCCGACTTCGGTGCCGGGAATCTTAGCCGTAAAG
>URLR01000095.1 GCA_900548815.1 uncultured Collinsella sp.
AGCAGGGGCTCTCAATGTTTTTATGTCCTGCTCATATCGTCTCTGCCGGCAGTTAGGGACACTCCTGCCATGCATTTGATCCTTTGAGGATGGAAGAAAACGGGTTATTAGGTTTGTTGCGGTGCCGACTCGACCCGTCGGTTATAAAACTATGCCGGTTTACTACGATGAATCGTATTCTTTCAACTATGGAAAGAACAGCGTTATCAAAGCCGCAGGTAGAAAGCTCGCCATTTTCTGCAAATAGCAAATGTGGTCGGTCCTATCGGTTTTACGGTAGTAAACCGGCATAGTTTTGAAATGGCACTGTTCGACTAGCAGCGTTATGGAGCTTCTGCACGCCCTCCCGTTCGGTTTTCGCTGGATGGGTATACTTCCATCCGCAATACAGGCCGGAATGAGGAGGTATCCAAATGCCGGACAACGGATCGATTCAAAAGAGAGACGCGCACGAGATGGCTCATGGGCGTCCTGTCCAGATAACCGAGCACACGACGGTAACCGAGCTGCAGCCCAGCCTGTCCGATGTCGTGTGCGCAAACAAAAAGCTGCAGATTGGCTTTATCGTTGCGCTCGTGGTACTGGCGCTGCTGTCGGGCTTTGTAGCTCGTCCGCATTTTGCCGATACCAAGACTTGGGATTCCACCATCGAGGTCATCGATCAAAAGAAGGGCAATGTTTTGGCGCTCACGACCTCGTGCGTCGCTCTATCTGCGTGTATCACTGCGCTGCCGGGTGATACGGGAACGCCGGTTGCCGAGCAGCTCGCGCAGCTTTCGGGAAACTTGGGTATCGTGCTTGCCGTGCTCTACCTCGAGAAATATCTGCTGACCATTTTGTGGTCGGTTGGCCTGGGTATCCTGATCCCGTTTGCGCTGGTGCTCTTTGCAGCGTCGCTTGGCATTCACGGACGCTGGAGCACGAGCGCCGTCCTGCGCCGCGTGGCAACGCGTGTGCTGGTGGTCGCCATAATTGGCATGGCGTTGGTGCCTGCAAGCGTATGGGTGTCGCAGAAGGTCGACGAAACGTATCGCGTTAGCATCGAGGCGGCCGAGCAAAAGGCGGCTGACGCTGCGGATGCGGCAGATAGCGATAGCTCCAAAACAAGCAAGAAAAAGACCGAGTCCACAGAGTCCAAGAGCGTGCTTGAGCAGCTTGCCGACGGCGCCTCGGGTCTTGTCGCGTCGGTGACCAGCGGCGCCAAACAGATGACCGACGAGATCGTGCAGCAGGTGACCGATCTGATCGAAGGTGTCATCGTGATGATCGTGACCTCGTGCGTGATTCCACTGCTGGTGCTCGCGGCGTTTTTGTGGCTGGGGCACGTGCTACTGGGGATCGATATCTCCGGTCCCGCGAACTATCTGACGGGCCGTTTCTTGAGCGCTCCGTCTAAACATGCCAAGAAGAGCGGGCAGTCTGAGTAGCTAAAACAGCTGTATATACCGGGGAATACCGCCGAAGGGCGGCCGAGACACGTTCTCGGCCGCCTTTTTGTTTGTTGAACACGTGGTCACTACGTCCGCGCCGGGCCCAAACGGCCAGCAATCATCCGTAAACGGTATTTGTTCAAAAAAGAACAAAGATAAACAAATAATTCTTGCAGTTACTGTTCGAATGTGTTCAAATAAACATGAACAGTGAAGAACCGCACATTCAGATGCCCGGACCTGAACGCGATTCAACACTTCCAAACAGAAACTACGCACCTGCGTATCTCTCAAGGAGGATGTCATGAGGGTTGTAATCGCTTCCGATGCCGACGGTATGTCGATGAAGGAGTCCATCAAGGAGATGCTCATCGCCGACGGTCATGAGGTCGTTGACTATTCCGAGACCCCTGCCGCGGACTTTGTCGATTCCGCGACCGCCGTTGCCAAGGACCTGCTGGAGCACAAGGATTCCCAGGGCTTCGCATTCGATAAGTACGGCGTCGGCTCCTATATGGCCGCCGTCAAGATTAAGGGCATGGTCGTCGCCAACATTTCCGACGAGCGTTCCGCCTACATGACCCGCGAGCACAACGGCTCGCGCATGGTCACCATGGGCCCGGGCGTTGTTGGCACCGAGGTCGCCAAGAAGATCGCCCGCGAGTTCCTGCGCGCCCAGTACGCCGGCGGCCGTCACCAGATCCGTGTCGACATGCTCAACAAGATGGCCTAACGAGAGCCACCGAGAACTCGAACTTCTACCTCAACTTGTGAATTCAGACGAAAGGACGTTCTGATGAAGAAGACCATCGCAATCGGTTGCGACCATATCGTTACGGACGAGAAGATCTATCTGGCCGACCGCCTGGAGCAGGCTGGCTACAAGGTGCTCGACTGCGGCACCTACAGCCACACCCGTACGCACTATCCCATCTACGGTAAGGCCGTGGGCGAGGCCGTTGCCAGCGGCAAGGCCGACTTTGGCGTGGCCCTGTGCGGCACCGGCATCGGCATCACCAACGCCGTCAACAAGGTTCCCGGCGCCCGCTGCGCCTTGGTCCGCGACATGACCTCTGCCCTGTATGCCCGTCGCGAGCTCAACGCCAACATCGTGGGCTTTGGCGGCAAGATCACCGGCGAGTTCCTGATGGCCGACATCATGCTTGCCTTCCTTGAGGAGCCCTACGAGAAGACTCCCGAGCACGATGCCCTGATTGCCAAGATCGATGCCTGCAATAAGGCCGACGCCGAGGCTCAGGCCGACCCGCACTTCTTTGACGAGTTCCTCGAGAAGTGGGACCGCGGCGAATACCATGATTAGCGGGTATCCGGCGTAATTAACTAGTCCGTTGACGGCTCGCGTTTCTGTGATGGGTCGCGGGCCGGTTTGCTATCAGCCCTATTGACTTGGCGGGCTGTCGTAAGAAAGGGAAGGCTCCTATGGAGTTTGTTCTTGATAACGGTTCTATTCGTGTGGCACTGAGCACGGCTGGCGGATCGTTCACCTCAATTGTGGCCGACGGTCGCGAGTACCTGTGGCAGGGTGATCCTTCGGTCTGGTCGGGCCAGGCACCCATTTGCTTTCCGATTTGCGGCGGCCTTCGCGACGGTCACGCAATGACCATGGGCGGCCGCGAGGTTAAGCTCGCCCGCCACGGCTTTGCGCGCAAACAGGAGTGGAAGCTCGAGGAACAGAGTGACAACATGGTTGCGCTGAGCCTAAGCTCTGCCGACCATGCCGAGTTGCTCGAGCAGTACCCGTATCCGTTTAAGATCGTTGCTCGTTACACGATTGATTCGGAAAAGGTGGCCGTGTCGTACGAGGTGACCAATGAGGGCACCGAGGACATGCCGTTCTTTGTGGGCGGTCACCCTGGCTTTAAGTGCCCGCTCGACGAGGGCGAGTCCTATGACGATTACGAGCTCCGTTTTGAGCAGCGTGAGGCCGCTGAGCTCTGTACTGCCGTTCCCTCGACAGGCCTGATTGATGTTGAGCATCGCAGCAAGAACCCCATGATCGGCCAGAACCTGCCGCTTACCCATGAACTCTTTGACTTCGCGGAGACCATCTTCGACGTGCTCGAGAGCCGCGTGGTTACGCTGACCAAGAAGACCGAGGACAAGGGCGTGCGCCTGACGTTCCCCGATATGCCGTACCTGATTGTGTGGAGCAAGCCCGAGGGCGACTTTGTGGCCGTGGAACCGTGGGGCGGCCTGTCCACCTGTTCCGACGAGGACGATATCCTGGAGCACAAGCGCGGCTGTCTGGTGGCCAAGCCGGGGGAGACTGTCACCCGCGGTTTTGAGATCGAGATCCTTTAACGAGCTATCGTATGTTTGGGGTCGCACGCGTCGTGCCCCCGGAACAGGAGTTCAATATGATTCTGACCGTTACCATGAACCCGTCGATTGATACGCGCTATCAGCTCGACAAGCTAATCATCGACGATGTTAACCGTGTGACGCCCGAAAAGACCGCTGGCGGCAAGGGCCTCAACGTGAGCCGCGTGCTGCTGCAGCTGGGCGACGACGTACTTGCAACCGGCCTGCTTGGCGGTCACATGGGTGCCTATATGGCCGAGCTTATGGATGCCGATGGCGTCAAGAACGACTTTGTGCCCATCGCCGGTGAGACGCGCATTTGCCTGAATATTCTGCACGAGGGCAATCAGACCGAGCTTTTGGAGAGCGGCCCGCAGATCGCCCCGGCCGAACTCGAGGCCTTTACGGCCAAGTTCGCCAAGCTTGCAGCGAAGGCGGACGTTGTGACGCTTTCGGGCTCGCTGCCGCGTGGTGTCGATGCCGGCTACTATGCCGAGCTCGTCAAGATCGCCGAGGAGGCGGGCGCCAAGGTGCTGCTCGACACTTCGGGTGCATCGCTGGAGGCCGCGCTGGAGTCCGACGCTAAGCCTGAGCTCGTAAAGCCCAACCTGACCGAGATTAACGGCTTACTGGGTACGTCCTATACGACCGATGATGTCGATGCCCTGCGCGAGGCGCTTGCCGCCGATGACCGTTTTGCCGGTATCCCCTGGGTTGTCGTTTCGATGGGCGCTGCCGGTTCGGTTGGCTTCCATGAGGGTCGCGCGTTCCGCGCCAAGACGCCCGCGATTGCGGCTGTGAACGCAACGGGTTCCGGCGACTCGACCATCGCCGGCTTTGCGCATGCGATTGCTACTGGTGCCGACGACGTCACGGTGCTCAAGACCGCCAATACCTGCGGCAAGCTTAACGCCATGGATCCCAAGACCGGCCACCTGGTCATGGACCGCTGGGACGAGGTCTACAACAGCGTTGAAGTAACGGAGCTTTAGAGTTACGGCGTTTTACCAAACGCCGTAACCTGCCGACGCTGCGCGGGCCGCATTTGGACAATCTGACGTTCAACTTCAAGGGCGCG
>URLR01000096.1 GCA_900548815.1 uncultured Collinsella sp.
GGTTGAGGCGGTGGATCTCGTCGATAAACAGCACATCGCCCGGCTGCAAGTTAGTAAGGATGGCCGCCAGGTCGCCCGTGCGCGCGATGGCAGGGCCACTCGTGGTCTTGATCTGAGCGCCCAGCTCGTTGGCGATAACGGTGGCCAGCGTGGTCTTGCCCAGGCCCGGAGGACCCGAGAAGATCACGTGGTCGAGCGTCTCGCCACGGCTCTGCGCCGCTTCGATCAACACGCGCAGGCTCTGCTTGATGTGCTCCTGGCCGCAGTAATCGTCCAGGCGCTGAGGGCGCAAAGTGCGGTCGACATCGAGATCCTCGGCCGTCAGCTCCGAGCCCACCATGCGCTCGCCGTGCGCCATGGATGCCGCCGGCGAGTTACCGGGCGTCGCCCACAAGTCCTGAGAGTCATCGGCTTCCCACATCACGCATCCATTCCGAGTCGCTTAAGCGCCGCGCCGAGCAGATCCTCGACACGCATATTCTGCCCATCATACCCGCTCAGGGCAACATCGGTCTCCTGCGGGCTAAAGCCCATGGAAAGGAGCGCCGCACGGGCATCATCGATCACCGAGGGAGCGGCAGCGGGCACGGGCATCGCAACCTGTCCGGGAATCACGTCGACCGGCACAAAGCCCTTATCCTTGGCAAAGGTGCTCTTGAGTTCCAAGATCAGGCGCTGAGCTGTCTTTTTGCCCACACCGGGTACCTTGGCCATGCCCTTGTCGTCCTCGGCCATCACCAGCGAATACAGCTGTCCCACGGTATAGGTGGAAAGCACGGCAAGCGCCAGGCGCGGGCCAACGCCCGAAACGGACACGAGCCGGTCGAACATCATGCGCTCATCCTTTGAGGAAAAACCGAAAAGTGTCATGGCGTCCTCGCGCACCTGCATACGCGTGTAGAGGCAGACCTCGCCACCGGGCGTCGGCAACGTGGCCGCAGTGCTGCCCGAGATGCCGAGCTCAAAGCCAACGCCCGACACATCGACGACAGCAGAGCTCATCGTGGCCTCGACAAGCGTTCCGTGGAGCTGGGAAATCATCAGTATCCGGTTCCTCTCTGTTGATAGAACTCGCCACCGGTGAGGGCGCGGGTGCGGCTGAGGTTTACGTGGCAGATGGCGCAGGCCAGGGCATCGGCGGCATGGTCGGGATGCGGGTCGTGATCGAGCTGTGTGAGTGTGCGTACCATGTAGGCGACCTGCCGCTTGTCCGCGGCGCCAGTGCCCACCACAGCCTGTTTGATCTGCATGGGCGTGTACTCGCCAATCTCGAGCGCGCATTCCGAAAGTGCGACGAGTGCAGCACCGCGGGCATGCGCCGTGGGGATGGCCGAACGAACGTTGGCGCCAAAGTAGATGCTCTCGACAGCAGCCGTGTCGGGTCGATAACGCTCAACGACATCCTTAAGGTCATGGGCGATATGCGACAGGCGCACCGCGAGCGGACTTCCGGCACTGGTCTCGATGCAGCCATAGGCACGGCAGCGAACCTCGCCACGCCGCTCCTCGATAATCCCCCAACCCGTATGAGCCAAACCGGGGTCAATGCCCAAGATAACCAAGCCGACCTCCCCTCGCCACAAGCACAGCGCAAGACAAGGCCCCGCGCATCATTCACGAACGTCTGTTCTAGAATAACACAACGGGGCCAAGATGCTTAGTTGAAGTATCGGGGTTGGAAGCGAATCCTATCCCATAGTTAGTTCTGCGAGAAAAAGGGGAACTGCCTCGGATCTACTGGCGGGTGCGGCATCGGGCCACCCTGGGGACTACCTTGCGAGCCGCCCTGACCGCCCATCATCTTATCGATGGCGTCCTGAACCTCGCCCTCGAACTTTTTCATTCCCTCGTGTAAACGACGCTGACCGTCCTCAGAGCGCAGCTCCTCCATCTGCTCGGGCGAAATGCCCAACAGGTCACCCAATATGCCCATCATCTCGCCACGCATGCGCTCGCTTGTATCCTCGTCGGCAAAGCGGTTCACCTCGGCGCGCGCCAGCGCATCGACCGTCATGCGTTCCTTGCCGCTCAGCCCCAGGTCGGACCACGCGAGCATGTACGGCCAGGCGCGCTCAACAAACGAACGGGCCGAGACGATCGGCGCCGTCGGCAGCATGCGACGGGCGGCCTCGCCCTGACGCACGAGCATCAGCAGCAGCGAGCAAGCCTCGGGCTTGCCGGCGGCCATCGGGATGTCGTCGAAAGCTCGATTGCGGTCCACGTGCGCCTCGAGCGCGCCATCGACCTCACCCGGCTCAAGCCCGCCGAGCAGCTGTGCCGCGCGGTCGAGCATATCGACCGGACCGTCGAGCGTCGAGAGCGCTTGCGCCAGCACGCGCTCCATACAATCTTCCACCGCGTTGAGCGTCACGAGCTCTTGGGGCACCACGGCAGACGTGCGGTTGCGCACACGCGCCACAAACTCAAGCGTCGACAGGTACACATCGCCAAAGGGCGCGTAATCGCCCTGGTAGCCGCCGCAAAGCGCCGGCGCCGCCAGCGCGTACTCGGTTTTGGACAGCGGGCTCAGCGCCATCGCACCCAGCTCGAGCGCCGTATCCTCCAGCATGAGGCCCAGCGTGCGAGAGCGCAGGCGCTCGGCGTCGCCCGCCGACACATCGCGGTCGAGCACACGCGCGGCATCCGGCGCATCGCGCTCAACCGTGCGAATATGCAGGCGCTCGGCAATGGCGCGAACGGCGGCACAGCGGGCAGCCTCGGCCTCCTCCTGCGCCGGCGTAAAGATGCGGTTGCGTCCCAACACCAGGCCGACCACATTGCGCGGACCTAGGGCGTCGACGGCAAGCGCCGCCAGCAGGGACGACGGCAGGTCGCCCTCGAGCGCCACCACGGCACGCGACGCACCGTGGGCTCGGGCGTTGTCGCGCACGGCGAGCACCAGCGCCTGCCACAGCCACTCCTCGGAACGGAACTCGGGCAGTTCGTGATCCTCCAGGGCATCGAGCATCACGCCGCGCTGAATCTCCTGAACCAGCAGGCTCTCCTCAAAGCACGGCGCCTGGGCCACCACGCGACCGCAGTCGTCGAGCACAAACGAACCGCCGGTATACACCGACTCGTCATAGGCACCGACCGGCGCCATGCAGGCAAACCACACGCTGCGCTTGGATGCGATCTTGCGGTAGGCGCCGCTGCGAACGGCAGCAATGGCGGCAGTCTCGCGGTCGGTCATGTCAAACGCGTTGAATTGGAAATACGCAATGAGGTCAACACCGGTCGGCAACATCTCGAGTTCGCGGTCCAAGTCAAAAATCACGGCGATGCGCACGCCGTCCACGTCGAACACCGGCGGCGCCCAACGTGTGTCGTTGTTCTCGCCACGCTGCAGGGCAATGCTCGAACGCGCCGGCACCACATGACCGTCCTTGAGCATCATGTAGTCGAGCAGCGGCTGGCCCTCAAACGAAACCGCCGCGGGCACGATGCAGATCATGTCAAGCTCCTGGATACGCTCGGCGACTCCAGTCAAACCGGCAAGCACGTCGTGCTCAAAGTCGGCAGCACCCACCAGGCCACCGGGCATGGCGCCCATAAAGAGCGGAGCCGGAACGCACAGCACGCGCGCCCCGCGCTCGCGGGCCAGACGAGCCTGGTCCTCGATGCGGCCGCAAATGCCCTCAATATCACCCAGGCGCATATCGATCTGTGCAAGCGCGAGCTTCATGGCTCAGCCCTTTCCGTCGTAAACCATCGAAATCGCAGTAAAAGCGCCGGCCGCATAATGCAGTCGGCGCTTGCATGTGCATATGCTAACTATGATACCCCGAGCGGGGACGCGCTCCTAGAATGTCGCGGACCACAGCCCGTGCAGGTTGCAGTAGGCATAGACGGTACCGGTCTTGGAGCCGCCCGCGAAAAACGTCGCGGGTTTCATGCCGGGCTCAAGGTAATGAACCTCCAAGCGGCCCTCGGCCTCAAGGGCGATCCACTCAATGTAGTGCTCGGGCAGGCTGGGGTGCTCGACCGAGCCAACGCGTGCGCGAATCACGTGACCGTCACGCTCGGTCTCGACAACAGGAACGTGCTTCTCGTGCGCCGCGTCCTCAGTGTTTGCAGTCAGTTCCGTGCAACCGGCAGGGGTCGCAACGTCGTCGCCAAGGGCAGCGATGAGCTTGCCGTCGGGGTCCTTAAAGAATTTCGCCATGATGTTCTCCTTTGCTGATGTGCCAATGTTCTTGATGGTTCTTATGCCCAAAGGCAGACAAACCATCCACGGCATTGCAAATGAACACATAACGGATCAGGCAAGCGGTCGGGCCAAAATGCGTCGACCGTCCTGCCCACTCCAGCAGTCCCACCCCGCGCGCGGCTAGCGACCGTCGCCGCCCAGCAGCGCCAGAACATCTTCGCGGGTAAACAGCGCCGACGAGATGCCGTCGCCGCCGAGCACGCTGTTGACCAGGTCGCGTTTGGACTCCTGCATCTGCATAATGCGTTCCTCGATCGTGTCCTTGGCGATGAGCTTGTACACGGTCACGGTATGCTGCTGGCCAATACGGTGTGCACGATCAGTTGCTTGGTCCTGCGCCGCCACGTTCCACCACGGGTCGTAGTGGATGACCACGTCGGCAGCCGTCAGGTTA
>URLR01000097.1 GCA_900548815.1 uncultured Collinsella sp.
ATCCAGGAACTATTTCACCGCAACTTATTGAGGCCGAGCGGGCTGGGTCGATGATGGGTTCTGTTGTCGAGAAGATGAGGGCAGCCGGTCAGGAGTCTGTGTAGGGTTTTGTGGTTGGTATACCGTAGCCGCGCATCATGGAGCCGAACGCTTTGACATCGAGGGTGTCTGAGAGCTTGAAATGAATGACGTTGTGGCCCATGGCACGCAGGTTCGCGTCGCGCATGAGGGCAGCTCGATAGGTTTTTGCCGCAGTATGTTCCGGATTATTTTGGGCATCGTCCTCAAACTTACCTAGTCCATGCAGCTCAGCCAGCATCCAAGAGCCGTCTGGCATCTGCCAGCCGTAATCTGCCAAATAATAGCCGGCGTTTCCCGGTCGAGTGATTTCAACCTGAAGTTCGGGAGCGGCAACTCCCGCCAGAATCATTGCCGCCCGTGCCTCGGATTCTCCACCGTTATCCGATCTGCCATCCATGTGTTCAAAAACGTCAAATGCGCGCGCGATGCCGTGCAGTCCGCGGCAGTTCGCTTGTGCATATGCACGCAATTCTTCACGCTCGACACCGTACTCACGAGCCAACCCGTCGACATAGCCTAGTGCATATCGAAAAGCGCTCGTTCGGGCGATGTCGACCACCGTGCGATATGGATCCGTTAACGTAAACGGGCCGAGCTGCCATACGTCGCCCGGCCGCCAGCGTCGGTATTCAACGAATTCGTACATATCGCGTCTGGTGGAACGCGGCAGCAGCACTTGCACCTTGTCGAGAAGCGAATATGCAGAACCGACGCCATAGAGCAGTGCCGCCGTTGCTCCACAAAACACGGCATCCGGTTCAACGACCGCAATAGCGGATGCCAATTGAAAGATGCGATCTTCGACGCCGAGGTCATTCCAATACGCGGGGTCAGCGTAGACATGGTTGTAGAGTCGAATAATCATCTCTTTTTGCATGAGCGCGTAGGCACAGCGTTCGTCCCATTTTTTGGTAGCTACAAACAGATGCCCGCCATGATGGGCCTCGAATAACCGGAAGAATAGCTCTGCTTGCGATTTGGAACAGCGTTTATCATGACTCATTTTCGACCCCATGGTCTCGAGGGGGAGTGAATGACACTACGCTATCCCATATTTGGTCCGCCAGACCTTGCCATGAACTGACCAAAAGCTTGACGGGGCAGGTCAGAGCCATGAGTCGGAGCCAAACATATCGGCAAACGGTTGATTAGTGCCCCTCGGCGGCACTAAAAACCACCCTTACAGAAAGTTGCGGTGAAATAGTTCTTGAAAAGCTCGAATAAGCCTAAATCCAGGAACTATTTCACCGCAACTTAGGAGGGGATGGGGCTAGTGGCGGGATTGGTGGCGGAGCTTGTCGATGGTGGAGTCGGTGCCGTGTCCGCGGGCGTCGGTGCTTCGGCTGCGGGCGTCGGCGGCGGTTTGGCGCTGGCGGCGGTAGTCGATCATGCCTTGGATGATGGGCTTGCCAAAGCTCACGACACCATCGTTGTAGATGGCGGTTCGGGCTGCGAGGAGGCAGTCGGTAAAGTCCATATGGGTCTTGCCAAAGAGTTTGACGGCAAGGGCGACAACGGTGGGCTCGTCGACCATGACGTCATCGAGCAGCCTTTTCAAGGCCGCGGCAATCTCAACGCGGGGAACCTTATAGACGTCGCGCAGCGTGACCACGACGCGCGTGATGATTTCGGGGTAGACACGAGCGGTGCGCGTGGCGATGACCTTGGCGGCACGCGGTGACAGAACTTCGTCGTCGTCAAGCAGGTAGCGCAGGATGACGGTCTCGTCGATGATGGTGCTACTCATGGATATCTACTTCCTCGGGACCCAAAACCGACTCGTCGCTTTCTGTGGCTAGGTATTCAATCCAGGCATTGCGCTCCTCGGAGCGGCGATTGGGGTCCCCATATGCTTTGAGCAATCCATAGGCGGCCGTGCCGTCCTTGGAGCGCACGGCGACCGGCTGAAAGGGGAGCTTGCGCATTAAAATACTCTGCGCGACAAATAGACGGACAGCCTCGGCGAGCGATGTGCCCATAGCGTCGTAGAGACGCTCGGCATGCTGCTTGTCTTCCTCGCGAATGCGCACCTGCAGGATGGCTCGTTTTTGAGTCGATGACATCACTGGCCTCCCTTAATGAGCGTGCAATTTGAATAACAAATACAACATCGGCTAATAATAGCCAATCTTACAACCACTACTTTATTGCACTAGAGTAATTGAGTGTAAACGATATTACAAACGTACTACATCCTTTAGAAATGAGCGTGAAATCTTTCTTGGGCGTACGCATGTAATACACTCACCTTTATATCCTATCGAGAATAATTCCAACCTGCCAAAACCTCTGCAATACACCCGTATTGCAGGGCCTATCCTCAAGTTTGCCACCTGCAACTGCGTATATTTAACCTGTATATCGTTGGAGGAATTCTATCGAAGTGCCTGTTTCGCCGCATGTGCTCGATACGTCGATGCCGGACCACGGGCGGTCCGGGGTAACGTCGACAGGGTCTCTCCGGCATGGGATTCAGGAGGGAGTGAACAACATGGGCAATAAACGAGTCGTGGCTGATTCTTCACGCTGCATTGGGTGCCAAACCTGTATGGCGGCGTGCATCGAGGCACACGATATTCCCGGCAACATCGCCGCACCGCGCCTGCGCGTGACGCGTACGTACGAGATCTCCGCACCGGTGGCATGTCACCACTGCGAGGACGCTCCGTGCGCGAAGGCCTGTCCTACGGGCGCCTTGTTCTTTGATCCAAAGAACCATCGCATCGGCGTTAACGAGGACAACTGCATCGGCTGCAAGAGCTGCGTCATGGCATGCCCCTTTGGCGCCGTGAGCGTTGCGACCACGCAGGTTCCGGTCTTGATGGGCGACGTTCGCGTGGGTTCGCAGACCAAGAGCTTCGTGCTCAAGTGCGACCTGTGCGTGGACCGTCCCGGCGGTCCGGCGTGTGCCGAGGCGTGCCCGACCAAGGGCCTCACCCTGGTAGACGAGGAGCGCCTGGCGGAACTGACTGCCGAGCGTGCCCGCGCCACCATCGAAAACGAGGCGTAGGCGGGTGGCTATACAGGCCCAATGATTGTCAAATTAGTACCGAGTAATCGGTAGCAGAAAAAGGAAGGAGGGTGTCATGGAGAAGCATAAAGTGATCTGCCCGTACTGCGGCGCCGGTTGCCAGTTTAACCTCCTGGTCCAAAACGGCCAGGTCGTGGGCACCGAACCGCTCAACGGCATCACCAACCAGAGCGAGCTGTGTCTTAAGGGCATGAGCGGCTACGACTTCATCAACGACACCAAGATCTTGACTCCTCGCGTACTGCACCCGATGATCCGTCGCACCAAGGGCGCGGATCTTGAGCGCGTAAGCTGGGACGAGGCACTGGATTTCACCGCATCTAAGATGCAGGCCATAATTGACGAATATGGTCCTAACGCTGTCATGACCACCGGCTCTTCGCGAGGCGGCGGCAATGAGGCGAACTACGTCATGCAGAAGTTTACGCGTGCGTGCATCGGCACCCACAGCGTGGACAACTGCGCCCGTACTTGACACGGCCCTACTGTCCTCGGTCTGATGGACACGGTTGGTTCAGGTTGCATGTCATGCTCCATCCCCGGCATGGAGGATGCGGGCTGCATTTTCCTCTTCGGCTATAACCCTGCCGATTCGCACCCCATCGTCGCAAGGCGTATCGTGCGAGCCAAAGAAAAGGGTTGCAAGATCATCGTCGCCGACCCGCGCCATATCGAAACCGCGCGTATCGCCGATCTCTACCTTCCGATCAAGAACGGTTGCAACGTTGCGTTCCTCAACGCCTTTGCAAACTGCTTGGTCAACGATGGCCTCTACGACAAGGAATTCGTCGCCGAGCACACGAACGGCTTTGACGAGTGGTGGGAGACCATCAAGAACTACACTCCCGAATCCGTGCAGGACATCACGGGTGTCGAGCCCGCGTTGATCCACCAAGCTGCCGAGATGTACGCCACGGCGAAGCCCTCTGCCATCATTGGCTGGGGCATGGGCGTATGCCAGCAGAAGCAGAACCTGAAGACGGTGCACACCATCGCCTCCATCGCCTGCGTTGCCGGCCAGATCGGCAAACCCAATTCCGGCCTCGCGCCCGTGCGTGGTCAGAACAACGTCCAGGGCTCCTGCGATATGGGCATGCTGCCCAACCTGTACCCTGGCTACCAGAAAGTCACCGACCCCGCAGTGCGTGCCAAGTTTGCCAAGGCCTGGGGCGTACCCGAGGAAAAGCTCCCGCTCGAGGAGGGCTACAAGCTCACCGACCTGGGCCACCTGGTCGACGAGGGCAAGGTGCACTGCTTCTACAACTACGGCGAGGACCCGGTGCAGACCGAGCCCGATTCGGCCGGTATGCGCAAGACGCTCTCCGAGCTGGATCTGTTCATTTGCCAGGACATCTTTATGACGCAGACGACCATGCTCGCCGACGTCATCCTGCCCGCTACCTCTTGGGGCGAGCACGAGGGTGTCTTTACCCTGTCTCTTATACACATCTCCGAGCCCACGAGACGGACTCCTATCT
>URLR01000098.1 GCA_900548815.1 uncultured Collinsella sp.
ACGAGATAGGAGTCCGTCTCGTGGGCTCGGAGATGTGTATAAGAGACAGCCTCAGGCGCATCACGAGCGAGGACGCCGTGAAGAAGCGCGCCTCGAGTCTCCTCTCGCACGCCAGCGCGCAGAGGGCCGACGCCATGTGCGTCTTGCCGGTGCCGACGTCGCCCATGAGCACGAGGTCCTCCCTGCGCTCGACGAAGTCGAGCGCGAGCAGCGACTCGCGCCCCATGCCCTCCGGCCACGACACGGCCGACCAGTCGTAGCCGTCGAAGGTCTTGGGCGCCGGCAGCGCGCAGCGCCTGAGCAGCGTCGCGCGCTTCGAGGCCTCGCGGCTGGACCTCTCCGCCTCGAGGTAGCCCGCCAGGTACTCCACCTGCTTCGGGGTGCCGAGCCTCGACCACTCCTCCAGGACGGCGGTGGTGAGCGAGCACGACCGCCCGGCCTCCACGACCCTGCGAGCCAGCTCCTCGCTAGCTGCCATCGGCGACCGCCCCCTTCAGGAACCCGTCGTAGACCGACAGGTCGGCCCCGCCGGCCCCGCCGAGAGGGCGCGCGCAGAGAGGGGCGATGCCCCGCTGGCCTAGCCTAAGGGCGAAAACGGAATAGACGGACCGACCGTCCGGCTGAGTCTGGGAAGAGGTGCCGGGCGGCGGGCGGAGCATGGCCACCGGACTCATCGAAACACATCTCCACCGTTCCTTCAACTGGGAAAACGACGCCCCGTGGCCTGAATGGGGCCTCGGGGGCGTTCGGCTAACTGCGGGAACGGCCTATCCGCTCAATGTGTTCGGCTGAGATCGGAAATCAACCATATTATGGGCACAGTCGGCAATTGGGTTGGATAGCCTCGCACCGGAGGAATCAACATGAGTACAAGTAGCTACAAACCGCAAAAAGGCCGTGGCCTCCCGTGGCCTTTAGACACGGACGCTCCATCGGTTGCCGATCAGGCCGAGACGCCTAGCGAGATGGAGGCGGCGCTTGACGTTCGACAGGATGAGATTGCAAAGAGGGAGATCCTGAGTGGAATCAACAGGCCATCCTACGACTCATTATTTGCGGTCGCGAAGAATCGCGTCCAGCTTGCGATTCTGATCATGATTTGCTCCTTCCAGACGTCCAAAGGGCCTAATAGGAAGGATGCCAACGGAAAAGAACTTACAAAAGGTCTTTTCATGCGTCAGGACAAGCTCGAAAAAAAGTCTGTTCGACTCAACCGACTGTATCGAAAGCTCTGGGCGAGCTGGCTCATCGAGGCATCATCATGAAGACCGATGGGGTGTGGGTCATCGTTTGGGCTCAGCTCGATATTCAAGCGCGTGAGGCCGGATGGGATCCGCGCGCGGACGCGGGCGGCGAGGTCGGACGTGAAAGCCGGACCGCAGAGGTATCGAGCGCACGCGGCCAGGGCCTCGAGGGCGCCTGGCGGGTAGGGAGATCCGAGCATGAGGCAGGACAACGCGCAGGCCCGCGAAAGGTTCACGAGCTCCCCCGCGACGCGGCTGGACCCTCGGCTGCCCCTCGTAAAGGATGCAGAAGACACGGTCGAGGTCCGACGGTTCGACCAGGCTGTACCGGCAGTCCGCGTACAGTGCGCAGCCCCTCCCGCGCGGGTCGCCGTCCGAGTCCTCATCCGGCTCATGATGGCGCACCTCAACCCAAAGGCCCTCCAACACGTCGTCGAACCCGAAATCGAGCTCCGCCTGGACGCTCTCGCCGAGCGCATCGCCCAGGGCGAGCTCCGGCACCTTCGTCACACGGCCGTCCAGCCACTCAATCTCTGTCATCGCGCGCATGGTGCAAGCCCCTTCCGACACGGGATTGTCAGCTCAACCCGACCCTTACCCATACGGACGAACATAACTCGCCAGGGGGAAGCCCCTGAAGGCCGTGCGCCACAACATGAGGCCGAATCCGCCCCCGGCTGGACAGGCCAACAACGAAGGAGCACACGGAACCGGCGCGGCGTTACAACCGTCCCGGCAAGCGTGTCACTTGGCCAAGTCATGATGCCGACAAACCCGGAAATGCTCCAACGGAGCGCCGAACGAGCGTAACAATATAAAGCCGTGCAACACGTGTTGGACGACCGGAACATCCCAAACAAAGGCCTGTAGGTCCCACCTTCAAGCTCAATAGCAAAATGTGCATCAGCGGATTTGCAGCGATACAAGTCTCAACCGTCACCATCACACCGCAGCGCGCCTAGTCCCACTCATCCTACTGCAAATGTCCCAGAACGAGAAAACGACCAGCTTAACATGCCAACCTTTATATCCGCACGCGCGTAATTCAACTCATAAGGACCGGCTATCCCTTACCTGTGACACAATCTCAAACGCACAGAACAGAATCATCAGTCCAATCATCGTATAAGAGGCAGCCGAACCTTCAAGCACTATTCCACAAAGAACAATCTCCGCGCAGCCAATAAGAACTGTTATCAGGCGCTCTGCCTTTTTGCTCTCGCCGCTCGCATAAAAAGGCGGCAAAGTGCACAAGATCACATATAGCCCGGGAAGGGAATACAGGATCGATAGTCCAAGTCCCCCATCAACCGCAGTGCTTTGCGTAAGAATCAACTGAACCCAAACGGCAATTATCACTGAGCAGGTTGTCGATAAAAGAAGACTAGAAATATAGCACGCAACAAAGTCCCGTCGCATTCGAGCAGAGAAATCCGCGAACTCTCTTCGCCGCGTGGAAACAATAAGGTACACAGAAATTGCAATAGAACCAATCAGAGAAAACAGCGGAACAACCAGCAATTCAAGCTTATTACCCCATCGATCAACCACACCCCCACTCCAATGAGCGGGAATTGTATCAGGGAGGACTGACCAAGCCGCCCATAGAATCAGAAATGGAAGAATAGAGAGGATGAAAGATGATAACACTGCAGTAGTTTTTTTTGAGGCTCTCATCGATTCCGCATCTCCTTGCGCGCCCACATTCCACTCCGCCTTAAATCAAGTATACGTTTTGGAACGGGATGTCACTCCGAACGCCTTACCCTCTTAGTGTGAATGCCGCTGCGGCATTGTTGACTCATCCTTAGTAATCGCGTCTATCCTCTGCAGCATCAGCCAAAGCAATCCGAGAGGAGCCGCACATGCATGCAGCGGAAATTCCTTTCGGGGGGGGGTATCTCCCAGATTTACCCGCCGCCCGAAGGGGCAGTCGACAGTCGAGTACGTACTGATCATCGCGATCATCGTCCTGGTGGTGCTGATCGCGGGACCGTGGGTCTCGTCGGCGATCACAAACCAGTCCAACACGGTGGCGGGGACGCTCGGCAACGGAATCTCAAAGGGGAGCTGGGAGTCGGGCGGCACGGGCGGCGGCAACGGGTCGTTGACCGACGCCGACATCGTGGACCCCGTTCGCGGGATAGCGTTCGCCGTGTACTCGGAGGACGACCACAGCCTCATGTTCTACAAGCGCCGCGGGGTCCCCAGAGTCGGTGACATGCTCAACAGCCGCCGCGTGACGGCGGTGTATACGGGGTTCGAAAATGGATACGCCACCGCGACCGTGGGAAACGACGGCAAGACGACTGCCCCCTGGTGGCCTAACAGAAATAATATCGTGGCCGTAAAGGCCATTGACGATGGCATAGAAATCCACTCGTTGGCATTTTGCTTTCAGTACATGGAGAACTGCAAGAGCTTTGATCTGGCAAAGTTCGACATGTCGAACTGCACAAATCTGCAGCACGCATTCGCGTATTGCGGCAATGCGACTTCCTTCAGTATTTCAAGCTGGGATACGTCCTCGGTCGTCGAATTCGACTCGGCGCTCAAAAACCTTTACAAGGTCGAGGAGATTGACATCTCCGGATGGTCGACGCGGAAAGCCGACGATTTACGTCTCCTTTTTTCCACCGACAGTTCGCTGAAAAGCGTGAAATTTGGACCAGGGTGGAAGACCTCAAATGTTATGGATATGCTCGGCATGTTTAGCTATTGCAAAAATCTAAACCTCGACTGTTCCGATTGGAATGTCCCAACCTATGCCAATCATAGTGACTTCAATCACTGCGCCCCCGGCGTTATCCTCCCGAAGGCGTGGCAGTAGGTCTGAAGAAACAAAACGGCAAGCAGTTTATGTGGCGCGGGCACCCGTGCCGCCGTTGCCTCAGCGGCACGTTACGGGCTAGTCGGTTCGCTTTAACGTACGCTCTGCATGCAATATCAATCCCCATGCGAAGGGAGTGTCGCATATGCATGCAGCGGCAATTAACCTTCGGGGGGGGGTGGGTATCTCCTAGGACTGTCTCTTATA
>URLR01000099.1 GCA_900548815.1 uncultured Collinsella sp.
GGCCTGCTCGTTACACCCGCACGCCTGCCGCAAATGCTGCTACCGGGCCTGGCACTCATGGCGTTTATGCTCTTTGCGAGCCGCCCCATCGCCGTAGGCATGCTGCTGGCGCCGTTTAGGACGAACCCTCGCCAGGTTGCGCTCGTAAGCTGGGCGGGTCTGCGCGGAGCAGCTTCGGTCGTCTTTAGTCTCTTTGCCGTGGTGGCCGGCGTTCCCGGCGGACACGACCTATTTGACCTGGTGTTTGTGATTGCCGTGTCAAGCATCGTGGTGCAGGGCTCGCTGTTGCCGGCGGTGGCGAAGAAGCTCGATATGATCGATGCGACTGGCGACGTGCGCCGCACCTTTAACGACTATCGCGACGAAGACGGCATGTCGTTCGTCAAGCTCAAGGTAGGCGCTGGACATCCGTTTGCCGGACGCTCGCTCGCCGACATTGGCAGCGCAACGGACATGCTGGTGGTCTTGGTGCTGCGTGACGGCGCCCATCCGGTGCTGCCCAACGGCGATACCGTGATCCAGGAAGGCGATCTGCTGGTGATGGCCGCCCCAACGTTCGAAGAGCGTGCCGAGGTTACGCTGCGCGAGGTCACCGTGACGCCCCACGGTCGCCTGGCCGGCCAGCGCCTGCGCGATGTGCCACAAGGCAAGCATCCGTTTATTGTGGTGATGCTCAAGCGCGAAGGCCAAACGATCATCCCCGACGGCAACACCCTCATATACGCCGGCGACGAAGCCGTCATCGCCACACTGGCGTCGTAGTGACCAGGAAGTGGCTAATTTGCGACGAAGAGATCAAGCGCCTAGAGAACCTCATGCCTTCGCTCGCAGATTCGGATTTGCCTGAGGAGTAAAGCACCCCTCCCCCATGTAACCATCCTGTAAATCATAGCGGCGCACTCGGGTTTTGCTGTGATGCGGTCGCGCCTGACGCTGCACTGTGCTAAAGTATCCCGAACGTTCAAACGACTACGAGGGGGAAATAGAAGATGGCACGTGTGCACAACTTCTCAGCTGGCCCGGCCGCACTGCCCACAAGCGTGCTCGCCGAGATCGCCGACGAGATGATGGACTACCGCGGTTGCGGCATGTCCGTGCTCGAGATGAGCCATCGATCTAGCATGTACCAGCAGATCATCGACGACGCTGAGGCAACCCTGCGCCGTCTGCTGAGCATCCCGGACAACTACCGTGTCCTGTTTTTGCAGGGCGGCGCCACGCTGCAGTTTGCGGGCATCCCCATGAACCTCATGCGCCGCGGCCGCGCCGGCTACGTCGTGACCGGCAACTTTGCCAACAAGGCGTACAAGGAGGCCGCCAAGTACGGCGAGACCGTGCTGCTCGCGAGCTCCGAAGACACCAATTTCGACCACATTCCCAACATGGCCGACATCAACGCGCGCATTGCCGCCGAGGCCGCGGGCGACGGGCTCGACTACGTCTACATCTGCCAGAACAACACTATCTTTGGCACCATGTTCCACGAGCTGCCCGATTGCGGCGACGTACCGCTGATCGCCGATGTCTCGAGCTGCTTTTTGTCACAGCCGCTCGACGTTGAGCGCTACGGGCTCATTTACGCCGGCGCGCAGAAAAACGCCGGCGCCGCGGGCGTGACTGTGGTCATCGTGCGCGACGACCTCATCGCAGATGGCCCAGCCTTTGCGCAGACGCCGCAGTACCTGGACCTTAAGGCCCAGGCCGCCAAGGGTTCCATGCTCAACACGCCCAACACCTTTGGCATCTACGTGTGCGGCAAGGTGTTCCGTTGGGTTGAGCAGACCGGCGGACTTGCCGCCATGGCCGAGCGCAACTGGACCAAGGCTAACCTACTCTACAACCTGCTCGAGCACAGCGAGCTGTTCCATGGCACCGCGCAGGCCGACAGTCGCTCCATCGCCAACGTCACCTTCCGCACCGACGAAGCCGAACTCGACGCGGCCTTTGTCGCAGGCGCGGCCGAGCACCAGATTCAAAACGTCAAGGGCCATCTCCTGGTGGGCGGTATGCGCGCCAGCGTCTACAACGCCGTGACCATGGAAGACGTGCAGGCACTGGCCTCGTACATGAAGGACTTCGAAGCGCAGCATAGTTTGAGCCCGCGATCTAACTAGCCCGCAGCACGCGGGCCGACCAGCCATCTCAAACCACCCTGTTTAGATTAAAACCTGCTAAGGAGTTTTTCATGCGCAAGATTAAGACCATCGACGACATCACCAAGGACGGCAAAGTCGAGTTTGGCGAGGGCTACGAATTTGTGAGCACCGCCGAAGAGGCCGACGCGATCCTGATGCGCTCGACCGACCTGCACGGCTACGGGCTGCCCGAGGGCATCCGCGCCATCGCCCGCTGCGGCGCCGGCGTCAACAACATCCCCGTCGAGGAGTACGCCAAGAAGGGCGTCGTCGTCTTTAACTCCCCCGGCGCCAACAGCAACGCCGTCAAGGAGCTCGTCCTGGGCATGCTGGTGCTCTCGAGCCGCGGCGTAGTGCAGTCGATGAACTGGGTGCGCGACAACGCCGACGACCCCGAGATCCAGGTCGATGCCGAGAAAGCCAAGAAGGCCTTTGTGGGCCGCGAGCTCAAGGGCAAGCGCATCGGCGTCATCGGTCTGGGCAACGTGGGCTCCAAGGTCGCCAACGCCTGCGTCGACCTGGGCATGGACGTTTACGGCTACGACCCGTTCATTTCCGTCGAGCACGCGTGGGTGCTGAGCCGCGAGGTGCAGCGCGTGGGCACGCTCGAGGACCTCTGCCGTGGCTGTGACTACCTCACCGTACACGTGCCCAGCAAGGCCGACACCATCGGCATGATCAGTACCGAGCAGATCAACCTGCTGGCACCCGACGCCGTGCTCATCAACTACGCACGCGAGACCATCATTGACGAGGACGCCGTCGACGCCGCCCTGCGCGCGGGCAAACTCAGCTGGTTTAGCTGCGACTTTGCCACGCCCAAGACCGTCAAGATGCCCAACACGTTTATCACCACGCACTCGGGCGCCGGCACTGGCGAGGCCGAGGCCAACTGCGCCGATATGGCCATCAGCGAGCTCAAGGATTACCTGGAGAACGGCAACATCGCACATAGCGTCAACTACCCCGCCTGCAGCATGGGCAAGGCGCGCGCCGCAAGCCGCATCGCCTGCCTGCACGCCAACGTGCCCAACATGATCGGCCAGATCACGGCCATTCTCGCCAAGGACAACGCCAACGTGCAGCGTATGACCAACGAGTCCGCCGGAGAGAACGCCTACACCATGTTCGACACCGACGAGCACCTGGACAGCAGCACCATCGAGGCGCTCAAGCAGATTCCGTCGATGTATCGCGTGCGCGTGATCAAGTAGCGCCGGCTGATCTGACGGGCAGTTCCCCATGTGGCCTGCCCGTCACTGACATTGAATGCCCACGGGGGCGCCTTTCGCACGAGAGGCGCCCCCGTTTTTGTGAGCGCTCCATTAAATGCACCGAGCCGCTTCTTGGCATACAATCTGTATGTTGACCTAACTATCTGTGAGGTGCCTATGGTTGATACAGATTTTGCTTGGCGGCTTACGCAAGGGCTCGTGCGGATCGACAGTTCCGACCCAGGTGCGTATGAGGGCGAGATTGAACGCTATATCAAAGTGTTGGTTGAGGCTCAATTGGAGCGGTTGAGCCATCCGGTGCTCCATGCCGTGCAGGTTGAGGAACTCGAGGTGCTGACCGGACGCCGCAATCTCATGGTCCTGTCTCTTATACACATCTCCGAGCCCACGAGACGGACTCCTATCTCG
>URLR01000100.1 GCA_900548815.1 uncultured Collinsella sp.
GAGATAGGAGTCCGTCTCGTGGGCTCGGAGATGTGTATAAGAGACAGCGTATAGAATGCGCCGTGGCCCAAAGAATCGCCCTTCGAACGCCCCTTGGATCCAACGGTTTTCTCCGCCTCGGCAATAAAGCTCGAGATGTCATTGATGGCTTTGCGAACCGTCTTGGGCACAATGCCGTGCTCTTCGTTATATGCCATCTGAATCTCACGACGGCGCTGCGTCTCCTCGATGGCTTCTTTCATCGAATCGGTCACAACGTCTGCATACATGATGACCTCGCCGTCGGCATTGCGGGCCGCACGGCCAATCGTCTGAATCAGCGAACGGCGGTTGCGCAAGAAGCCTTCCTTGTCGGCGTCGAGAATTGCCACCAGCGAGACCTCGGGAAGGTCTAGACCCTCGCGAAGCAGGTTGATGCCAACGAGAACATCGATCTTTCCCTCGCGCAGCGTTCGCAGGATCTCGACACGGTCCATCGTCGCTGTATCGGAGTGCATGTAATTGACCTTAATGCCGGCGTCAAGCAGATGGTCGGTCAGGTCCTCGGCCATGCGTTTGGTGAGCGTGGTCACCAGCACGCGCTCCTTGCGGGCAACGCGCTCGCGAATCTCGTCCTCAAGATCGTCAATCTGCCCACGAACCGGACGCACATCGATCTTGGGGTCGAGCAGGCCGGTCGGACGAATAATCTGCTCAACGTCGTTCTGGCTAACCCGCAGCTCATAGTCGCCCGGCGTGGCCGAAACGTAGATGAACTGGGGAATCCTCGCCTCAAACTCATCGAAGCGGAGCGGGCGGTTATCGAGTGCCGAAGGCAGACGAAAACCATGCTCCACCAGCGTCACCTTACGCGAGCGGTCGCCTTCGTGCATGCCGCGGATCTGCGGCACCGTTACATGACTCTCGTCGATGATACAGAGCATGTCCTTAGGAAAGTAATCGATCAGGGTAAACGGCGGCTCGCCCGGTTTTCGACCGTCCAGATGACGCGAGTAGTTCTCGATGCCGTTACAAAAACCCATGGTCTCGAGCATCTCGAGATCATAGTCGGTGCGCTGCTGCAGACGCTGCGCCTCGAGCAGCTTATCAGTCGCCTTGAGCTCGGCCACACGCTTCTCGCACTCTTCGCTGATTGATTTCAGAGCCGCTTTGACCTTAGGCTTCTCAGTCACGTAGTGCGAGGCCGGCCACACGGGAATGGCCTCGTACTCACGCAGCATCTCGCCGGTGACCTCGTCGATCTCGGCAATCAGCTCGACCTCGTCGCCAAAGAACTCAAACCGCAACGGATGCTCGGCATAGGGCGGATACACGTCGACGACATCGCCGCGCACGCGGAAGGTGCCACGTGCCAAATCATAGTCATTGCGATCGTACTGGATATCGATAAGCGCATGGATAAAGTCATCGCGCTCGAGCGGCACCTTCTTGTCGACGTTCGGAGCTAGGCCCGCATAGTCCTCGGGGGAGCCAATGCCATAGATACACGAGACCGATGCGACGACGATCACATCGCGTCGAGATAGCAGCGATGCCGTCGCCTGATGGCGCAGCATCTCGACCTCTTCGTTAATCGAGGAGTCTTTCTCGATATACGTATCACTCTGCGGTACATATGCCTCGGGCTGATAGTAATCGTAGTACGACACAAAATAGACCACGGCGTTGTTAGGGAAGAATTCCTTGAGCTCGCTCGCGAGCTGAGCGGCAAGCGTTTTATTGGGAGCCATGACCAGCGTCGGCTTCCCCAGGGCCTCAATAGTCTTAGCCATCGTGAAGGTCTTGCCCGAACCAGTCACGCCCAGCAAAACCTGATAGCGATCTCCGTCCCTCACACCCTGCACAAGCGACTCAATGGCCTTAGGCTGGGAACCGGCGGGCTCGTATGGAGACACGACCTCAAACGGCACCTCAGAGCCCTCAACGCCAAAACGTTTGAGCTCTCCTCCAACACGCTCAACTTCAAATTCCGCCATGGATACTCCTAACTCATATATCTGCAGTATACGCAGGCGGCAGGCATAGTCCTATACGAACCGATCGGGATAGAGGGTCTTGTAGCGAACCCAGGCATTATTGACACGAATCAGATACGCCTGCGTCTCGGGAAAGGTGATTGCATTATGAAGCGACGTGCTCTGCTGCGCCCATCCGTCGACATTGCCCATGCCGGCGTTATAGGCGGCAATGGCACTGTCAGTCGACCCGTTAAAATACGTTAGAAGATACGAAAGATACGCACAACCAAACTCGATGTTCGTAGCGGGATCGTTAAGGTCGCCGGCTGAATACTCGCTGCCGTCGACAAGACCCTTGGCAATCATATCCTGGGCAGTCTCGGGCATCAGCTGCATCAATCCCCGTGCGCCTTGATTCGACTCAGCCTCGGGATCCCAATTCGATTCCGACTTTATGACAGCGCACACCAGATACGGATCAAGATTGTGCGAAATGCTCGATTGCTTTACGTACGCCTCATAGTCAATTGGATACAAAGGCTTAAAGAAGGCGGCAGGGGCATAAGAGTAGACGAGCGAAATAAGGCCGAAGACAAACATAACGGCAAGTGGCGCCACGTGATACCACGTAAAGAAACGTGTCTTAGGCATCGGTCTCCTCCCTATCCACTACATCCCCGAAGCCATGGCGCGCAAGCCATGCGTCCAGTTGTTCAAAGAGTGAATTGTCGCCTGCCGTATTATCGATTACCGTCGAAGCGAGATTGCAAAGCGAAGCCTCATCAGGTTGGCATGCAGAGCGCGCATCAAAATCAGAGGACTCCATACCACGATGAATAGCACGCTCACGACGAACTGCTAAAGGAGCGCTGATAACCAGAATTTCATCAGCCAGGCCAAAAGCATCCTCAAAACCAGTCGGGGCAGAAACCTCGACAACCGCAAAGGGATAACGGGGGGACGAAACCGTGCAGCAAACCGGATCAAGAATCCTCAGTGACAGCTGTTCGATGAGAACCGGATGGACGATGCCATTGAGCCGCGCAACTGTATCAGGAGAGGCGAAAGCTCGAGCAGCGAGGACATTGCGGCGAATGCCGCCCTCCCCGTCCAGAATGTCCCAACCGAATACTTCCGCGAGGGCATTGACGATATCGGAGCCTGGCACATACAGCGATTTGGCAAGCTCATCCAGATCGATAAGCATGGCGCCATGAGATTCGAGATAGCGGCAGGCAGTCGATTTACCCGAAGCAATATTGCCTAAGACAAAAACGGTAAACATCAAGTCCTCCCTAACGCCAATGGGAGTTATTATCGCGCAAATACAAAAGAAGGACTCAAAATACAGCCAAACAGTAAGACAAGCTAAACGAAGGCGAGTTCTTGTATTACAACTCTCTATTAAACGCAAAAAGGGGGAGGCCGCGAGGCCTCCCCCTTCTCAGTTCAAGCGCACGGCTCGGTGCCGTCCACCGGTCAGCGGCGCCCTGGCCTCCCACGGGCTGACCC
>URLR01000101.1 GCA_900548815.1 uncultured Collinsella sp.
GCCGAAATGGCGCGAAGCACGCGGTTGACAAAACTATAGAGACACGTCCCAAATTAGCTACTTTTGGGCAAAAAGAAAGCCGGGCAGGTGCGGAAAACCGCAACTGCCCGGCGAACGGTAGAGGGTAGCCCTTGAGAAGCCCCAGCCTAAATAAGGTCCTAGAGGAGATTGAGGGGAAGCTGGGGAGCGTCGCCCCAGAGCTTCTCGAGGCGGTAGAAGTCGCGGGCCTCGGGGGTGAAGACGTGGACGACGACCGAACCGTAATCCATGAGCATCCAGGTCTTCTGCTCGCGGCCCTCGATGGAGAACGGGTGCTCACCGCAAGCCTCGGCGACCTTCTCCTCGATCTCGTCGACGATCGAATCGACCTGACGGTTATTGGTACCGGTGGCAAGCACAAAGTAGTCGCACACGTCGGAGAGCTCGGTCAGATCGAGCACTTGCACGTCCTCGCCCTTCTTGTCGTAGGCGGCCTGCGCGGCGGCGCGAGCGACATCCTCGGCGGCGACACCGCTCGCGGACAGCGAGGCGGCGGTACGGTCGGACGTGGCGACGAAGCTCTTGTGCTCCACACCTTCAAGAATCTGCTCGTCGGTCATGGTCTCGTCGGCCATGGAATACCTCTTTCTAGACACACCCGAGCTAGCGCAGCTGGGCGTAATGGTTGTAAATCGTAATAGCCGTGGGATAAAGATAGCGCCCGGACTGGATCACGTAGACCAGACCCTGCGCAAAACAGGAGAAGAACAACTCGTCAAGCGTCGACTCCCCCACCATCTTGCGCAGCGCGTGGGCATAATCACCATGGCGGTTGGGCTCGATGGCATCGGCCACAAAGACCACCATATCGAGCGGCGTCATGTCGCAAGCGCCCACGGTGTGACGGTCGACAGCCTGGAAAACGGCCGGCGATAGCTCGGGAAATAACTGCGGAAGCTCATAGGCGGCAACCGGGCCATGCAGCAGCGGTGTCGCGGCCGAAGGAGAGCCGGCGACCTTGATGCCGTAGTGCAACGCGCGAGCCACGAGCTCGTCGTCGGAGAGTACCTTATCCCAGTCGTGAATCAGGCCGGCGGCGGCGGCATCAAAGCGGTCGACGCCATACACCTCGGCCAGATGAAGCGCAGTCTCGGCAACACCCAGAGAATGCATGTAGCGCTTGCGCTTATCCTTCATACGCACATCGAGCAGCTCTTGAATGCGCTTGAGCAGCTCGCGCTCATCACCCTCAAACTGATCCTCTACCGACAACGTAGACCCCCATCACTCAAAATCTTCTTGACCCAAATCGGAATACAGCCCGCGTTTGCGAATATAGCCGAGCACTGACTCGCTCGTAAGATAGCGCACGCTCATGCCACGGGCAACTCGCTTACGAATGTTGGTCGAGCTGATCGCCAGCGCCGGAATCTGGATATAACGCACGTCAAACGGCAGGCCCGACTCTTTGATTCGCGCGCGAGCCGTATCGATGTCAAAGCCGGGACGTGTCGCAGCAATAAAGGTTGCCAGTTCGGCAATCTCATCAGCATTGTGCCAGGTCACAATATCGATAATCGCGTCGGCGCCCGTAATAAAGTAGAGCTTTACCTGAGGCGGGTAAAAGTCGCGAAGGGCATGAAGCGTATCGGCCGTATAGGTCACGCCAGGACGGTCGATCTCGAAACGGCTCGCCAAAAAAGCCGGATTCGCAGCGGTGGCGAGAACCGTCATGGCATAACGGTCCTCGGCAGGCGTCACCGGTTTGTCGAGCTTAAAGGCGGGAGAGCCGGCCGGCATAAAGAGCACGGCGTCCAAGTCGAGCGACTCGCGCGCCTGCTCGGCGGTAACCAAGTGCCCGTAATGTATCGGGTCGAAGGTGCCACCCATAATGCCAAGCCGAAACTCCTGCCCATCCTTGATAGGCAGCTCAGGCAGACCAATTCCACCGCGCAGCGACATGACTTACTCGCCCTCCGGGGTCTCGACATCGTCCGCGACTTCTGCCGCATCGACAATCTCAACGCCATCGTCCGCAGCATCGGCTACGTCAATAACCTCAACGTCTGCGTCCTCGAGATCCTCCTCGTACTCCGAGAAGTCCTCGGCGCCCTCAAAGTCAAAGGCGCGCTGGCAAATGCGGACCTCGTCGCCCGCACGGCAGCCGGCCTTTTCGAGCGCGTCGTCAACACCCATGCGCGCAAACTTATGCTGCAGGTAGATGACGGCTTCCTCGTTTTCCCAGTCGGTCTGGATGACCATACGCTCGATGGCGCGACCGACCACGCGGAAGGCATGGGGCTCTTCCTGAACAATGCGGAAACGCTTCTCACGCTGCAGGCGACGGCGCTCCCACTCATCATCGCGCAGATCGACCGGCTCATCGGAGACAGCCAACTCGGCGCGCAGCTTAGCCACCTGTTCGCCCACGGCAAGCATCAGCGTGTTGAGGCCGGCGCCCGTCACAGCAGACACGGCAAAGAACATATGTCCATCGTCGAGCGCAGCGCGTTTGAGGTCGGCAATCTTGTCAGCCGTGCCCGGCGCATCGCACTTGTTGGCGACGACGATCTGAGGGCACTCCGAAAGCTCGGCGCCATACTGCTCGAGCTCGCGGTTGATAATGCGATAGTCCTCGACCGGATCGCGATCCTCAAAGCCGCCCGTCATATCGACGACATGCATGATGAGTGCCGTGCGCTCGATGTGGCGTAGGAACTGATGGCCCAACCCCTTGCCCTCGCTCGCACCCTCGATAAGGCCGGGAACGTCGGCAACGACATAGGAGTACTCGCCGGCACGCACCATACCCAGGTTGGGCACAAGCGTGGTAAACGGATAGTCGGCGATCTTGGGTCGGGCAGCACTCATACGCGCGATAAGCGAGGATTTGCCCACCGAGGGGAAGCCAACGAGCGCGGCATCGGCCATGAGCTTCATCTCGAGCTCAATCCAGTGCTCCTCGGCCGGCTCACCCAGCTGGGCGAACGCGGGCGCGCGGCGCACCGACGTCACAAAGTGCGTATTGCCCAGACCACCGGCGCCACCAGGGGCCACGACAACGCGCTCGCCATCATGCACCTGTCTCTTATACACATCTCCGAGCCCACGAGAC
>URLR01000102.1 GCA_900548815.1 uncultured Collinsella sp.
GGGCTCGGAGATGTGTATAAGAGACAGTCTTCAACCTCCCCGGCATGGGCACCGCGATTCTGCAGGGCGTTCAGGGCAACGAGGCGAACCTGGTTCAGGGCGTCGTTATCGTCGTTGCTCTTGCCTTCATCATCATCAACATCGTGGTTGACATGCTCTACCTGCTCATCAACCCGCGCATCAGGACGGTGTAGATTATGGTAAAGATTCGAGAGAAGCAAACCGAGCAGATCGAGAAGGCTGCTTCCAAGGGGCTCAAGCTCGGTGGCTGGAAGAAGATGACGCTGTCTTCTAAGATTGCCGCCGTCGTGCTGGTGCTGGTCGCCCTGACTGCGATTCTGGCGCCCCTTCTTGCCCCCTATAGCCCGGTCGAGATCTTTACGGCTCGCCAGGCTCCCGGCAACGGATTTATCTTCGGTACCGACGATAAGGGTCGCGACATTCTGTCGCGTATGCTCTACGGTGGTCGTTACTCGCTGATTATCGGCTTTGGCGCCACTGCCATGGCTCTGGTCTGCGGCTCGGTCGTGGGCGCCCTTGCAGCGGTTTCGCGCAAGGCTGTCTCCGAGACGATTATGCGTATCCTGGACATCATCATGTCCATCCCGGGCATCGCCCTCGCTGCCGTCTTCGTCTCCATCCTGGGCAACTCCGTGCCGTCGATCATCTTCGCCATCGGCTTTATGTACACTCCGCAGATTGCCCGTATCGTGCGCGCCAACATCGTGTCCGAGTACGGCGAGGACTATGTCCGCGCGGTCATCGTTTCCGGCGCCAAGGCTCCGTGGATTTTGATCAAGCATGTTCTGCGTAACTGCATTGCCCCGATCATGGTCTTCACCGTTACGCTGGTCGCCGACGCCATCATCTTCGAGGCCTCGCTGACCTTCATCGGCGCTGGTATCCAGGAGCCCACCGCTACCTGGGGCAACATCCTCGCCGACGCCCGCGGCGGCGTGCTCGCCGGCCGTTGGTGGCAGGCGCTGTTCCCGGGCCTGGCCATCATGATCACCTGCCTGGCGCTCAACATCCTTTCCGAGGGCATTACCGACGCCATGGCCGCTGCTCCCTCCGCCGCCCTGGATCCGACCGATTCCTCCAAGCGCCGCGAGGCCGACCTGCTGGTTTCCGACCCCGTTCGTGCCTACAAGGAGCAGGCTCAGTCCCTCTCCGCTCGCCTTGGCGCCCTGCGCGATGTCGAGCTCAAGCGTGATGATCGCCATGTGCCCGATGAGTCCGTTGAGCCGATCCTTTCGGTCCGCGATTTCTGCATCCAGTTTGAGCACCACGGTGATATCAACGTCGTCGACCACGTTAACTTTGACGTCCGTCCCGGCCAGACTATGGGCCTGGTAGGCGAGTCCGGCTGCGGTAAGTCCATCACCACGCTGGCCATCATGGGCCTGACCGACGATGACGAGCATCTTTCCGGCGAGGTTCTCTGGGAGGGCCGCGACCTGCTCAAGATGAGCAAGAAGGAGTGGTTCGGCCTGCGCGGTACCGATATCGCCATGGTCTACCAGGACGCCCTATCTTCGCTCAACCCCTCTATGCTCATCTCTGCCCAGATGAAGCAGCTCACCAAGCGCGGCGGCACCCGCAGCGCCGAGGAGCTCCTGGAGCTTGTGGGCCTCGATCCCAAGCGCACGCTCGAGAGCTATCCGCACGAGCTTTCCGGTGGACAGCGTCAGCGTGTCCTGATCGCTATGGCCCTTACCCGCGACCCCAAGCTGGTCATCTGCGACGAGCCCACGACCGCTCTGGACGTTACCGTCCAGAAGCAGGTCATCAAGCTGCTCAACGATCTTCAGGCCAAGCTCGGCTTTGCCATGATCTTCGTTTCGCACGACCTGGCGCTGGTCGCCGAGGTCGCCCATAACATCACGGTTATGTACGCCGGTCAAGTTATCGAGCAGGCACCCACCAAGGAGCTGCTCACTAACCCGATCCACGAGTACACCCGCGGTCTTCTGGGTTCCGTTCTGTCCATCGAGAGCGGTTCGGGCCGCCTGCACCAGGTGCCCGGCGCCGTTCCGAGCCCGCGCGATTTCCCCAAGGGCGATCGCTTCGCGCCCCGCTCGAGCCACCCGCGTATTGGCCTGGACACCCGTCCGGTCTTCAAGCGCGTGCCCGGCACCGAGCACTTCTATTCCGAGCTCCCCGACGAGGTGCTCAAGGCAAATGGTTTGACCCCTCACGCGGAGGTGATGTAGATGAGCGAGACCGCAGTAAACGGCGTCGAGCCGATCATCTTCCTTGATGACGTCCACGTCACCTTTAGGACCCGTACCGGCTCGATTCTGCACCCCAACCTGGTTCACGCCGTCCAGGGTGTAACGATTAAGCTCATGCCCGGTCAGACGATTGGCATCGTCGGCGAGTCCGGTTGCGGTAAGTCCACCACCGCTAACGTCATGTGCGGCCTGCAGGCCCCCACGAGCGGCAAGGTCTACTTTAAGGGCAAGGACGTTACCAAACGTACCGCCGAGGACCGTCGCCACATGGGTCGCGTCATCTCGGTCGTGTTCCAGAACCCGGCCACGGCGCTCAACCCCCGCATGGTCGTTCGCGAGCAGCTGCTCGACCCCATGCGCGTCCACAACCTGGGTACCGAGGCCGAGCAGGAGAAGCGCGTCAAGGAACTCTTGGAGCTCACCGGTCTGCCCAGCTCCGCTGCCGAGGTTCTTCCCGGCCAGCTTTCGGGCGGCCAGCGTCAGCGCGTCGCAATTGCCCGTGCCCTGTCGCTGAACCCCGATGCCATCATCGCCGACGAGCCCACCTCGGCTCTGGACGTTTCGGTCCGCGCGCAGATTCCTGTCTCTTATACACATCTCCGAGCCCACGAGACGGACTCCTATCTCGT
>URLR01000103.1 GCA_900548815.1 uncultured Collinsella sp.
CGAGATAGGAGTCCGTCTCGTGGGCTCGGAGATGTGTATAAGAGACAGGCCCACGCCGCCCGCCTTGAGCGAGATCAAAAAGACCGGCACCTCGCCCGCCTGGAACTGTGCGACCATCTTGGCGCGGCTCTCTTTAGACGATGCGCCCGTGAGCTTAAGGAAGGCGATATCCTCCTTGGCCAGGCGCTTGCCAATGATATCGAGCATGCCCGTAAACTGGCTGAACAGCAAGATGCGATGGCCACCGTCGAGCGCGCCGTGGACGAGCTCCATGCACGTATCGAGTTTGGCGCTTCCCGCCTTGTAATCCTCGTAGTGCAGACGCGGGTCGCAGCAGATCTGGCGCAGCTTGGTGAGCTCGGCGAGCACCTTGAGCTTATCCTTCTTAAACTCCCCGGCCTCGCGGTGCTGCAACTGCTGGGCGATGCGGTCCTGATTTGCCAGGTAAAGCTTGCGCTGCTCACCGGTGAGCTGAGCCACGACCGTGTCCTCGATCTTTTCGGGCAGATCGGCCACCACGTCCTCTTTGACACGGCGCAGCACAAACGGCGACACAAGCGCCTGCAGGCGGGCGGCGCTGTCACCTTCGGCGTGCTCGACCGGGCTTTCGAAGCGCTTTGCGAACGATTCGCGCGTGCCGAGCAGGCCCGGCATTAAAAAGTCGAAGATGCTCCAGAGCTCGGATAGGCGGTTTTCGATGGGCGTGCCCGTCAGGGCAAAGCGCACGCCGGCAGGCAAGCGCTTTGCGGCGCGCGCCACCTGGGTGAGCGGGTTTTTAATGTACTGGGCCTCGTCGAGCACTACGCGGGCAAAGTCCTGCTCGACATATTCGTCGATGTCGCGACGCATGAGGTCATACGACGTCACGACCACGTTGTGCTCGGCGACACCGGCAATTTGCACGCGACGCTGGGCCTTGGCGCCCACGATGGCGCACACATCAATCGAGGGGGCGAAGCGCTCCAACTCGGCAGCCCAGTTGTACACGAGCGACGCGGGGCATACCACGAGCGTGGGCTTGGTGTCCCCCGCCTCCACGCGCGCCAGAATGTGCGCGATCATCTGCAGCGTTTTGCCCAGACCCATATCATCGGCCAAAATGCCGCCAAGGCCCAGATGCTCGAGCGAGCCGAGCCACTGGTAGCCGTCGACCTGATAGCCGCGCAGTGTGGCCTTGAGCGAGACCGGCACCGTAAAGTCCATCTTGCCGAGCGTATCCAAGCGCTCGACGGTGCGACGGAATGCAGCGTCGCGATCGGCTTCGAGCGCGGGCGTGCGCGCAAGCATGTTGTCGACGAACAGGGTACTCGATGCGGGAAGCGACACGCCGTCGAGCAGGTCGACGGCATCGACGCCCAGGTCCTCGGCAAGGCCAAACGCAGCGCGGGCACCTTCATCCAGGCGAACGATGTCGCCGGACGTAAGGCGCGCGAACGTCTGGTGGCGCTTATACGAGTCCAGATAGATGGCAAGGTCGCCCGCCGAAAGCCCGCTCGCACCCAGCTCGACGTCGAGCAAGTTGCTCTTGACGGTGGCGCGCACCGAGAGCTTGGGCGCAGGGCGGACCGAAATCTGGCGCAGGCGGTCGCTGAGCATGACCTCTCCAAGCTCGGACAGGGCAGACAGGCCCTCGGTCAGCAAGTGGAACAGGCTCTCGTCATCGCGCTCCTCAAACGCCAGGCCGCCCTCGTGGAAATCAAAGTACAGGGCAGCCGTGTCCATAACGCGAAACTCCGCCAGCGTATCGCGGGGCGGAACGCCGGGGCGTTGCTCTTCGAAAGGACTGCCCGGAGCACCAAGACTAAAGAGATCTGCCGACCAATCGCCGTAGGCCACCGTAATCTTGCAGGTCACAAGGCCATCGTCGACGCCAATCGCCATGGCAAAACTCGGCTCGGGCGCCACGGCGTCAAGTACGGCGGGAGCGGTCAGGTCGGTGTAGTCGCGCAAGATCGGCAGCGCCATGCGGCAGAACTCGCCCACCTGGTCGGCGGCGATATGGACCGGCGTGCGGCAGGGCAACAAGTGCGATAGGAACGGCGCCGCATGCTGGGCAAACGCCGTGTCGGTACGGCGCGCGCGGCGCGTATCGACCAGATAGGCTGCGTCGCCTGCGACAAAGCAGTACGTATCGGCCGGCAGGCGCAAGTCGTAGCTGCCTCCCGCCGCCGGTGCAATCTTGGCGGCAAGGAGCGGCGGGCGCTTAGCCGGGACTTCGCCCTCCCCCTGCGGCGACGGCTCGACTGCCACCTCGTAGGCGCGATGCGTCGTCGTTCCCCGCGACCAAGCAGGCTCAAAGGACATGGTCCTGCCGCGCAGCAGGTCCAGCACGGACACGATGGAATGCTCGGATACCGGCAACTGACGCTCGGCGACAAAACCGTTGCGGACAAAGTCATACGACGCCGAGCGCGGGCTCGTAATATCGCCTAGGTAGGCGACCGTCATTGCGATAAAGTCGAGCAGCTTTGTCGACACGTCATCGAAAGCCTCGGGCACATGGGCAAACGTAAGCTTCTTGCCATAGGAGAACGTACCGCCGCGCACATAGGCATCGGCCATGCCGTCGATATCCTTAACCACGTAGGACACCGAACCGCTACGAATGCGAAACTCGAGCGCCCAGTTAAAACGATCGGCAAACAGCGGATTGTAGTACGGCACCAGCGAGGGCTCCAGCACCGCTTTGGGCGCATCGGGGTCAATGGTGCCGGCGAGCTTGCGACGCATGACCGCGAGCTCGTCCATGCGCGCGTCCGAAAGATCGGAAAGCGCCGCCACAAGGCTCGGGCTCGTGGGGAC
>URLR01000104.1 GCA_900548815.1 uncultured Collinsella sp.
CATATCGTTGGGGCCAGGCCCGATTTTGCCTCTTGACAATGTCCTGCTCATATTATAAGGAACGTCCCCAAGTGCCGGGTAAAAAGAAAAAGCCCTGTCGCGAGTTTGCGGCAGAGCTTTTGGAAGGGGACTTGGTTGTGCGGGCTCGTTAGGCGAGCTTGGCCTCGAGCTCGGCGATGCGCTTATAGGCATCGATGGTAAAGCGGGTCTGCTTCTCCAGGATCATAGTGGTCATGAGAGTATCCTGAGCGTGAGCCATGATGAAGGTCATCTCCATCTCGCCGCCGCCGGCCTCCTGCGAAAGCAGCTTGGTCTGTGTGTCGTGGGCGCCGATGAGTGCATCGCTGGCATCCTTGTGCAGCTGCTCGGCCTTCTCAAAATCACCCTCGCGAGCAGCATCGAGCGCTGCAAGCAGATCGGTCTGGGCGTCACCTGCGTATGCGACGATCTCGAATCCAACCATCGAGATTTCTTCTTTGGTTGCCATATTGCGTTCCTTTCACATATGAACCAATGGAGAGCATCGCGTCCGGGCATACGCGCTGCGTTCTGTATGGCAGAAACATTAACATTCAAACAAAAAAGAACAACGCAAAACATTATTTCAAGCTATGAACGGTCAATTTTCGCCCGTGAACGGTTTCCAAACCATTTCGAACAATATCAAACATGATTAACGGAAACCCAAACAGGACCGCACCCTAACGCAAATCGCGCACCGTATCGCCCTCTACGAGCACGCCGGGGATCAGCATGTGCTCCACGCCAGACACAACGCCCTCGGCGCCGGCGATTTTGTCGACCGCCCACATGCCGACGCGCCTGTTGTCGAAGCGCACGGTGGTCAGGCGACGATCGGGCACGATATCGCCCAGGCTGTCATCAACACCCACCACGCTCACGTCCTCGGGCACGCGCTTTCCGCGCGACTCGAGCCCGCGAATGCAACCATAGGCCATGGCGTCGTTGGAGGCATAGATGGCAGTACAGGCTGGATCGTCCGCCAGAGCCTGGCCTGCGGCATACCCACTCTGAGCCGTCCAATCGCCACGAACGAGTCGCGGCGGCTCAATGCCATGCGCACACAATGTCTCACGCCAGCCTTCCTCGCGCTGCATGCCCGAAAGCGAGCGCTCGGGGCATGAGATAAAGTGCACGGTCTTGTGCCCCTGCTCCAGCAAATACTCGACCACCTGGCGCGAGCAATCGAACTGGTCGTTATCGACCGTTGAACAGAGCGGGTGCTCCAACATCGTAACGAGCACTGTCTGCATGCCGGGCAGTGGCTCGAAGGTGCCAAAGTCCGCCGGCATGCGATTCATGATCACGACCATGCCATCCACCGGCAGTGCGCTCATGCGCGACGATGCGCTCTCGAGGGTATACGGATGCCCATCTACTTTAGTGAGGGTAATGGCGTAGCCGTGCTTATCGGCGGCGGCAGCAAAGCCCTCCATACGGTCGAGGTTGCCGGTACCGGTAATGTTGAACATGGCGACGCCGACGGTCTTAAACTTGCCGCGGCGCAGCGATCGACCGGCAAAATTGGGGCGATACCCCAGCTCGCGCATGGCGGCACGCACGCGCTCCTTGGTCTCGGGGCGCACGCTGGGCGAATCGTGCACCGTACGCGAGACTGTCTGCTCCGAGACGCCCGCGAGACGCGCCACGTCCTTAACGGATACCGATTTTTTAACAGCGGCCATAGGTCGATCTTTCTATGTCAACGATGCCATCGCGGGCATCCCAACAGACAAAATGAACGCCTCCAAGTATATCCAACGCCTCCCCCACCACGCGCTCACCACCCAAAACCTACCGTTCACCGACGTTTTTGCTTCCTCGAACGGCTTTTGTCGCCCAAATGTTAACGTTGCCATTGTGTAAACACAGAGCCACCGGGCGGCTCAAACGTTTACGCGCAGGGAATCGACGGTTCGCAGGCACAGGAACCACCGGTTCGCGTCTTTTTTTGTGTCGCAAAATGGCAACGTCAACATTTTGGCAAGCAAACGTCAAAAGCTACCATCGTTGCTAACCCACCGACTCTTAGGAGCTTTGCATGGAGCAACTCATCGCCATCATCGAAAAGGGCCAGCCCTTTTTCAACGCGATCGCCCGCAACAAGTACCTCAAGGCGATCCGCGACGGCTTTATCTCCGTCATCCCCATCATCATCTTCTCGTCCATCTTCTGCCTGGTAGCCTCGGTCCCCAACATCTGGGGTTTCTACTGGCCCGATGACATCAACAACGCCCTGTGGAAGTGCTACAACTACTCCATGGGCATCCTGGCCATCGCCTGCGCCGCCACCACGGCCAAGCACTTCGCCGACGCTCAGAACCGCGATCTGCCCAAGAACAACCAGATCAACTTCATCTCGTGCATGTGCGCGGCCATCATCGGCTTCTTGCTCCTTTCGAGCGACACAATCGCCACGGACGCTGCCAGCGGTTTCAACACCACCTACCTTGGTTCCAAGGGCCTGCTGACCGCTTTCATCGCTGCGTTTGTGACTGGCATCATCTACAAGTTCTTCATTAAGCGCAACATCACCGTCAAGATGCCCGAGCAGGTTCCGCCCAACATCTCGCAGACCTTCAAGGACATCATCCCCTTCTCCGTCTGCATCACCGTCTTTTGGGTCTTTGACATCGTCTTCCGCGCTGCTTTTGGCTTCTGCTTTGCCCAGGGTGTCATCCAGGTGTTCCAGCCCCTGTTCACCGCTGTCTCTTATACACATCTCCGAGCCCACGAGACGGACTCCTATCTCG
>URLR01000105.1 GCA_900548815.1 uncultured Collinsella sp.
TACACGAGCCTTATCGTCGGCAGCGTCAGATGTGTATAAGAGACAGTCATAAGCCCGTCCTCGTCCACCAACTCTCCCCCGCGGCGCTCGATCTCGCGCGCCATCTGGGCCAGACCCGACACGGCCACACGCGGGTAATCCTTTATATGGGAGAGCGACTGCGCAAGCCCGGCATCGGCATATTTAAAGTCGGTGAGCCACACATCGACCAGGTCGCCCAGCGCCGCCACGGCACTCGCGCGCTCGTAACCACTCGTGTTGTAGACGATTGGGATAACCAGTCCGCGCGCCCGTGCCGCGGCAATCGCGGCAGGCAACAGGTGCGCATAGTGCGTCGCCGTCACCAAATTGATGTTGTTGGCACCCTGGTCCTGCAGTTCCAGCATAATCTCGACCAGGCGCTCAGGCGAAATCTCAAGGCCAAAATTGCCGGTCGAGATCTCGTGGTTCTGGCAGTAGATACATTTGAGCGAGCAGCCGCTAAAGAAGATCGTGCCCGAACCGGCCTCGCCCGAGATAGGCGGCTCCTCCCACATATGAAGCGCGGCGCGGGCCACCTTGAGCGTGTCGTTAGCACCGCAGACGCCGTGCGCGCCCTCATCGCGCGCCGCACCGCAACGGCGCGGACACAAATGGCAGGCGGGCGAAAAAAGTTCGGTCAACGACGTCGGCATAAAAACATGCTCCAAAACAACGATTCAGCAGCTCAAACGTAAAGGGCCAGGCCGCGTAGACGGCTCCGTCCCTAAGGCGCCGTAATCGTCCGACACGATTTTTGTAATGTCAAGACTGGAATCCACAAAGTGCCGCTTTATGATGTAGGTATTCCGCCCCCCGCGGAGCAACTGGGTGAACCGTCGCGTTTATTTAGGGAGCCCACACAGTCGTACCTAGTACAGGTATCCTTCGTTGTTAAGGACGCTGGAACAGTCGATGAGGGCACCCACCTGTTTTAGGTGGGTTCATTTTCGTAACGTGGGGGGTGGTTTTCTTTTGCCGAAAATCACCATTACAGTCCATATGGATTCCCGCCGGCATCCCGACAAGCCATCGACAACATCCCAATATCTGGTAAGCGCGTGATTATCGCTGCGTGCAATTACATGCACCCCCCTTGGTCGAGTATTATGGTTCGGCTATGCCCTTTGCGCATGGCGTTCTTCTGACCTTTTCCTTCGACGCTTGGCGGTTTTTAGATTCATGGCTTCATCCCCGAGCTACATACCGTACCTATGCGTGGCAGCGGCGGCCTTTATCACGACCTTCCTCGCGGTGCCCCTGGTCAAGCGCTTGGCAATTAAGCTCGATGCCGTCGACTATCCTTCTAAGCGCCGCATCAACACCAAGCCCATCCCGCGTTTGGGCGGAACGGCGGTGTTTTTGGGCCTGGTCGTTGCCTGCATTGTGCAAATCCTAGGCACCTGGCACCTAGGCTGGCCACCCGTCCTGGTGCCGCACCCGCGCCTTCACATTAGCTATCCCATGCTGGCGCTCTCCTTTACCGTCATCTTTGCGACCGGCGCTATCGACGACGTCTTCCAGCTCAAGCCCAAGCAAAAGCTGGCCGGACAGGTCCTCGCCGCGCTCATCGCCTGTATCGGCGGCCTAAAAATCGGCGTCATCGTCAACCCGTTTGCCCCCGGCGAGATCATGCTCGGATGGCTCGCTTACCCCATCACCGTAATCTATCTGGTGGCATTCACCAACATCATTAACCTCATCGACGGCCTCGACGGCTTGGCCACGGGTATCTGCGGCATTGCCTCGTTCACCATGTTTTCGATGGCCGTTCTCTCGGGCCGCATCGACGCCGCCGCGCTCTCCATTGCGCTCTTTGGCGCCTGTCTGGCCTTTTTGCGCTACAACTTCAACCCCGCAAGCATCTTCTTGGGCGACTCGGGGTCGCTGCTTCTGGGCTTTGCACTGGGCTCCATCTCACTGCTCAACGTGAGCCGCACCGCCGCACTCACCTCGCTTATCATTCCGCTCATCGTTGCCGGCGTGCCCATCATCGACACGTTTAGCGCCATCGTGCGCCGCAAGCGCGCACACATTAGTATCGGGCAGGCCGACAAGGGCCACATCCACCACCGCCTGATCCAAGAAGGCTACAACCAAAAACAGGCCGTGCTGCTCATCTATGCCTGGTGCATCATGCTTTCGGCCGGCGCCGCCGCGATTAACCAGGTCGAGATGCCCATGCGCGTGCTCATCTTCACCGTGCTCGCCATTGGCTCGGCGGGCTTCGCCAAGCACCTGCACCTGTTTGAGCCCGTACTGCGCCACCATTACAACAAGCGCACGCACGAGGACGAGCTCGTCACCCCCGACGACCCCGCCTTTAAGCAGGAGGAGCAGGCAGCCGAGGAGCGCAAAGAAGAGCGCCACCACAAGCTCTAGGGCAAGCTGCCGAGGATGTGTCAAGGCCTGTCTCTTATACACATCTCCGAGCCCACGAGACGGACTCCTATCTCG
>URLR01000106.1 GCA_900548815.1 uncultured Collinsella sp.
AAGCGGACATGGCTCAGTTGGTAGAGCACAACCTTGCCAAGGTTGGGGTCGCGGGTTCGAGCCCCGTTGTCCGCTCCAACTATCTTACGCGGTTCTAACGAACCGCGTTTTTTGTTGACGCTGCGCGGGCCCCGGGCACCCCATCTTGCCCCTCAATCGTCGGTCGCGTACATAAAGTGCGCTTCCCTCCTCTTTCGCGGCAACCTGGGGCACCCGGAGCCCGCTCGCTGTCGTGGCCGGGAAAGTGGGTCTTCCGTTCTTTTCACTAATCGGTCGATTCGTCCCAGGAGGCTTGAACCCGCGAGGGAGCGATCGTTTTGGGGCGTGGCTGTGGCGTTGTTTGTCGCGAATGTCCGCTTTGGGCGTATCATCGTGGGCATCTCGCATAACCTCGTTGCAAGGGAGATACGCCCCATGGCTACAGAAAAGTCTTCTTCGCGCTCATGGATGTCCGATGCCGCGATCTATCAGATCTACCCGCGCTCGTTTAAGGATTCGACTGGTTCGGGTCTGGGCGATATCGCGGGCATTACCCAGCAGATGGACTATCTTGAGCGGCTGGGTATCGAGGCCATCTGGCTGAGCCCGTTTTACCCTTCGCCTCTTGTCGATGGCGGCTATGATGTGGCGGACTACTGCGATGTCGACCCACGTCTCGGCTCGCTTGACGACTTCGATGACATGATCGCTGCGGCTCACGCGCGCGGCATCAAGGTCATCGTCGACATCGTGCCCAACCATTCATCCAACCAGCACTCCTGGTTCAAAGCCGCTCTTGCCGCCGGCCCCGGATCGCCCGAACGCGCCCGTTATATCTTCCGCGATGGTCGCGGCGAGCATGGCGAGCTGCCTCCCACCAATTGGAATGCCAACTTTGGCGGCCCCGCATGGACGCGTGTTGCGGACGGTCAGTGGTATCTGCACATGTTTACGCCCGAGCAGCCGGACTTTGACTGGTCATGCCCTGAGGTTCACGCGCTCTTTTGCGACGTCCTGGCGTTTTGGAGCGATCGAGGCGTCGACGGCTTTCGCATTGATGTGGCGCAGGGTCTCGCCAAGGATCTCGACCGCGATGACCTCGACCGGTGGCATCTCGCCGAGGGCGATGACATGGTTGACGACGGCACCCATCCGCTGTGGGACCGCAATGAGGTCCACGAGATCTATCGCGAGTGGCGCCGCGTGTTCGACCGCTATAATCCGCCGCGCAGTGCCGTTGCCGAGGCGTGGGTGCTGCCCGAGCGCCAGTATCTCTACGCGCGTCCCAGCGAGCTTGGCCAGACATTCAACTTTGAGTTTGCCAAGGCCACTTGGACCTATGATGACATGCACACTGCAATCGAGAAGGGCTTGAAGGCAGCCGTCGAATCCGATTCCGCCTCGACCTGGGTACTCTCCAACCACGACCTGCCGCGCGTGGCGACACGCTATGCCCTGCCGCAAATCAAGGCGACGCGCTACCACCAGATTGCGCTCGACTGGCTCTTGCGCGACGGGTCGTCTTATGACGAGGACCGTGAACTCGGCGAGCGCCGCGCGCGGGCGGCCCTTTTGCTTGAGCTGGCGCTTCCGGGCTCGGCATACGTGTATCAGGGTGAGGAGCTCGGCCTTTTTGAGGTGGCTGATATCCCGTGGGCTGCACTCGAAGATCCTACTGCGACCAATACGCACGGACCGAAGCGTGAGAAGGGGCGCGACGGCTGTCGTGTGCCCCTGCCGTGGGTGGCGGCGGACGATCCCGCGCATGGCGGATCGTTTGGGTTTTCGCCGGCAGACGCCGATGCGGCGCCCCATCTGCCGCAGCCTGCATGGTTTTCCGATTATGCTGCCGATAGGGAAGAAGTGGACCCGACATCGATGCTTGCGCTCTATCGTGACGCCCTCTGGCTGCGGCGCAAGCTGCGCGGGTGCGCCAACGATCTTGCGTGGCTCGATCTTGACGGGCGCACCGGTCTTGCGGATGGTGCCGAGGGCGCTGAGGGCGGCGTCATCGCCTATCGCCGCGATAACGGCTGGGCGTGTGTGACGAACTTCGGTGCAGCACCCGTGGAGCTGCCGGCGGGCAGGGTCCTGCTCACCTCATCACCGCTTGCAGACGGCAGGCTCGCGCAGGACAGCTCTGCCTGGATCATGCTCGGTGAGATGTAGGGGCATCTCGCTGCGAGCCTGCGTTTGTTCGCGCCTTTCGTGACGATTGATGCCCTCGCGAGAGCGTCGCAAAACTTTTCAAAAAAAGTTCTTGCATAGGATGCGGGCATCACGTAAGATTAATCCTCGTAAGCGGACATGGCTCAGTTGGTAGAGCACAACCTTGCCAAGGTTGGGGTCGCGGG
>URLR01000107.1 GCA_900548815.1 uncultured Collinsella sp.
ACGAGATAGGAGTCCGTCTCGTGGGCTCGGAGATGTGTATAAGAGACAGTTCCGAGTCTCTCCGCAAGCAGGCGAACCTCGACCGCGAGGTCACGGTTGTGGGCAACTACGACCACCTTGAGGTTTGGGATCGCGCCGCGGCCGATGAGGACGATGACGATGAGGCCCTGCTGGACCTCTTCTTCTCGTAAGGGCAAGGCACGGGTAACGGATGGAGCGTGGGATCTTGACACAAGAATATCGGCATGAACCTGTCATGCTCGGCGAAGTGCTTGAGTCGCTGCGGCTAAAGAGCGGCTCCGTTGTCTGCGATTGCACCCTTGGCGGTGCCGGCCATTCGGTAAAGATGGCCGCGCAGGTGGGGGAGACGGGTCTTTTGCTCGGCGTCGATCAGGACGACATGGCCCTCGAGGCCGCTGGCGCCCGTCTGGACCGCGAGGTTCCCGGCGTTCCGCACCAGCTGCTGAAGGGCAACTTCGGCGACTTGGACGAGCTGCTTTGCTCGGCCGAGGTGCCCGGGGTCGATGGCTTCCTGTTCGATTTGGGCGTTTCGTCACCGCAACTCGATATCCCTGGCAGGGGCTTTTCGTATAACGAGGACGCCCCATTGGACATGCGGATGGATCCGGGTAATAACACCTTAAACGCAGCTGAGGTCATCAACACCTATAACGAACACGACCTCGCCCGGATTCTACGCGTCTACGGCGAAGAGAAGTTCGCCTCGCAGATCGCGCGCGAGATCGTGCGCCGCCGCGAGCAAGAACCGATCGAAACCACCGGCCAATTTGTCGAGATCATCAAGGCGGGTATCCCGGCTGCCGCTCGTCGGCATGGCGGACACCCGGCCAAGAAAAGTTTCCAGGCCATTCGCATCGAGGTCAATCACGAACTCGATGTGCTCGAACGAGGGCTTGATGCCGCCACCAGGTGGCTCAACCCGGGCGGACGTATCTGCGTCATCTCGTATCACTCGCTCGAGGACCGTATCGTAAAGAACCACTTTAAGGAGATGAGCCAGGGGTGCACGTGTCCGCCGGAGATTCCGGTGTGCGTGTGCGGCAACGTGCCGATACTCAAGGTCATCACCCGCAAACCCTTGGTTGCCCAGCCTGATGAGGTTGAGCGCAACCCTCGGGCGAGATCAGCCAAAATCCGCGTGGCGCAGCGTCTGTAGGCGCGACCGCGCGATATTGGACCTCCCGCTCGCACCATAAACGAAGCTTAAACACACTACCAACGTACTCGGGATGGGAGGCGGCATATCATGGGCTACAACACTTCAAGCGCAGCACTCGCCTATGATATGAACGCCATGCCCGCCTATCGTGAGACGCCGCAGGCCCCCGTTGCTCCCCGTGAGCAGCGCAGGCCGCGCTTTGATGTCTACACGGGCGCGGGCCGTCAGGCAAACCAGGCGGTAAGCCCGGTTTTCATGAGCGTTCTTAAAACGTTTTGCATCATTGCGGCTATCTTCATGACGATCGGCGTCGCCCGCGTGGCACTCGCCGGCGTTACGGCCCAGGTGCTCAACAGCAACGCCGAGCTTACCAACACGCTCGAAAAGGCGACCGAAGAGAGCTCCGATCTGGAGGTCATGCATTCGGTCTATGGCGCCGACACGCGCATTCGCGACCTTGCGGGCGCTTATGGCATGGTGGAGCCCAGTGAGAGCGTTACACTTGACTTTTCGCAGGATGCAGCCGCGGGCGCCAACGCGACCGCGACCGCTCAGTAGCAAGACGGTAGCTGAGTATGACAAATGACTATCGCCGCGGTTCCGATGGGGGCCGCGGTTCTGGACGTCCCTCGTCGCGGGGACGTTCTGGTTATCAAGGAACGGGTCGGCAATCTTACAACGCCGGGCAGTCCCGTGGCAACGACCCGGCGTCGCGACTTCGCGGCTCGGGCGGCCCTCAAGTGCATAACACCAGGTCGCGCAAGAGTTCGTCGACCGAATGGCTCACGGGCACGCCGCTGCCCCGTCGCAAAGCCGTCATGGGCTTCATCGGGCTTGGCTTGGGTTTGGGCGTCCTTCGCCTTGCCGACTATCAAATCGTGGAAGCCGATAAGTTACGCGACCTGTCTCTTATACACATCTGACGCTGCCGACGATAAGGCTCGTGTAGATC